>CALCIA010000277.1 GCA_937907435.1 uncultured Actinomycetes bacterium
CAGCCTGCCAGGACCCCCATGAGGAGCCCAGGACACCCGCCCCGCCACCTCGGACGGCCGCAAGGGTCGGGACCGCCGCCCGGACGGCCGCCCGCCCCCGAGCCTGCCGCTCAACCCTCCAACTCGTCCAGCGCCAGGCCCAGCGCCTCGACCAGGAGGTCGACGGCGGGGCGGTCTAGGCAGAGGGGGGGCTTGAGCTTGAGGACGTTGCCGGCGTCGCCGGTCGGCTGGATGATCACGCCGTAGTGGCGCATCCGCTCGCAGACGCGGCGGGCCAGGGCGGGCGCCGGGGAGTTTGTCTCGCGGTCCTCGACCAGGTCGACGCCGAGGTAGAGGCCGCGCCCGTGGACCGTGCCGATCGCGTCGTGGCGCCGGGCCAGGTCCTCCACCCCGTCGCGGAGCATGCCTCCCACGCGGGCCGCGTTCGCGGGCAGGTCCTCGTCGCGGAGGGCATCGAGGACGGCGACGCCGACCGCGCAGGAAAGCGGGCTGCCGGCGGGCGAGGAGAAGAAGGTGCCCTCGGCGAGCGCGGCGGCGATCTCGGCACGGCAGATCACCGCGCCCAGCGGGTAGCCGTTGCCCGCCCCCTTGGCGATGCAGAGGATGTCGGGGATCGCGCGCTCGTGCTCGAACGCCCAGATCCCGGGCCCGGTCCGGCCCAATCCGACCTGGATCTCGTCGGCGATGCAGACGCCGCCGGCATCGCGGACGGCGCGAAACGCCTCGGCCAGGTAGCCCTCGGGCAGCTCGACGCCGCCCTGGTTCCCGAGCAGCGGCTCGACGATGAACGCGGCCGGGCCCCGCCCCGCGCCCGCCGCCGCGCAGGCCTCGCGGACCGCGTCGACGTAGGGCCCCGCCGCGGCCCCGTGCCGGCCGCGGTAGGGGTTCGGCTGCTCGACGACCTGGACGTGCGGCGAGACTTCGGCGCGCCAGTCGGGCCGGTCGGCCGGGTTGGTGCAGACCTCGAAGGCCCCCGCGGTCCAGCCGTGGTAGGCGCCCTCGACGGCCAGGAGGTCGCGGCGACCGGTGTAGGCCCGCGCCAGGCGGAGCGCCAGGTCGACCGCCTCGCTTCCGGAGTTGACGAAGAAGACGCGCTCGAGCTCGTCGGGGACCAGCGCGAGGAGGCGCTCGGCGTACTCGGCGATCGACCCGTAGAGGAAGCGGGAGTTGGTGTTGAGCAGGCGCAGCTGCCGCGCGGCCGCCGCCGCGACCGCCGGATGCGAGTGCCCGATCAAGGCGACGTTGTTGATCGCGTCCACGTACGGCCTGCCGTCCGTGTCGTAGAGGGTGTGCCCCCAGCCGCGCACGATCTCCATCGGCTCCTCGTAATAGAGCGGCTGGGCGGCGGCGAGCGCGACCGCCCGGCGCCGGCGCGTCGTCGCCGCCTCGACCGGGGAGGGCGCGGCGGCGTCCACTCCGATCAGCGCCGAGGGATCGGGGCAGAGCTCCAGCGCCACCGCCCGGTGGCGCGCCAGGACCGTCCCCGGCATCCCCGGATCGAGCGCGAGCTGGAGGTGGAGGTGGGACGGCAGGGCCCCCGCCCCGGCGGCGACCGCGCCGAGGAGCGCCCCCGGCTCGACCCGATCGCCGCGGGCGACGCCCGGGTCGAGCCCGGCCAGCCGCAGCACCAGCGGCGACGACCCGACCGTCACCTCGAGCTCGATCGCGCGGCCCTCGACGCCGAGCACGGTGCCCGCGAGGCGCGGCCGCACCGGCGTGCCGACCGGCCCGAAGACGTCGACGCCGAGGTGGAGCGGGGTCGGCGGCCGCGGCGCCGCGCGGCCCGCGGACGTGAGGCGCAGCTCGCCCCAGCGGCCGATGCCGGTGCCCTCCGCGGGCAGGACGGCGGCGATGCCGTCGGGGGCCTCCCAGGCGCCGAACGCGAGCAGCTCCGAGCCGACCGAGAGGTCGAGCGGGACCGCCGGCCGGTCGAGGTCGAGCACCGGCCCGAGGCCGGCGACGTCGGCACGGGCGGACGCCGCGCGGGGATGCGCCTCGAAGCCGAAGCTGCGGCGTGCCGTGGCGACGGCGAGCGGTACCGGGACCGCGAGCACCGCCTCGAGCGCCGCCCAGTCCTCGGCCATCAGCCGGGCGAGGTGAGGATTCGCTCCGGCCAGGCCCGCCTGATGTGTGCTGGAGAGCGCGCAGACGACCCCGCGGGCGAGGATCAACGGCCAGACGGCCTCCGCCTCGGGTGCCGTCAGCGGCGCGGTCGCGGCGAAGCCCGCCAGCACCTCGGCGACGCCGCCGAGCGGATCGCCGAGGTCATGGAAGACGGCCGACATCGCGGCGTGGGCGGCCTCGGTCACCCGCCAGCTCTCGACCACGTCGCCGAAGTCCACCAGCCCGACCGGGACGATCTCGCCCTCCTCGCCGACCTCGGCGACGACGTTGTAGTCGGTCACGTCGCAATGGACCGGCGCCGGCGGCAGCTCCGCCGCGCCGCCGGCGGCGATCAGCTCCAGCAGCGGCGCGATCCCGCGCCTCACCATCTCCTGGCGCTCGCTCCTGGCGACCGAGCCGATCAGCTCGTCGACCAGCGCCGGCGCCTGTCGCGGCTCCCACTGCAGAGCGCGGGAGAGGCCCGGGTGCGCCATCCCCGCCAGCCCCACCTGGCAGCGACCGGCCAGCTCGCCGAGCCGGCGCAGGGCGGGAGCGTCCAGGTGCCCGGCGTCGGCGAGCGGCACGCCGTCCACCCAGCTGACCAGCCGGGCGAGGTGCCCGTCGATCGTCGTCAGCGCCGCGCCGGAGAGGGTCGGGACGACGACCGGCACCTCGAAGCCCGGCTCCGCCTCGGCCAGGACGCGCATCGCCTCGTCGCCGACCTCGAGGTCCACCCGGGCCGTCGCCCGATTGGCGATCTTCAGCACGTGGTCGCGCCCGCCGGCGCTCACCCGGAAATTCTGGTCCTGGGTGCTGCCGAGCTCGCGGACGGCGGCCTCCATCCCCCACTCGCGGGCGATCAGCGCCACCACCTCCGCCTCGTCGAAGCTCGGGTTCGGCGAGGCGAGCAGGGTCGCGAAGGTGGTCTGCTCCGGTGCGCTCACCGCGGTTCCTCGATCCTTCCGGTCGACGCCGACCTCGAATTCAGCACGGTCAGCTCGAGCGCCGACCCGTCCGGCCCCCCGGCCAGCAAGGTGCGCTCGGCCGCCTGCTGCGGCAGGAACTGAGGATACGACGACGCGGCGACCTCGAGCCGCAGGCGGTGGCCGGGGGCGAGGTCGTGGGCGAGGTCGCCGAGGTCGATCGTGACCGGGCACCCGCGGGTGTCGGCGGGGTGCGCGGCGGCGCCGTCGAGCAGGCGCCGGGTGGCGCCGTCGGGGCCGACGTCGATCAGCTTCGCCGTCGTCGCGGCGGTCGAGGTGGAGGCGGTGGTCGCCACCCGGACCCGCGCCGGCCCGGCGATCCGCAGGCCCGCCGGAAAGGCGTCGCTGGTGAACCGGAGGAGGTCCGACCTGCCCGCCGACAGGCGGTCGTCCGGCGGCGCGGCGAGCGCCTGGAGCTCGTCGACGTAGAGGCTCGGGACCGGGCTGCCCGGGTCGTGGGCCCAGCTCACCGTCGCGGGGCTCGCGTCGGCCCGCGGGCACAGCCCGCCGCCGTCGGGACCGGCCGTCGCGGCGCCGGCATCGGCCAGCTCGAGGCGCAGCGTCGCGGCGCCGGTCGGCGGCCAGCTCTCGTCGCTCTGCCACTCGCCGCCGCCCGCCCGCCAGCGCACCGTCGGCACCGCCGGGCCGGCCCCGCGCAGCACGGCGTCGTAGAAGGCCAGCGTCGGGTCCAGGTACTCGGGCATGAAGGCCTCGATCTCGGCGCTCGGGATCGCGTGGAGGTCCACCGGGCCCGGCGGCTCCTCGCTCCAGCCGACGTGGGCGTGGTCGACCGCGTCCATCATCAGCAGCTGCGGCGCGGGCGAGCCGCGGCGGGCGCTCCGCCAGGCCCGCATCTGCCCGCGGCGGAAGATGTCGAACCAGCCGCCGAGGTGAAGCGCCGGGATCCTCAGCCCGGCGGCGACCTGATCGGCGCAGAAGGGCGGCCGCCCCCAGACCGGCGAGTCGGGCGGGTTCGCCCGCCAGTGGTCGACGCTTGCCGAGCGCCGGTCGCCGTGGACGCCGGCGAGCACGTCGGCGGGGTCGCCGGCGCTCCAGTCGAGGTCGGCGGCGACGATCCCGTACATGTGGTTGTCGATCCAGGTGTCGGCCGCCCAGGCCAGCGGGAAGGCCAGCCGCGGCACCCCCTGCCGGTGGAGCCAGTCGCCGGCGATGTCGGCGGTGGTGTTGCGCGGGACGATCGCCCGCAGCGCCGGGTGGCGGCCGGCCGCCGCGGCCCACTGGGTGAAGCCGAAGTACGACTCCCCCCACATGCCGATCGCCCCGTCGCACCAGGCGGCGCCGGCGAGCCAGTCGAGGCAGTCGTAGCCGTCGGCGAGCTCGTTGACGAAGGCGAGTGTCGCCCCCTCCGAGCGGCCCTTGCCGCGCGTGTCCTGGGCGACGAACGCGTAGCCGTGCTCGTTCATGTACGCCGCGACCCAGGGGATGAAGCAGTCGCGGCCGGTCTTGTCGTAGGGCAGCCGGGTGAGGATGGTCGGGAACGGCCCGCGCCCGGCCGGCAGGTAGACGTCGGTGGCGAGCCGGACGCCGTCGCGCATGCCGACCATCACCTGGTCGGCGCGCGGATCGAGCGGCCCGAGGGGCAGCGGCCGGGCGACGCTCACGGCCGCCCCGCGAGGCGGTCGGCCAGCTTCGCGAGGCGCGACGACCGACCGCTGCGGCGCTCGATCGCGTCGGCGCCGCGCAGGAGCGAGTACACGCCGCGGATGCCGAGGAAGCGCAGCGGCTCGGGCTCCCAGCGACGGGCGGGAGGGCCGACCCAGGGCAGTGCGGTCAACTCGGTGTCGCGCTCGAGGATCAGGTCGCGCAGCGTCCGGCCGGCGAGGTTGGCGGCCGCCAGGCCCTCGCCCGCGTAACCGACCGCCCACCCTTCGCCCCGGCGGCGGTCGACGCCGACCGCGGGCATCCAGTCGCGCGCGACCCCGAGGACGCCGTGCCACGCGCACTCGATCCGCAGATCGGCCGCGGCCGGGAAGAGCCGGGTCAGCCGCGCGCGCAGCTCGGCGATCGTGCGCCGCGGGACCGCGCCCTCGCGCCGCGTCCGCGACCCGTAGCGGTAGGGCACGCCGCGGCCGCCGATCACGATCCTGCCGTCGGCCGTCCGCTGCAGGTACACGTACATGTGGGCGGCGTCGGCGAGCAGCGCCGGGCCGTGCCAGCCGAGGCGGCGCCAGTCGTCCTCGGCAAGGGGCTCGGTGGCGATCAAGGCGCTGTTGATCGGGACGACCTCGCGGCGCCGGTCGGCGAACTCGGCGCCGTAGGCCTCGGTGGCGCGGACGATCCAGCGGGCCCGCACGTCGCCGTGCGCGGTCCTGACCCGGCCCGGCTCGATCGCGGTCACCGCGGTGCCCTCGCAGATCCTCGCGCCGGCCCGCTCGGCGGCCGCCGCCAGCCCGACGACCAGCTTCGCGGGCTGCACGCGGGCGACGTCCGGGGCGAAGACCGCGCCCCGCAGGCCGGCCACCTCGATCCGCTCGCGGGCCGCCGCGGCGCTGAGCAACTGCGGCCCCGGTCGCGCTCCCGGCGCCACGCGGGCCGCCTCGAAGCCCGCCCGCAGCCGATCCCACTCGACCGGCGTCTGCGCCACGTCGAGCGCCCCGCAGTGGAGGAAGTCGCAGTCGATCCCGGCCTCCTCGACGACCCGGCCGATCTCCCCCACCGTCGCCGCGATCAGCCGCTCCTGCTCCGCCGCCGCGGCGGCGCCGGCGCGCGCGGCCCAGGCGCCGAAGCCGCCGCTCAGCTCACCCACCACCCAACCGCCGTTGCGGCCGGAGGCGCCGAAGCCGACCCGCTCGCGCTCCAACACCACGACCTCCAGCCCCGGGTCGGCCCGGCACAGCTCGAGCGCCGTCCAGAGCCCCGACATCCCGCCGCCGACGATGCAGACGTCGGCCGGCCGCGCGCCCGCCAGCGGCGGCCGCGCCGGCACCTCGCCGAGGGCGGTGAACCAGAGGCTCGGGTGGACCGTCGCGGGGACGTCGGCGGCGCCGCTCATCCCTCTTCCCACTCGCGCTTCAGCACCGGGTCGACGTTCGAGAGGCCGCCGTCGATGACGATGCTTGCGCCGCTGACGAAGCTCGACTCCGGGCCGAGCAGCCAGGCGACCACGTCGCCCACCTCGGCGGGCCGGCCGAGTCGCGCCAGCGGGGTGAGGGAGATCGCCAGCGCCTCCTCGTTGGCCATCTCGGTGTCGATCCACCCGGGGGTCACCGCGTTGACGCGGATGCCGCGCTCGCCGAGCAGGTTGGCGAGGCTCTTGGTGGCGCTCAGCAGCGCCGCCTTGCTGGCCGCGTAGGCCATGCTGTTGTAGGAGCCGACGGTGCCGTCGACGCTGGCGATGTTGACGATCGAGCCGCCCTCGGCGAGCTGCCCGCCGAGCGCCCGGGCGAGCCGCACCGGCGCGGTCAGGTTGACCTCCAGCGTGCGCCGCCAGGGCTCCAGCTCGAGCTCGCCGTCGGCTTCGAAATGGATCATGCCCGCGTTGTTGACGAGCCCGTCGAGCGGGACCCCGGCCAGCGCCTCGAGCAGCGCCGCCACCGACGCATCGTCGCCGAGGTCGACCCGGTGCAGGGTCAGCCGGTCAGCCGCCGCGAGCTCGCGGGCGGCGTCGGCTTCCGTCCGGTAGGTGCCGATCACCTCCCAGCCGTCGTCGAGCAGGCGCCGGGCGATCGCCCGCCCGATCCCCCGCGAGACGCCCGTGACCAGGGCGCGCCGCGCCCGCTCCGCCGCCGCCGTCATCCGCGCACCCGCGGATCGGCGATGCCCTGGAGGATGTCGACGCCGGTGTTGATGATCACGTACGCGGCCCCGAGCAGGAGGGTGACGCCGGCGATCGCCGGAAAGTCGCCTTTGGGGATGCTCTGGGCCACGTAGAGCCCGATGCCGGGCCAGGCGAACACCGTCTCGACCAGGGTCAGGCCGGCGAAGACGATGCCGAACATCAGGCCCGACATCGCCAGGGTCGGCCCGGCCGAGTTGCGCAGGCAGTGGCGCACGACCAGCTTCCAGCGGGGCAGCCCGCGGGCCTTCGCGGCGCGGACGTGTTCGGCCCGCAGGTTGGCGATCAGGCTGCCGCGCAGGACCCGCCCGACCGCCACCGCGGGCACCAGCGCGAGGGCGAAGGCGGGCATGATCAGGTGTTCGATCGAGTTGAGGGTCACGTTCGGTTCTCCGTTCAGCAACCCGTCGATCACCAGCAGCCCGGTCGGGCCGCTCGGCGCGCCGATGATCGAGGTGCGGCCGCTCGCCGGGAGCCAGTGCAGGTTGCGGTAGAAGATCAGGATGCCGGCGATGCCGAGCAGGAACGGCGGCGCCGCGGCGAGCACGAACAGGGACGAGCGCAGGACCCCCGAGCCGCGCGTCCGCAAGGCGCTCGAGATCCCGAACAGGATGCTGAGCGGCACCGCGATGACCATCGCGGCGAGGACCAGTTCGATCGAGGCGGGCAGGAAGTTGCCGATGTCGGTGGCGACCGGCTGGCCGGTGTGCAGCGAGGTCTGCAGGTTGCCGTCGAGGGCGTCGCCGACATAGTTGAAGTAACGCTGGACCACGGGGTCGTTGTAGCCGAGGCGTTCTTCTTCGGCTTCCACCACGTGCTGGGGCGCGCTCTGGCCGACCTTGATCCGCACCGGGTTCACCGGCGACATCTGCTGCAGGGCGAAGATCGCCGCGATCAGGACGAGCAGCACGATCGCCATCGAGCCGAGGCGGCGGCAGAGGAAGCCGATCATGAGCGGTCCATCAGGTCGCGGATCGAGTCGCCGGCGGTGTTGGCGACCAGGCTGAGCAGGAAGATCGCGATCGCCGGCATCACCGGGATCCACCAGCTGGTCAGCAGGCTGCTGAGGCCGGTGGCGGTCATCGAGCCCAGCTCCGGGGCCGGCGGCTGGGCGCCGAGGCCGAGGAAGGAGAGGCCGGCGAGGAGGACGACCAGGTTGGCGACGTCGAGGCTGGCGGCGACCACCGCGGTCGGGATCGCCCCGGGCAGCAGGTGGCGCCAGAGGCGCCCGCCCCACCCGACCCCGGCGAGGCGCGCCGCCTCGAGGTGCGGCCGGGCGGCGAGGCTGCGGATCTCGGCCCGGACCAGGCGGGCGTAGTACGGCCACCAGAGGATCGAGACGGCAAGCAGGGTGTGGAAGAGCGAGGGCCCGATCGCGGCGACCACGGCGATCGCCAGGATCGAGGCTGGCAGCGCCAGGAAGACGTCGGTGATCCGCATCAGGATCGTGTCGATCCAGCCGCCCGCCGCGCCGGCCACGAGGCCGATGGCGCCGCCGATCAGGACCCCGCCGACGATCACCGCGATCGCCGCGAGCCAGGTGCTCTGCAGCCCGCAGAGGACGCGGCTGAACATGTCGCGCCCGACTTCGTCGGTGCCCAGCGGGTACTGCCAGGTCGGCGCATGGCTGGCAGGACCGACCGCGGCGAGCGGATCGTGCGGGGCGATCGTCGGCCCGAGCAGCGCGACCAGCGTGATCAGCGCCAGGGTCCCGAGCGCCAGCTTGTCGGACAGCGGGGCGTGGCGGACCAGGCGCCAGCGGTGCGGCCGCGACAGCGAGGCACCGGAGCGCAGGACCGGTTCGACCGCGGCCATCAGCCCCGCTCCTCGGCCAGCACGCAGTCGACCTCGTGGCGGGCGTCGCCGACCGCGACGATGTGCGGGGCGCGCGTCGCGCACTCCTCGCGGGCGTGCGCGCAGCGGGGGTGGAACGCGCACCCCGACGGCGGATCGAAGAGGCTCGGCGGCGAGCCCTTCAGCTTGATCCGCCCGCCCGTCCCCGGCAGCGAGGAGATCAGCGCCTTGGTGTAGGGGTGGACCGGATCGGCGATCACCGTCGTCGCCGGGCCACTCTCGACGATGCGGCCCAGGTACATCACCGCGACCCGGTCGGCGATCAGCCGCGCGACCGCGATGTCATGGGTGACGAAGAGGATCGCCATGCCGAGTTCGCGACGCAGCCGGCCGATCAGGTTGAGCACCCCGGCGGCGACCGAGACGTCGAGCGCCGAGGTCGGCTCGTCGCAGAGCAGGAGCTTCGGCGGCGCCACGATCGCCCGCGCGATCGCGACCCGCTGGCGCTGTCCGCCGGAGAGCTGCGCGGGCCGGGCATCGGTGGCCCAGGCGGGCAGGCCGACCTGGGCGAACACCGCCCGCACCCGCTCCGCCCGTTGTGCCCGCGGCACGCCGCAGGAGCGCAGGCGCTCCTCGACCAGCTCGCGGCTCGTGAGCCAGGGGGTGAGCGAGGAGCCGGCGTCCTGGAAGACCATCTGGGGGGACTTGTCGCCGACGTCGAGGCGCCCGCCGGAGGTCTCGACCAGCCCCGCCACGGCTTTGACGAGCGTCGTCTTGCCGCAGCCGCTCTCGCCGACCAGCGCCACGCATTCGCCGCCCGCGATCCGCAGGTCGACGCCGTTCAGGATCTTCACCGGCGCGCCCCGGCGCCAGAAGGAGGCCGTGCCCGCCTCGACCTGGACGTCCTCGGCGACCAGGGCGTCCGCGGCCTCCGGGTCGACCGGCGGCGCGACCCAGGGCTCGAGCTCGACCCGCTTCGGCCGCAGGTCGATCTCCTCGCTGCGGATGCAGGCGTCGAAGCGTCCCGGCCCGGCCGGGTCGAGGCTCGGCAGGCGAATTTCACACTCCGGCCGGGCGAACTCGCAACGCGGCGCGAACGGGCACCCGGCCGGCAGGTCGCGCGGGTCCGGCGGGTCGCCGTGCAGGGTCGGCAGCGGCCGGGTCACGTCCATCTCGACGTCGAGCCGGCTGCGCAGCAGCGCCGCCGAGTAGGGATGGCGCGGGTGCTCGAGCAGCGCCTCGGTCGGCGCCACCTCGGCGATCCGGCCGCCGTAGAGGACGACCACCCGCTGGGCGATCTGGGCGGCCACCGCGAGGTCGTGGGTGACCAGGAGCAGCGAGCAGCCGAGGTCGCGGCAGAGGGTCGAGAGCAGGTCGAGGATCTGCGCCTGCACGGTCACGTCGAGCGCCGTGGTCGGCTCGTCGGCGACGATCAGCCGCGGTTCGCCCGCGATCGCCATTGCGATCATCACCCGCTGGCGCAGGCCGCCGGAGAGCTCGTGGGGGTAGGCGCGGAGCCGGCGCCGCGGCTCGGGGATGCCGACCGCCTCGAGCAGCTCGATCGCGTCGCCGTCGGACCCGGCGACCTCGCGCAGCTGCCCGCCGATCCGCATCGTCGGGTCGAGCGAGGTCATCGGATCCTGGAAGACGGCGCCGAGGCGGTGGCGGCGCAGCTCGCGCAGGGTGTCCTCGGACCCCGCGAGCACGTCCACCCCGTCAACCTCGATCCGCCCCTCGGCCCGCGGCCGCGCCGCTTCCGGGAGGAGGCGGAGGAGCGACATCCCGAGCACCGTCTTGCCCGAGCCCGACTCGCCGACCAGGCCGACGATCTCGCCCGGCGCGATCCGCAGGTCGACGCCGCGGAGCACGTGGCTCTCGACGTGGTCGCGGGTCAGCCAGACGTTCAGGTCGGCGGCGTCGACGATCGGGCGCTCGGTCGCCGTGGCGGCGGTGCCGCCGGGTCCGAGGACCTCGGTCGGCGCGCTCATGAGGACTCCGCGACCGGCGTCGCCCGCGCCGAGCCGGCGCCTTCCATCCAGGCGGCAAGCCCGGCGCCGAGGCCTTCGAGGTTGTAGCCGCCCTCGAGCACCGCCAGGGTCGGGAGCCGCAGCTCCCCGATCGCGCGGCCGATCTCGCCGTAGTCGCCGATCGTCAGCCCGCCGTCGAAGGGATCGTCGACGTAGGTGTCGAAGCCGAGCGAGACCACCAGCACCTGGGGCTCGAAGTCGGCGATCCGCGCCAGCACCGGCGCCAGCAGCCCGAGGTAGTCGGCGCCGCCGGTGTCCGGGGGCAGGTGCACGTTGAGGGTCGCGCCGGCCCCCTCGCCCACCCCGCGTTCCTCCTCCCAGCCGACGTGGAAGGGGTAGGCCCGGGCCGGCGAGGCGTGGATGCTGGCGAAGAGGACGTCGCCGCGATCGTAGAAGATCGACTGGGTGCCGTTGCCGCTGTGGTAGTCGGTGTCGAGGATCGCGACCCGCTCGAGGCCCGCGCGGCGGAGCGCTTCGGCGGCGATCGCGGCGTTGTTCAGGTAGGTGCCGCCGCCGAAGAGGTCGCGGGTGGCGTGATGGCCCGGCGGGCGGCAGAGCGCGAGGGCCAGCGGCGCGCCGGCCAGCACCTCGTCGACCCCGGTGAGGGCGACGTCGACGGCGGCGCGGGCGGCGGCGAAGGTGTCGGGGCCGACCGCGGCGATCGTGTCGAAGGTGAACTCGCCGATCGTCGGCGGGCCCTGCCGGCAATCCTCCAGCGGCTCGAGCCCGGCCCGCAGCCGCGCGTGGACGAAGGTGTCGGCCACGATCGCGTCGGTGCCCTCGGGACAGAGGTGGCCGTGGCGCTCCCAGGCGGTGCGGAGGAACTCGACCATCGCCGCTGAGTGCACGGCGAGGATCGGCTCCTCGCCGTGTTCGCGTCCCCGCTCGAAGCGATAGCCGGACTCGCGGACCAGCGCCCGTTCGATCACGTCGACGCGCTCGACCATGTCGATCGAGGGGATCGCCACCCCGGCGATGATCTCCATCGCCGGGGCGTGACCCACGTGGGCCGGGGAGCTGATGACCGGGATCTGGTCCACGGCTATTCCGGCCGCACGGCCGCGAGTTCGATCGCCCCCAGCCAAGGCAGCTGGTGGACGATGCCGGTCAGGCCCTTGCGCACCGCGATCGTGTCGTACACGTCGGCGATGTTGAGCCAGCAATTCGACGCCATGTACTGCTCGGCGGCTTCCACCCCGAGTTCTTCGCTGCGCGCCTTGCTGGTCTGCCGCGAGGCTTCGTCGAGCAGCTTGTCGGCGGCCGGCACGCTGCAGCCGAGCATGTTGACCGGCGCCCCGGTGCGCCAGTAGATCCGCGCCCAGGTGTCCGCGGCGACGGCGTCCGGGTTGAGCGTGATCGCGAACAGGTCGGGGCGCAGCGAGGGCTTTTCGGCCATCGTGAACGTTTCCGCCCCCGAGTACTGGTGGACGGAGGCGTTCAGCCCGAGTTCGTGGAGCTTGACCTGGAGCAGGTTGGCGAGGTCGCGCGTCGCCGAGTCGGCCCACCAGCCGATCACGATTTCGTCCCCCTTATATGGAGCGAGGGCCGCTTCGAGCTTGGCCGGATCGAGCTTCGGTTCGTCCGGGGCGGCGCCCTTCGGCAGCATTCCCGGCGGATAGGCTTCGGTCGAAGGCTCCGCCCGCTTGCCGTACACCTGCTTGGTCAGTTCGGTGTTGTCGAGCGATTCGCGCAGCGCCTGGCGCACCTCCGGCGAGCCGAAGACCGGCGATTCCGGGTTCACCCAGACCGCCGCCTTGAGCAGCGCCGGGAAGTGGTACACGTCGACCTTGCCGCTCGCTTCGAGCGCTTCGTCGTCCTTCGTGGTGAGCCCGCCGAGGACCGCGTCGAGCGTGCCGCCTTCGAGCTGCAGGCGCTGCGTCTCGGGATCGGGGACGACCGTGAAGCTGACCGTTTCGAAGGCCGGCTTCTTGCCCCAGAAGTACTTGTTCGGGGTCAGCGTGTAGCGCACTCCCTGGTCGGCTTCGCTGAGCACGTAAGGGCCGGTGCCGGCGCTGTGGGAGCCAAGCCAGGCGGCGGCGTGGTCGCCGTTCTTTTCCTCTTTCTTGATCGTCGTCGGACTGGTCATCGCCGGCCCGAAGGGGGAGGCGAGGTAATCGAGGAAGGGGACCTGCGGCTCCTTCAGGTTGACGACGAGCGTGCTTTCGTCCGGCGTCTCGTAGGAGGCGACGTTTTCCAGCATGTAGGAGGGGCCGCCTTCGAGCGCCGTGCGCCGTTCGAGGCTCGCCTTCGCCGCCGCCGCGTCGAACGGCGTGCCGTCGCTGAACTTCACCCCTTCGCGGAGCCCGAAGGTGTACTTCTTGCCGTCCGGCGACACCTTCCAGGAGGTCGCCAGCATCGGCGCCAGCTTGGGCGAGTTCGGCTTGTACTGCAGGAGCCGTTCGTAGACCGCGCCGGTGATGATCGTCCCGTTCGCTTCGTAGAAGGTGTCCGGGTCGAGCGGGGCGGGAGCTTCCGCCAGCGCCAGACGCAGTTCGTTGCTCGACGTCGTTTCCGCGGTGCCGCCGCCGCCACACCCGGCGAAGGCGACCGCCGCCACCAGCGACAGGGCCAAGAATGCAGCAAGGCATCTGCTCGACTTCACTTCGTCCTCCTCCTCCTTGATGGCAAGGCGCACCCAACGCCTCCTGATGCAAGCTCCAACGCGACCTCGCCGAAGACGGCCACCGCCGCGCGGATGTCGGCCTCGTCGGTGTGCTCCTCCGGCGAGTGGCTGATGCCGCCCCGTGAGGGGCAGAAGACCATCGCCGTCGGCAGCACCCGGGCGACCATGGTCGCGTCGTGCAGCGCGCCGCTCGGCAGCGGCGCCTCGCGCCCGCCCGCCGCCGCGGCGGCGACCCGCACCCGCTCCACCAGGTCGGGGTCGAAGGCCGTCGGGACCGCGCTCCAGATCGCGGTCTCCTCGACCCGGCAGCCGCGGCCCGCGGCGAACCCCGCGGCGGCGGCGAGGACCTCGGTCCGCATCGACTCCAGCTCCTCGGCGGCCTCGTGGCGCAGGTCGACGCCCAGCTCGGCGCTCGCGGGGACGACGGTCAACGCGCCCGGCCTCACCTCCAAGGTGCCGGTCGTCCCCCGGCCGCCGTGCCGGCGGGCGATCGCCTCCACCTCGAGCGCGGTCGCGGCGGCGGCCAGCAGCGCGTCGGCGCGCATCTCCATCGGGGTCGAGCCGGCGTGGGCGGCGGCGCCCTCGAAGCGGAGCGTGAAGCGCTCGACCCCGACCGTGCCGCTGACCGCGGCGACGGGCACGCCCTCCGCCTCGAGGACCGGGCCCTGCTCGATGTGGAGCTCCAGGTAGGCGAACGCCTCGGCCAGCCCGCTCTCCAGCTCGGTGCCGATCCGGTCGAGGTCGACGCCGTGGTCGGCCAGGACCGGCGCCAGGCCGTTGCCGTCGGCGTCGACGAGCTCGCGCACGGCGTCGGGGTCGAGCGCCCGGGTCACGGCGCTTGAGCCGAAGAGGCTGTGGCCGAAGCGCGCCCCCTCCTCGTCGGCCCAGTCGACCAGGGCGACGGTCGTCGCCGGAAACTCGTCCGCCTCGGCCAGGGCGCGCAGCACCTCGAGCGCGGCGAAGACGCCGAGCGCCCCGTCCAAGGGGCCCCCGGCCGGGACCGAATCGAGGTGCGAGCCGAGCACCAGCCGCTCGGAGGAGACCCCCGGCAGGGTGGCCCAGAGGTTGCCCGCCTCATCCTCGTCGCAGGCGAGGCCGATCTCGCCGAGGCGTTCGCGGAGGAGGCGCCGCGCGTGGCGCCAGCCGTCGGTCCAGGCGAGCCGCTTCGCGCCGCCGGCGCCGCCGGTCCGCCGCGCCAACTCCTGGAGGTCGTTCAGGACTCGCCCTGGGTCGACGCCGGCCATCGTCGTCACCGAGCTGTTCGCTCTCGTCGCAGGGCCTGCGCCAGGCAGTGCGGACCGCCGCCGCCGAGCGTGAACATCGAGAGGTCGACCTCGGACACGGTCAGGCCGACGGCCCGCATCGCCGCGTTCAGCGAGGTCGCGCCGCTTGCCGAGAGGACCCGTCCGCCGCCGAGCGAGATCGCGTTGACCCCGAGGGTGAAGGCCTCCTGCTCGGGGACGGTGAGGATCTCGAAGCCCTTCTCCCGGAACCAGGTGACCAGACTGGTGGAGACGACGTCGGTGCAGAGCGCGGCCGTCTTCTCGGCGAGCACCGCGGTGAGGACGTCGATGTGCACGTAACGGGCAGGGAAGGGCTCGATCCGCACCTCCCAGCCTTCTTCTTCGAACCAGCCGCCGAGCTGCCTGGCGCCGGCCTCGGTGGTGCGGGCCTCGCAGGTGCCGATCAGGAGGCAGCCCGGCTCGACGATCATCACGTCGCCGCCCTCGATCGAGCCGGCGGTGATCTCGGCGCGGAGCGGCAGTCCGGCGTCGCGGTAGAAGGCGGCGGCCCGCACCTGCTCGCCGCGGCGCCACGGCTGCTGCGGCTGCAGGGAGACGGCGCCGCTCGGCGTGGCGGCGCTCGAATCGCGCGAGAAGACCTGGTAGGGGAGCGCCGGGTCGGCCTCGAGGTAGTGGCAGCGGACGCCCTGCTCCTCGTAGCAGCTGACCATCTCGGCGTGCTGGCGGCGGGCCAGATCGGGGTCGAACCGGTGCCCGTCGGCGAGCGTCTGCTCGGTGATCGGGCTGGTCGGCAGCCAGCGGAAGTTGTCGGGCGGGCAGACGAGGACGTCCCGCAGAAGGCCGTACTCCGAATCCGCTCCCCACTCGGTGGCAATTGTCGATTGTCCAACGATGTGCAATATCTATAGGACCGAGCAGCCCGTTGTCAAGGGCCGGATCGAGAGCGGCCGATCTCGCGGGGCTGCGCTGAGCCGGTCGCTAGGCTGGTTCTGATGAGCCGGACCCTGGATGACGTGCTGAGTGCCGAGGATCTCGCGGTCCATCGGGTCAGCACGGTCGATTACGTCGCCGACCGGCTGAAGGCGATGATCGCCGACGGCCGGCTGCCCCAGGGCGAGCGGCTGCGCGAGATGCCGCTGGCGGAGGCGTTCTCGGTCTCGAGGACGACGATCCGGGACGCGATCCGGGCGCTCGCCGCCGAGGGCCTGGTCACCCACGAGTTCCACAAGGGGGCGATGGTCGCCCTGCTCAGCCGGGCCGACATCACCGAGGTCTACCGGATCCGGCGCCTGCTCGAGCTGCCCGCGCTGGCCGAGGCCCAGCACGGCCCCGACGAGGCGACCAAGAAGGCCCGGCAGGCCCTCGCCACATGCGCCGAGGCGGCCGACGACGACTACAGCAGCTTCGTCGAAGCCGAGATCGCCTTCCACGCGGCGATCGTCGGCTACCTCGGCAGCCCCCGGATCGACCAGTTCTTCGCCCGCATCCTCAGCACCCTGCGCCTCGCCCTCAGCCTCCTCGGCGAGGACCGCCGGCCGACGACCACCCACAACCTGATCCGCCGCTACAACGAAATCTTCGACGCGGCCCGTCGCGGCGAGGTGGCGGCTGCCCAGCGCCAGCTCGCCGCCCATCTCGACGCGTACGAAGCGCGCCTCCTGCGCTCGGCCGAGCTCAAGATCGAGAAGGCCGGCTCCGACTGAGCGGTCGCGTTTTGCTACTTGAGCGCCACCCTGGGCGGGTGCGAGTTTGCGGCCATGCCCAGATCCACGCGACATAGCCACAACTTCCGCCCCCGCCTCACCTACGCCAACGTCGTCTCGACGCTCTGCCTCTTCGTCCTGCTCGGCGGCGGCGCCTACGCGGCGGAGAGGACGGTGCTGCCGCGGCACAGCGTCGGCGCCCGCCAGCTCAAGGCGGACGCGGTGCGCTCCGCGCAGGTGAAGGACGGCTCCCTGCTGGCGCGCGACTTCCGGGCCGGGCAGCTGCCGGCCGGAGCGCCGGGGCCGCAAGGCGCGGCCGGGCCGCGCGGCCCGCAGGGGCAGACGGGCCCGGCGGGCCCCGCGGGTCCCGAAGGACCGGTCGGCCCGAGCGAGGCCTTCAACGTCACCCTCCCCGACGGCCCGAAAGACATCGCCCTCGCGCCCGCCTTCACGAGGGTGGTCGAACTGCCCCTCGGGCCCGGCACCTTCGTCCTGAACGCCAACGTCGTCGCGGCGAACAAATCGACGACGACCGGGACCTACGTCCGCTGCGCCCTCTCCTCCGACCAGGACCCGATAGGCGTCGACAACTACCCGGTGTACCTGGCCCCGGAAGGCATGCAGGCGATCCCCCTCCAAGGCGTCCGCGTCGTCGAAGGCTCACCCTCGACCCAGTTCGTTGCCTGCCGCAAAAACGCCAACGTCACCGTCGAAATCGGCGAGGACCCCCAGATCACGGCGATCAGGGTGGGCGGGGTCGTTCGGTAGGCGCAGGGAGGTCCTGGGCTCCTCATGGGGGTCCTGGCAGGCTGTGACCCCCAT
>CALCIA010000278.1 GCA_937907435.1 uncultured Actinomycetes bacterium
CCCGTCACGGATCCGTGCCACTCCCGACGCACTCCCGTGAGGCCCCCGCGCACGACCCTCCACACCTTCCATACACCCGCCCCTCTCGCCACGGCCACAGCCTGCCCGGGCCGTGGCGAGAGGGGCGCGTCCGTTATCCGGGCGCCAGCTTGCGGGGCCTGGACCCTCTCCGGGCGCCAGCTTGCGAGCCCCCGTCCCTTTCCGTCCACCCACCCCACCCCGAGGACCGTGATCAGGCTTCGATCCCGCCGAGGATCAGGTCGAGGACTCGGTGGGCGACGGCGGAGCGGGCGTCGGGGTCGGGGAGGCCCTCCATCGCGCCGCGGCCCATCGCCAGGAGCAGGAAGACGTCGCCGATCGAGATGTCGGGGCGCAGGGTGCCCGCCGCCTTGGCGTCGCGCAAGGGTCCTTTCAGCAGCTCGGCGACCCGGCGCCTGCTCTCTTGCAGCCGCGAGTCGGTTTCAGCGTCGCGGCGGGCCAGGGCGGCGAGGCCGTAGAGGCTGATCATGCCGTCGATCAGCCCGCGCAGGAGGACGAAGAAGGCGTCGGGCCGGCCGGCGTGCTCGGCGGCCAGGGCCGCCAGCCGTTCGACCCGCTCGTCGAGGATCTCGGCGGCGAGGGCGGCGCGGCTGGGGAAGTTGCGATAGAGCGTCGCCTGGCCGACCCCGGCCCGGCGCGCCACCTGGCACATCGCCACGTCGGTGGAGTCGGCGAAGAGCGCGCGCGCCGCCTCGAGGATCGCCTCGCGGTTGTCGCGGGCGTCACGACGCAGCTGGTCTGGCGATGCCGCCACCGTCATCGGCGCGAAACGCTAGCAACCGGAGAGGGCTGTCCGGCCATCCGGGGGGACCGATCGTGCGTGACTACGTCACATAGGGGCGCCAACCGGAGTTTGTCTCCGGTTGTGTGATATCCCTTGACGCACCGGCGGACAAGGATGTCCGCTTATCTCTTTTCTGACCCCCAGCCCGCACCGGAGACCTCACCCGAAGATGACGAGAACCGTCCCGTTCGCCGACCCGAGACGCGGAGGCCGCTGATGCGCCAAGGCCCGCTCGCAGGTCGTTACCCAGCCGTCGCCGCGATGGTGTTGATGGCGTTGCTCCCGTACCTGGCGCTCTCCGGCGCGCTCGAGCCCGTCACCCCGATCATCACCGAACAGCTCCATACGAGCGCCCAGACGATGAGCCTCGGCTCCGGCTTCGCCAACGCCGCGTACGCGGTCGGCACGGTGCTGGCGGTCGCGCTCGCCCAGCACTACCCGCAGCGCCGCATGATGCTGATCTACGCCGTCATCCTCGTCATCGGCTCGATCCTCGCCGCCGCGGCCACCAGCGTCGGCGTCTTCATCGCCGGCCGCATCCTCCAGGGGCTCTGCACCAGCCTCCTGCTGATCGCCGCGGTGCCGCCGCTCACCCTCGGCTACCCGCTGAGCAAACTGCGGACGACGGCGATGATCATGAACATGGTCATCTTCGGCGCCGTCGCCGCCGGCCCGGCGATTGGCGGCCTGCAGGCGGAGGCCGACGCCTGGCGGCCGCTCTTCTGGATCGTCGCCGCGGTCGCGCTCACCTCGCTCGTCCTCGCCGTCCTCACCTTCGAGGACGCGCCGCCCGCCGACCCCGAATCGCCGCGCGACCCGCTCGCCCTCGCCATGGCCGGGGTCGGCAGCGTCGCCGCCTTCTTCGGCGCCTCCCAGCTCACCAGCCACGCCTTCCTGGACCCGATCGTGATCGTGCCGCTGATCGGTGGCCTTGCCATGATCGTGCTCCTGATCGTCTATCAGGCGACCGCGAAGAACCCCCTGCTGACGATCCGCGCCATCTTCACCTCGACGATCCCGGTGGCCGGCCTCGTCCTGGCCCTGCTCGCGGCCGCGGCCTCGGTCTCGGCGACGGCGCTGACCGCCGGCGCGATGGCCGACAAGTACGGTCCGCTGCACCTGGGCCTGCTCTACCTGCCCGAGCTCGGCGGCGCGGTGCTGACCGCCTTCGCCCTCGGCCACGTGATCACGCGGCGCTCGATCCACTACCTGCCGCTGGTCGGGATGGCCTTCCTCGCCGCGGGCATCCTGGTCTTCGTGGCCGAAGTGCCCGCGGGCGAAGCCCAGACCCTGATCGCCTCCCTCCTCACCGGCATCGGCCTCGGCGCCACCGTCGCCCCGGCCCTCTTCGTCGCCGGCTTCGCCCTGCGGGCCACCAACCTGCAGCGCGTCTTCGCGATCATCGAGCTCCTGCGCGCGGTCGCGGCGTTCATGATCGCGCCGATCTTCGCCCACTTCGCCATGAACGCCGCCGGCGGCTTCGACCACGGGGTCGAGATGGCGCTCTGGATCGGCTTCGTGCTGGCGGTCCTCGGCGGGGTGGTCCCCGTCCTCCTCTACACCTTCGGCGGCGCCCGTCCCGAAGCGCCGGACATCGAGAGCTTCCTCAAAGGCGAGTCGGCGGCCTACTACTCGCCGCCGCTGCTCGCGCGGCTGCGTAACCTTCCGGGCCGTGGGCGTCCAGCGACCCAAGGAGCCGACTGAGATGGAGGCGACCGGCGCGTCCCCGTCCCCCTGCGAGGCGGCCGGCCCGGCGATCTTCGCCTACGACGGCTCCGACCTCGCCGGCTACGCGATCGAGCAGGCGGGCATCCAGCTCGCCCCCGGCCGTGAGGCCCTCGTGGTCGTCGTCTGGCAGCCCGCCGACGTCGGCTTCATGCCGATCGAGGGCCGCCACCTCCACGCCGCCGCGGCCAACGAGGTCGAGGAGGCGGCGAAGGAGACCGCCGTCCACGGCGCCCAGCTCGCCGAGCGGGCCGGCTTCCACGCCCGCCCCCTGACCGTCGAGGCGGCCCCCACCTGGAAGGGCCTCGTCCAGGTCGCCGAAGAGCACCGCTGCGGCCTGATCGTGATCGGCTCCCACCAGCGCAGCGGCCTCCTCGGCCACCTCGCCGGCTCCGTCGCCGCCGCCACCGTCTCCCACTTCGAAAGCTCGGTGCTGGTCATCCACCAGCCGCACTCGCGGTAGCGGGGGGGTCCGCTTCCGGGGCGGGGGGCTTGCGGCCGTCCAAGGTGGGTCGAGGGTGTCCTGGGCTCCTCATGGGGGTCCTGGCAGGCTGTGACCCCCATGAGG
>CALCIA010000279.1 GCA_937907435.1 uncultured Actinomycetes bacterium
GCGGCGAAAGCCGCCTGACCGACGGGCGCTACTCGCCCGTCGGGTTGATCAGGAAGTCGGTTTTCGCGGAGTCGGAGAACTTGATCCAGCAGTGGTCGGGTGAGACGCCGGCCACCTCGACCAGCGCCTGCTCGAATCGCTTGGCGACCTCGGCCTTCTGCTCGTCCGAGCGGCCCTCGAACCAGTGGACCTCGACGAAGGGCATGGGTGGGTGGCGCCGCCGCTAGGCGAGCGCCGGCTCCAGCTCGGCCTCGAGGCGGCGCTTGGGCATCGCGCCGACGATTTTCTTCGTCATCTGGCCGCCCTTGAAGAGGATCATGGTCGGGATCGAGAGGACTTCGTACTGGGCCGCCGTCTGCTGGTTCTCGTCGACGTTGAGGCTCAGGATGGTGAGGTCGTCGCGCTCGCCGTCGATCTCCTCCAGCACCGGGTGGACCACGCGGCAGGGGCCGCACCAAGGCGCCCAGAAGTCGACCAGCACGGCCCCCTCGGCGTCGAGGACGTCAGATTTGAAGGTGGCGTCGGTTACGTCGGCCAAATTTCCACTCACGGTGATCGCTCTCCCGAGTCGCGTTTAGAAGCTCAATACTTCAAAAAGTATAGCGCCCCCTGTAGGGGCCACAAAGGCTAGTCCCTACCCCGGCGCGCGGCGCTCAAGCACGGTCCGTCCCCGGCGCGTTCGCAGTTTGCCGTCCATGGTCCGGGAAAGTGCGAACGCACCGGCGCTAGGTTGGGACGATGACCAACGCCGAGATCGCCGCCGCGCTGGAGGAACTGGGCGTCCTCTACGAGCTCGACGGCGCGGTCCGCTATCGCGTCCTCGCCTACTCGACCGCCGCCAAGGCGATCCGCGAAAGCCCGGTCTCGGTCGAGGAGCTGGCGCGCGAAGGGCGCGCGACCGAGATCCCCGGCGTCGGCAAGACGCTGGCCGAAAAGATCGACGCGCTGCGGGAGACCGGCGAGATCCCCGCCGCGGTCAAGCTCAAGGCGAAGTTCCCGCCGACCCTGGTCGAAGTGACGCGCGTCCCCGGGGTCGGGCCGAAAACCGCGCGCCTGCTCTGGGACGAGCTGCAGATCTCCTCGCTGGAGGACCTCAAGAAGGCCGCCGAGGAAGAGAAGATCCGTGACGTCAAGGGCCTCGGGCCGAAAGCCGAGGAGAACGTGTTGGCCTCGCTCGAGCGCCTCGGTGAGCCGGGGGAGGGGCCCGGCCGGCTCCTGCTCTCGACCGTGCGGCCGATCGCCGAGGAGCTTGCCGCGGCGCTCCGCGAGCATCCCGGCGCCCACCGGGTCGAGGTCGCGGGCTCGGTCCGCCGCTGGGGGGAGACCTGCAAGGACATCGACCTGATCGCGACCGCCGACGAGGGCAAGGACCTCGCCCAGTTCCTCGTCGACCACCCGCTGATCGCCGCCGCCGGCAAAGCGGGCCGCAACGGCGTGCGCGCCCAGACCCACAATGGCGTCTCGGTCGACCTGCGGATCGTCCCGCCCGCCGCCTTCGGCAACCTGCTCCAGCACTTCACCGGCTCCCAGGCCCACAACGTCCAGCTGCGCGAGGACGCGGTGAAGCGCGGCCTCTCGGTCTCCGAGCACGGCATCACCGACACCGAGACCGACGAGGTCACCCTCTGCGAGACCGAGCACGAGGTCTACGCGCACCTCGGCTACGCCTACATCGAGCCGGAGCTGCGCGAGGGCCGCGGCGAGCTGAAGGCGGCGCGCGAAGGCAAGCTGCCGGAGCTGGTCGAGCTCGACGACATCCGCGGCGATCTCCACGCCCACACGACCCTCTCCGACGGCCGCAACACCCTCGCCGAGATGGCCGCGGCGGGCCGCGACCGCGGCTACGCCTACATGGCGATCACCGATCACTCCGCCAGCCACGGCTTCGGCGACGACGTCCAGCCCGACGCGCTGCGGCAGCGGATCGAGGAGGTCCGCGCCTGGAACGAGGAGCACGGCAGCCGGCGCTTCCGCCTCCTGGTCGGCTCGGAGATCAACATCGGCCTCGACGGCTCGCTCGACTACCCCGACGACCTGGTCGCCGAACTGGACTGGGTCGTCGCATCCGTCCACACCTCCTTCAACGTCTCCGAAAAGGACATGACCGCGCGCGTCGTCGCCGCGATCGAAGACCCGAACGTGGACTGCATCGGCCACCTCACCGGCCGCCTGATCGGCCGCCGCGAGCCCTACGGCATCGACGTCGAGGCGGTCGCCGAGGCCGCCGCCCGCACCGGCACGATGATCGAGATCAACGGCAACCCCAACCGCCGTGACCTCTCCGACCGCCACGCCCGCCTCGCCGCCGACGCCGGCGTCCGCATCGTCCTCAACACCGACGCGCACGGCGTCGACACCCTCGTCAACATGACCTACGCCGTCGCCACCGCCCGCCGCGCCTGGCTGACCAAGGCCGAAGTCGCCAACACCCGCACCTGGGCGGAGTTCAAGAAGCTCAAGAAGAAGTGACCCCTCCCGACGAGTTCGCACTTCTCCGCGCATAGCGCGGATTTCTGCGAACTCACCCGGAGGTCAGGTCGCGTGCAGGCGGTCGCTGCGCAGGCCGGGGGTCCGCACCAGGTGGATCGGCTTGAAGGCCGAGTTGGGGACGACGAAGAAGCGGACGCCGTCGCGCTCCTCGATCGCGGTGACGGCGGCCTCGCGGGTGTGCCAGGCGAGCGAGACGATCAGGGCATAGCCGGTGCCGATGATCGCGACGCCGGGGAAGAAGAGGCCGAGGCCGCCGGCGATGACCGCGGTGAGGGCGATCGGCCAGAGGCGCTGGATCGCGATGCGGGCGGGCGACTGGGAGGGGAGGGAGGTCGCCATGCGGGCGCGGGAGAGCGGGTCGCGCATGTCCTCGCGGGCGCGCTCCGGGCGTCCCAGCCAGAAGCCGAGGATGAGCGCGATCGCCCACCAGGCGAGGGCGACGATGACGGTCGTGCCGCTCGGTTCGCCGCCGACCGAGATCGCGCTGATCGCCCCGAGGACGGTCGCCTCGGCGCCGGTGAGGAAGACCGTGGCACGCAGCAGGTCGGTGTAGGGCATGGCTACTCCGCGAGCCAGGCGAGGATCTCGAGCCAGCCGGCCGGGCCCGCGACGGTGACGTCGGCCTCCTCGGCCACCTCCGGCGGCCCCTCGGCGGAGAGGACGCCGACGCGCACCGCGGCGACCAGCTCGCCCGCGTCGCGCAGCTCGGCGAGCCGGCGGAAGGCGTCGACGTCGGTGCGGTCGTCGCCCGCGTAGACGACCCGGTCGACGCCGTCCTCGGCGAGGATCGAGGCCACCGCGGCGCCCTTGCCGCCGCCGCCGACCGGCCGCAGCTCCAGCACCTTGCGACCCCAGTGCGGTTCGAGCCCGGCGCGGCCCGCCTCGACCGCGACCTCGCGGGCGGCGGCCTCGGCGCGTGCCTCGTCGTCGGCGCCGCGCCAGTGGAGCGCCTGGATCGGCCCCTTGTCTTCCAGCCGCAGCCCCGCGTCGTCGAGCCGCACCGCCTCGATCCCGGCCATGAACGCGGCGGTGTCCCCCTCGCGCCCGTCGACCGAGGGATCGGGCTTCGGCTCGCTCTCGCCCGGCATCATCAGCTCCAGCCCGTGGTTGCCCGCGTAGGCGACGCCGTCGAGGCCCATCCGCCCGCGGACGTCGGCGGCGCGCCGCCCCGAGACCGCCCCGACCATCGCGTAACGGTCGATCAACCGCAGCAGCACCTCGCGCGCCTCGCCCGGCAGCGCGACCTCGTCGGCGCGCTCGACGATCGGCGCCAGGGTGCCGTCGAAGTCGGTGAGGATCGCCGCCTTGCCCGGCTCCGCCCGCAGCGGCGCGAGCAGCCCCCGCCAGGCCGCCGTCGTGGTCTGGGATTCACCCGCCATCCACCCCTAGTATCGCGGCATGGCGAACCCAAACGCGGCGGCGGGTCGCGGCGAGGTGCAGCGACTGGCCGCGATCGGCACCGCCGCGGGCGCCTTCAGCGGCCTCTTCGGGGTCGGCGGCGGCACCGTCATCGTGCCGCTGCTGATCTTCTGGTTCGGCTTCGGCGAGCGCCTCGCGACCGGCACCAGCCTCGCCGCGATCGTCATCGTCGGCACCCTCGGCGCGCTCGCCCAGGGCGGCATCTACGGCAACGTCCACGTCGTCACCGGCCTCTTGCTGGCGATCCCCGCGATCGCCGGCGTCGTGCTCGGCACGGCGATCCAGCAGCGCATCCCGCAGCGCGCCGTCTCCTACCTCTTCGCCCTCCTCCTGGTCGCCGTCGCGGTCGACCTGATCCTGAAATGACCGGGACCGCACGAAAGGCGCGCCGGTGAACGAGGTCCTCGCCGTCCTCGTCTGCGTCGCGGGAGGCCTGGCCGGCGGCCTGGTCGGGGTCGGCGGCGGCGTCCTCTTCGTCCCCGCGCTGACCGTCTTCATCGGGCTCGGCCAGGTCGAAGGTGAGGCGACCTCGCTGCTGATGATCGTCATCGTCGCCCTCGTCGGCGCCGCCCGCCAGCGCGGCTATGGCAACGTCCGCCTGCGCGAGGCGCTGATCATCGGAGCGCTCTCCCCGCTCGGCGTCCTGGCCGGCGTCGCCGCCTCCAACCTCCTGCCGGAGCGCGCCCTGCAGCTCGCCTTCGCCGCCCTCGCCCTGTTCATGGCGGCCCACCTGATCCGCCGCGCCCGCACCGTGTAACCCATCCTCTACGCTGAACTCGTGGATTCTTTGCGGTGGGAAGCCGATCTCCCCAAGCTCCGTTCGCCGGTGATGATCTGCGCATTCCGCGGCTGGAACGACGCTGCCGCGGCCGCCTCGACCGCGCTCGCGGCGATCGGCAACTCGCTCGACTCCGAAGCGGTCGCCTCGATCGATCCCGAGGAGTACTTCGACTTCCAGTCGACGCGCCCGACGATCACGATGGCGGCGGGGGAGACGCGGCGGATCGAGTGGCCGGAGAACAACTTCATCGCCGTGCGCGTGCCGAACGCGGACCGCGACCTGGTGCTGCTCGACGGCACCGAGCCGAACCTCCGGTGGCGGACCTTCTCCGAGCACGTGGCGACCGCCGCCGACGCTCTCGACGTCGAGTTCGTGATCACGCTCGGCTCGCTGATCGCCGAGGTCTCCCACACCCTGCCGGTGCCGATCACCGGCCTCGCCTCCTCGGCCGAGCTGGTCGACGAGCTCGACCTCGAGCGCTCCAACTACGAGGGCCCGACCGGGATCGTCGGCGTCGTCCACGACCTCTGCCGTCAGACCGGCATCGACTCCGCCTCGCTCTGGGCGGCGGTGCCCCACTACGTCGCCGCGGTCCCCAATCCGAAGGCGGCCCTGGCCCTGCTCCGCCGCCTCGAGGGCATGACCGGCATCGCCGTCGAGGCCTCCGAGCTGGAAGAGGAAACGACCGACTACGAGGAGCAGATCGGCCGCGCCGTCGCCGCCAACCCGGAGATCGAAGAGCTGGTCGAACGGATCGAGGCCGAACAGGTCGACATGCTGGCCGACGAGGTCGACGACTTGCCTTCGGCCGACTCCATTGCGCGAGAGTTCCAGAGGTTCCTCAGGCAGAAAGGCGGGGAGCAGGGGTAGGTCGGGCGGGACGGGCGGGGGTCCGCGGCGCTTGCGGCCGTCCGAGGGAGGTCCGTGGGTGTCCTGGGCTCCTCATGGGGGTCCTGGCAGGCTGTGACCCCCAT
>CALCIA010000280.1 GCA_937907435.1 uncultured Actinomycetes bacterium
CGAAAAGGGCCTCTGAGGGCCGGAAAGTGTGACGTTCCCGGCATCTTCGTCACGGGTCCGGCCGAGGTGTGGAGGCTCCCCGACCCGATCGTCACGTAAGTCCGACTTCGCAACGTACCTGTGACGCTCTCCCACGAACGCCTCACGTCCTGGGCTCCTCATGGGGGTCACAGCCTGCCAGGACCCCCATGAGGAGCCCAGGACCTCCCTCGGACGGCCGGCGGGGCCTCGAGCCCCCGCCCGCCCCACCGGTGAGTTCGCACTTCTCCGCGCTATCCGCGGATTTCTGCGAACTCACCAGGGTGGCGGTGACGATCAGCCGGCGAGCCTTGCGCGCTCGGCCGGGTGGTACTCGGTCCACTGGCGCAGGACATCACGGCGGGCGAAGCGCCAGCCGGACGGGGTCCGGTGCAGGGTGTCGTCGTAGCGGATCAGCATCAGGGTGTCGCGGGGGTCCCGGCCGTCGGCCTCGGTGAGGTGATGGGCCAGGCAGTAGGTGATCGTGTTGGCGGTCGGGCCGTCGATGGTCGCGGTGTGGTTGGCCATCACGTGGAAGGTGGTGGTGAACGGGGCGAGGAGGTCGATGACGGTGCGGAGCTCATCGGTGCCGGCGTAGGTGAGGGAGGGCTGCGGGTCGCCGGGCTCGATCACCGCGAGGATGCCGTCGGGGGTGAAGAGGGCGGCGAAGCGGTCGGGGTCGCGGGCATCGACGGCAAGGGCGTACTCGTCGATCAGGGCCCTCAGGGACAGGCGATCGACCAGCTCGTCGTCTCGAATCTCCATGCGCACGCTCCTCGCTCGACGGGTTCGTCGGCGCAGCCTAGACGACCAATCGTCCGTTTGACAACAGTCGGCTCCGCAGCTTTACTCTGGGCAATGGGCAACGGGTCCGCTGTGTCAGAGGGGGTGAGGCCGAGCGTGGCGCCGCCGCGGTCGATCTTCGCGCCCGAGCACGAAGAGTTCCGTGACTCGGTGCGGCGCTTCCTCGCCAACGAGGCGGTGCCGCGGAGCGCCGAGTGGGAGGCCGCGGGGATGGTCGACCGGGACTTCTGGCGGCACGCCGCGGGGCTCGGCTTCGTCGGCTTCGAGCTGCCCGAGGCCAACGGCGGCCTCGGCATCGCCGACTTCCGCTTCAACGCGGTGATCGACGAGGAGGTCGCCTACGCGGGCGCCGTCGGCGACAACTTCTCGCTGCAGAACGACATCATCGTGCCCTACCTGCTGGAGCTGGCCAGCGAGGAGCAGCTCGCCCGCTGGGGCCCCGGCTTCACCGCCGGCGACCTCGTCTTCGCGATCGCGATGAGCGAGCCCGGCGCGGGCTCCGACCTGCGGGCGATGGCGGCGACGCTCACCCGCGACGGCGACGAATTAGTCCTCGACGGCTCGAAGACCTTCGTCACCAGCGGCATCCAGGCCGACGTGGTGATCGTCGCCGCGCGCGGCCCCGGCGACGGCTACAGCCTGGTCACGGTCGCGGCCGGGGCGGAGGGCTTCGAGCGCGGGCGCAAGCTGGAGAAGGTCGGCCGCAAGGCGCAGGACACCGCCGAGCTCTTCTTCGACCGCGTGCGCGTCCCCGCCGCCGACCTGCTCGGCGAGGAGGGCCGCGGGCTCCACTACCTGATGGCGGGCCTGCCGCGGGAGCGGCTCTCGATCGCCGTCTCGGCGGTCGCCGCGGCCGAGCACGCGCTCGACCTGACCCTCGCCTACGTCACCGAGCGGACCGCCTTCGGCCGGCCGATCGGCACCTTCCAGGCCAACCGCTTCTCGCTGGCCGAGGCGGCCACCCAGGTCGCCGCGTCGCGCGCCTTCGTCGACCAGGCGATCGCCTCGCTGAACGCCGGCGAGCTCTCCGCCGCCGCGGCCGCGGGCGTCAAGTCGCAGACCACCGCGATGCAGTTCGAGGTCCTCGACCTCTGCCTGCAGCTGCACGGCGGCTACGGATACATGGACGAGTACGAGATCTCCCGGCTCTGGCGGGACGCGCGCGTGCAGCGCATCTACGGCGGCACCAACGAGGTCATGCTCGAGATCGTCGGCCGCGCGCTGGGCCTGTGAGAAAGAGGAGGAAGAGATGAATCAGATCCGTGAGGCGGTGCCGGACGACCTGCTGGCCCCCGAGGTGATCGTCGATCCGCACCCGGCGTTCCGGCTCCTGCGCGAAGAGGACCCGGTCCACTGGAGCGAGCGCCACCACGCCTGGCTCGTCACCCGCTTCGACGACTGCTCGGCGAGCCTCTCCGCCTGGCGCGAGCTCTCCTCCAACCGGGTCAAGCCGCTGCTCGACGTGATGAGCGAGGAGCGCCGCGCCCAGGCCGGGCCGGTCTACGAGATGATCGGCGACTGGATGGTCGTCTCCGACCCGCCGGCCCACCGGCGGCTGCGGCGGCTGGCCGCCGGCGCATTCAACCCGCGCCGGGTCGCGGCCCGCGAGGCGCGCATCCAGGAGGTCGTCGACGAGGTCATCGACCGCTTCATCGCCGAGGGCTGCACCGACCTCGTCGCCGACTTCACCTACCCGCTGCCGGCGACCGTGATCGCCGAACTGATCGGCGCCCCGGAAGAGGACACGCACCGCTTCCGCGACTGGTCGGACTCCCTGGCCCACGTCGCCTTCGGAGTCGGCGGCGACGAGCGCGACGAGCGCCACGCGGTCGCGATCCGCGGCCTCGAGCAGATGTTCGACTACTTCGGCGAGCTGATGGAGCGCCGGCGCGAGGAACCCGGCGAGGACATGATCAGCGACCTGCTCGCCGGGGACGAGTCGGGCGAACGGCTCGACGACGAGGAGATCAAATCGATGTGCGCGCTGATGCTGTTCGCCGGGCATGAGACGACGACCAGCACGATCGCCTCGGCGATGCTGATGCTGATCCAGCACCCCGACCAGATGGAGCTGCTGCGCTCCGACCCCGACGGCCTCGCCGCGGGCGCCGCCGAGGAGGCGCTGCGCTACGAGGGCGCGATCAAGGTCCTGCACCGGTGGGTGAAAGAGGACTTCGAGGTGCAGGGCACCAAGATCGAGGCCGGCGGCCGCGTCTTCGTCCTGCCCGCGGCGGCCAACCGCGATCCGCGCAAGTTCGAGGACCCGGAGACCGTCGACATCACCCGCTCGCCCAACCCGCACATCGCCTTCGGCCGCGGGATGCACGCCTGCATCGGCGCCCAGCTGGCGCGGCTGGAGATGCGGCTCGCGATCGCCAGCCTGGTCAAACGCCTGCCCGGCCTGCGCCTCGGCGTGGCGCCGGAGGAACTGACCTGGGCGCCGAGCCTCGCCTCGCGCGGGCTGGTCGCGATGCCGGTGGAGCACGACGCCGCCTGAGGCGGCAGCCACCATGGCCAAGGTCGACGTCGTCGTCATCGGAGCCGGGGCCGCGGGCCTCAGTGCCGCCGCGCTGCTCACCAAGGAGGGGCGCAGCGTCTGCGTCGTCGAGGCCGGGCCCTACCTCGGCGGCCGCGGCATGGCGGTCCCGGAGGAGGGGTTCAAGCTCAACCTCGGCGGCCACCTGCTGGAGGACTCCGGCAGCGGCATCACCAAAATCTTCGAGCACGTCGGCAAGGAGCTGGTGCACGGGACCGTGTCGAATGACGTACCGGTCTGGGACGACGACAAGCGCCGCTGGGCGTCGATCCGTGAGCGTTACGCCGGCGACAAGTCGGAGCTGAAGAAGGTGATCGCGGCGCTCGCCGAGACCCCTTACGAGGAGCTCGACGACTGGGACGACCGGCCGCTGCGCGAGTGGATGCGCCGGCACACGACCGACCAGGGGGTGATCGACCTCTGGGAGTTCCTCGCGGTGCTGGAGTGCATGACCGACGACTGGTACGACCACTCGGCCTCGGAGAACCTCTACGTGCGCAAGATGCACTACGAGGAGGCGCACCGGGCCGGCTACTCGTTCTGGCCGGGGCAGGGCTGGGACGGGCTCTTCGAGGACCTGCGCGACGCGGTGGTCGAGCACGGCGGCGAGGTGCGGATGTCGACGCCGGTGGAGACCGTGCTGATCGAGGACGGGACCGTGCAGGGGGTGATGCTGGGCGGCTCGGGCATCCTCCCCAACGAGTTCCTCGAGGGCGAGGTGCTGGAGGCGCCGTGCGTGATCTCGACGCTGCCGGTCTGGAACGTGCTCGACGTCGTCCCGGAGTCGGAGCTGCCCGACTGGTACTCGGCGCAGATCCGGTTCCTCGCCCAGGACCACCTGCGGATCTCCTGGCTCGGCCTCTACCTGGCGACGCGCGAGCCGGTCCACGCCGTCGACCCGACCGAGATCGCGACCTGGCTCCACGCCCCCCGCAGCCGCGTCTCGGGGTTCTGTTTCAACATGTCGGCGATGGACCCGACGACCGCCCCGGAGGGGGTCAACCTGGTCGTCGCGGGCGGCATCATCCCCGGCGCGAAGGCCCACGACGTCGGCTACCTGAAGCGGATGTTCGAGCTCTTCGAGCAGGACCTGGCGGAGATGTACCCGGGCCTCGGGCAGGCCTACTGGCGGCGTCGGCACCTCGTCCACGACCCCTCCTTCGGCGTGATCCAGAAACCGACCCTGGTCGGCCGCTTCCGCCCCCACTGGCGGGCGCCGAACGTCGAAGGCCTGTACTTCGCCTCGGAGACGTTCCGCAGCCGCGGCATCGGCGTCGACCGCGCCGCGCGGGCGGGCCTCACCGTGGTCGAGGACTACCTCGGCAAGCGTCTGCCCGGCTTCGGCTGGCGCTACTGACGCAACTGGAGCGGGGCGACGGCGGCGGAACCCAGACAGACTCGTCCATCGCGGGCCACCGCGAAGAGACGGCCGCGCCGCCGCGATCGCGAGGTGCTCGACGCTGCCGCCCGCGTCTTCTACGAGCGCGGCTACATGAACGCGACGGTGGAGAACGTCGCCGAGGAGCTGGGGATCCTCAAGGGCAGCCTCTACCACTACATCGACAGCAAGGAAGAGGTGCTGTTCCGGCTGCTGGACGAGACGCACGACGGCGTGCACGGGATCCTGGAGGAGGTGGCGGCGCGCTCGGCGAGCGAACCGCCGCTGGCGCGGCTGCACGAGTACGTCAGCAAGCAGGTCGAGTTCAACATGGACAACCTGGTCCGCGTCTCGGTCTACTACCGCGACATCGGCTGCCTCTCCGAGGAGCGGCTGGAGCTGCTGCTGGCGCGGCGGCGCGACCACGACAAGTTCGTCCGCGGGCTGATCGGCGAAGCCCAGGAGCGGGGGGAGATCGACGCGGAGGCCGATCCCGGGGCGCTCTCGAAGTGCGTGTTCGCGACGATCATCTGGACCTACCGCTGGTACTCGCCGCGGCGCGACCGCGACCGTGGGATCGCCCCGCGCTGCGCCGACTTCGTGATCGCCGGGCTGGTCGGCAAAGCGCACTGGAACCATCCGAAAGGGGAATGAATTGACCGAGGGGAAGAGCCTGATCACGCTGGAGCCCGCCTTCGAGCGGGCGGTCGTCACCGGCGCCGGCAGCGGCCTCGGCCGCGGGATCGCGCTGGCGCTGACCGCGGCGGGGGTCGACGTGGTGGCGATGGGCAGGCGCGAGGAGCCGCTGGCCGAGACCGCCGCGATCGCGCCCGGCCCGGGGACCGTCACCGTCGCCCCCGGCAACATCCGCGACGAGGAGGACGTCGACCGGGTCTTCACCCTCGCCGAAGCCGACGGGCCGCCGCAGATGCTCGTCCACGCGGCCGCCGGCGCCTTCCACGCGCCCGCCGAGCAGATCAGCGCCAACGGCTTCCGCGCCGTCGTCGACACCGGGCTGAGCGGCGCCTTCCTCGTCCTGCGGCGCTGGGCGCGACCGCTGATCGAGGCGCGCCTGCCGGGCGTCGCCACCGCCATCTCCAGCGCCCTCGGCGCCCGCGAGGTCCCCGGCGCCGCCCACTCCAGCGCCGCCAAGGCTGGCCTCGAGGCGCTGACCCGCTCGCTCGCCGTCGAGTGGGGCCGCTATGGCCTGCGCATCAACGTCGTCGCCCCCGGCGCGGTCTCCACGGAAGGGGCCGACGCCGGCACCTGGGACGCCGAAGAGTTCCGCCGCCACGCCCTCGAGAACATCCCCCTCGGCCGCTTCGGCGAGGTCGACGAGGTCGTCTCCGCCGCCATGCTCCTCCTCAGCCGCCAAGGCGAATACATCACCGGCAGCTCGATCTACGTCGACGGCGGCTGGCGCCTCGGCGACTGGCCGTTCATGTCCGAGCCCCCCTCGAGCTGGGCCGAGTAGGCGAGATATCCCCGCGTTCCCGACTTTGACCTCCCTATGGCAGGGTCAAAGTCGGGCAGGTGAACTTGAGCGGTGAGAGAGGCGTTCCGGCGAGGCGCCGGCGTTCGCGGGGGTTGGGGAGGGACGGAGCTGGTGCCGGCCAGCGCTCGGAAGGGCCCAGGCCCCGCAAGCTGGCGCCCGGAAGGGCTCATACCCGCAAGCTGTCGCCCGGAAGGGTCCAGGCCCCGCAAGCTGCCGCCCGGGTCAGGGACCCGCCCCTCTCGCCACGGCCCGGGCAGGCTGTGGCCGTGGCGAGAGGGGCGGGTGTATGGAAGGTGTGGAGGGACACCGGCGGGAGGCGCACGGGAGGTTCACGGATCCGT
>CALCIA010000281.1 GCA_937907435.1 uncultured Actinomycetes bacterium
TCTCGCCACGGCCACAGCCTGCCCGGGCCGTGGCGAGAGGGGCGCGTCCGTAACCGGGCGACAGCTTGCCGGCCCCCGGATCCCCCGAATCGACCCCCGCCACCGCTCCCCGAAGCCGTTTCGGGGAGGCATCCGGACCTCGTCCCAGAATCAAGGCCTTATGCAGGTTGTGATGGGAATCGACCCTGGTGCGGCGAATCTTGGCTTCGGCATCGTCCGGGTCGAGGGGAATCGCATGGTCGCGCTCGACGGGGGCGTGGTGGAGACCGGACCGGAGATGCCGATGGAGCGGCGGCTGGAGAAGATCCACGCCGCGCTGGGGGAACTGATGGCTTGGCACGAGCCGCGCGCGCTGGCGATCGAGCAGGTCTACTTTGGCCGCAACGTGGGCTCGGCGATGGTGGTCGGGCAGGCGAGCGGCGTCGCGATGCTGGCCGCCGCCCAACGGGGGATCGCGTGCTTCGCCTACACGCCGCAGGCGATCAAGATGGCCGTGTGCGGCTCCGGCGCCGCGGGCAAGGCCCAGGTCCAGCGGATGGTCGGCACGCTGCTCGGGCTGCCCGAGCTTCCGACCCCCGACCACGCCGCCGACGCGCTTGCCGTCGCGATCTGCCACGGCGGGGGAGAAGGGCGGCGCCACGCCGTCGCGGTGAGTGGCGCCGGCGCGCGGGCGGGAGGGGCGGCCGACTCGGCCTCCACATCGACCGGCAAGCCTCGCTTAGCCCCGCGGGTGGCCGGATGATCGCCGCCGTCCGCGGCGAGGTCCTGGTCCGTCGCCCCGACCACGTGGTGATCGACGCCCACGGCGTCGGCTATCGGCTGGCCGTGTCCACGGAGACGCTGAAGGCGGTCCCGGCGGCGGGCTCGGAGGTCTTCCTGCACGCCGAGCTGATCGCCCGCGAGGACTCGCTCGCCCTCTACGGCTTCGCCACCGAAGACGAGCGGGAGCTCTTCCGCATGTTGATCTCGGTCAGCGGGGTCGGTCCCAAAGTGGCGATGGCGGCGCTCTCCGGCGGCAGTTCGCGGGAGCTCCTGCGGGCGATCGCGGCAGGCGACACCAAACGCTTCCAGGCGGTGCCGGGGATCGGCAAGCGGACCGCGGAGCGGATCGTGGTCGAGCTGCGCGACAAGGTGGCGGGCGCGCTCGAGGTTGAATCGGCGATCGTCGCGGCCGAGGAAGGCGACGCCCGCTCGCTGGCTCGCGACGGCCTGGTCAACCTCGGCTACCAGCCGCTCGAAGCCGAGCAACTGCTGGAGGGCCTCGAGGGCGACGACGCCGAGGCGCTCCTCGCCGGGGCGCTGCGCAAGGCGGGGGCGAACCGATGAGCGACTTCGATCCGACCGGCGACGGGCCGATCGGCGCCAACCGCATCCGCACTCCCGGGCTCGACGGCGACCCGGTGCCGGTCGACGCCGAGGTCAAGGTGCACGACGCGCGCGCCGACGTCGAGGACCTCGACCGCAGCCTCCGCCCGCCGACCCTGGCCGACTTCGTCAACCAGGTCCAGGTCACCGAGCAGTTGGCGATCTTCATCGAGGCGGCGCGCCGCCGCGGCGAGCCGCTCGACCACGTCCTGCTCGCCGGCCCGCCCGGTCTCGGCAAGACGTCCCTGGCCAACATCGTCGCCGCCGAGCTCGGCGTGCCGCTGGTCCAGACCGCGGGCCCGGCGCTGGAGCGCAAGGCCGACGTCGCCTCCTTCCTCACCGCACTGGAGCCGGGCAGCGTCTTCTTCATCGACGAGATCCACCGGCTCGGCCGCGCGGTCGAGGAGACGCTCTACCCGGCGATGGAGGACGGCGAGCTGCCGGTCGTCCTCGGCCAGGGCGCGGGCGCGCGCACCGTCACCCTGCCGCTGCCGCCGTTCACGCTGATCGGCGCGACCACCCGCGCGGGTCTGCTCACCACGCCGCTGCGCGACCGCTTCGGCGTCAGCCACCGCCTGGAGCACTACAGCGCCGAGCACCTGGCGCTGATCGTCGAGCGCTCCGCCGGGATCCTCGACGTCGAGATCGACGCCGCCGGCGCCCACACCATCGCCTCCCGTTCCCGTGGCACGCCGCGCGTCGCCAACCGGCTGCTGAAGCGGGTCCGTGACTTCGCCGAGGTGAAGGGGACCGGGGCGATCGGCGCCGCCGTGGCCGCCGACGCGCTGGCGATGCTCGAGGTCGACGAGGCAGGCCTCGACCGCGCCGACCGCGCCCTGCTCGACACCGTCGCGACCAAATTCGCCGGCGGCCCGGTCGGCCTCTCGACCCTGGCGATCGCGATCGGCGAGGAGCAGGACACGATCGAGGACGTGCTGGAGCCCTACCTGCTGCAGCAGGGACTGCTCAAACGGACCCCGCGCGGGCGCGTCCTCACCCAGCGCGCCTACGACCATCTCGGCCTCCCGGCCCCCGAAGGGGCGGCCAGCCTTTTCTAGCCCCGTGGCCCTCGCCGGCGCTTAACTCTTCCCATAACCCGATCATCTAGCCTGTCCCGACCATGCCGTTTTTCATCTGCCCCAACTGCGGACACCGCGAGGTCAGCGGCTCCAGGACCGAAGGGTTCAGCCGCCGGCCGAAAGGTTGCTCAAAATGTGGCTTCGGGTTCGTATTCGAACTACTCGATGATTATTATCCGGCGCCGAACGCAGCGTTTTTCGTCTGCGATCAGCAGGAACGGGTTATCGATGCGGGCAAGGGGAGCTACGAGTTGACGGGTTTGACCGATGAGGACGTGATCGGACGTCCGGTGCGCGAGGTGCTGGGTCTGGACTGGATCGACCCCGGCGACGGCGGCCCGGAGGCCGACACGGACGCCAACGGCAAGACGGATCCGATCGAGACCTCGCTCGAGTGGGGCGTGCGCTCCCTCGGCAAGCGCGTCTCGGTCAACGCCGAGGGCGATCTGCCCGCCAAGGCGGTCGCCGATGTGTTCCCCGCCTATGACGACGACGGCGGGCTCTTGCTTGTCCTGACCCCGGAGGGCTAGGGGCCCATGGGTTCCAGGCGGCAGCACATCTTCGTCCTGCTCTTCGTGGTCGCCCTGGTGGCCATCTCGGCGATCGTCATCGCCTCCAAGGAAACGAAGCTCGGCCTCGATCTGCAGGGCGGGCTGCAGCTGGTCTACGAAGGCCAGCCGACCGGCACCGCGACCGAAGTCTCCGGTGAAGACATCGAAGACTCGATCAACATCATCGAAAAGCGGATCAACAACCTCGGGGTGTCCGAGGCGGAAGTCGCTCGACTAGGTGACAAAAACATCACCGTCGGCCTGCCGGGCGTCACCGACGCCAACCGCGCCTCCGAACAGGTCGGGACGACCGCGCAGCTCTTCTTCTACGACTGGGAGCCGAACCTGCTCGGCATCCAGCGGATCATCGGCGGCCATCCGGGTCAGCAGCCGCCTCCCGCCGCGGTCAAACGGCTCGAAAAAGAATGGAAAGCAGCCGGCCGCAACACGAAAAGCTACGAGAGCAAAGTGTTGATGGCCTCGGGCGCCTTCCCGAACGCCTACCAGGCGGCCCTGCTGGCGGAGAAACAGGAACCGAAATCCAAGGAAGAATGCGGGAAATGCTCGATCGCCAAGCCGCGCTACTACCTCTTCGAAGACAGCACCAAGCACAAACTGCTCGCCGGGCCTGAGCTGAGCGAAAAAGACCTCTACGAAACCCCGACCGGGGAAACGCTCTCGAAAAACGGGACCACGGTGATCGAGATCCCGGCCGGGACCGTCCTCGTCTCCGAACTCCCGGTCGACGAAACCGGCAAGGTCGACGAAACCGCCCAGCCCGGCTGGTTCGCGCTGAACGACGAATACGCGCTGTCGGGCAACGAAATCACCGAACCGAAGCAGGAATACGCGGAAGGCTCGGGCGAACCGAACGTCGCCTTCAAATTCACCGACCAGGGTCGGGAAAACTTCCAGAACGTCACCCGCCGGATCGCCCAGCGCGGCCAGTCGCAGGCGATCGGCCCGGTCAACGCCGAATCCGCCTCGGCCCTCTCCGGCCACTTCGCGGTCATCCTCGACAACGAAGTCCAGAGCCGGCCGATCATCAACTTCGCCGAAAACCCGGACGGCATCGACGGGCGCCAAGGCGCGCAGATCTCCGGCGGCTTCTCCGGCGAACACGGGCTCGAACAGGCGCAGGAACTGGCGACGACGCTGCAGATCGGCGCCCTGCCGATCGAACTCCACCTGATCTCGGAGACGCAGGTCTCGGCGACGCTCGGCTCGCAGGCCCTCCACGACGGCATCAAGGCCGGGATCATCGGCCTCGCCCTCGTCATCATCTTCCTGCTCGTCTACTACCGCATCCTGGGCGCCGTCGCGGTGACCGCGCTGGCCGCCTACGGGGTGATCTTCTTCGCCCTGATCAAACTGATCCCGATCACCCTGACGCTGCCGGGGATCGCGGGCCTGGTGCTCACGATCGGCGTCGCGGCCGACTCGAACATCGTCATCTTCGAGCGAATAAAGGAGGAGGTGCGCGCCGGCAGATCGATGCAGAGCGCGATCGCCGCCGGCTACAAACGCGGGATCTCGACGATCATCGACGCGAACGTCGTCACCCTTCTCACCGCCTTCATCCTCTTCGTGCTGGCGACCGCCGGGGTCAAGGGCTTCGCCTTCACGCTGGGCGTCGGCACGATCACCTCGCTGCTGACCGCGGTCGTCTTCACCCAGGCGCTGCTCGGCACGATGGGCAACTCCAAACTGCTGCACTCGCGCAGCGCCCTCGGGGCCGGCGGCGAGGGCAAACGGTGGCACTTCGACTTCATGGGCGCCAGCCGCTGGTTCTTCACCTTCTCGGGGATCATCCTGCTCATCGGGGCGGTGGCGCTCTCCACCAAGGAGCTGAACTTCGGCATCGACTTCAAGTCCGGCACCCGGATCACCGCGGCGCTGGAAAAGCCGACCGACGAGACCCAGGTCCGCGACAGCCTCGAAGAAGCGGGGGTGGGCAACGCCGAGGTGCAGCAGGTCACGGTCCCGCACTTCGGCAAGAACGTCTTCCAGATCGAGTCGGCACAGCTGCAGCCGGGCGAAGTCCACGCAGTCGAACGCGAGCTGAACGAAGCTTACGGCGTCGTCAGCGAAGGCTTCGAAAGCACCAGCGTCGGCCCGACCTTCGGCCACCAGGTCGCGGAATCGGCGCTCAAGGCGCTGATCTTCTCGATGCTGGTGATCTTCATCTACGTGGCGCTGCGGTTCGAGCCGAAATTCGCCGTGCCGGTGCTGATCTCCCTCGCCCACGACATCTTGATCACCGGCGGCGTCTACGCCCTGACGGGGGAGGAAGTCTCGAGCGGCACCGTGGCCGCCTTCCTGACCATCTTGGGTTACTCCTTATACGACACGATCATCGTCTTCGACCGAATACGAGAGAACGTGCCACGGATGCCGCGCGCGGCGTTCTCGCAGATCGTCAACCGCTCGATGAGCGAGGTGCTGACCCGGTCGCTGGCGACCAGCTTCACCACGCTGCTGGCGGTGCTGTCCCTGTTCATCTTCGGTTCCGCGACCCTGCGGGACTTCGCCTTCGCGATGCTGATCGGGATCGCGTCCGGTACCTACTCGTCGATCTTCATCGCCTCGCCGGTGTTGACCGCCTGGAAGGAACGCGAGCCGCAGTTCGTCCGCCGGCGCCAACGGATCGCCGAGGTCGAGGGCGGCATCGTCCCGGCCTACGCCGACGACACGCAGGTGGCGAGGCTCGCCGACGATGCCGAGACCGAAGCGGAGATCGCCGCCGACATCGAGCGGGAAGCGCCGATCGCCGAGGCGACGGGCGCGGAGCGCCGACGCCGACTCGGCAGAGGCCGCGGCGCGGCCACCAAGGAGAAGGTCGAGGAGGTCGACTCCCTCGAGACGACGGAGGCGCCCGAGCCCGGGGAGGCACCTGAGGCGCCGACCGCTCCCGAGGCGGGCGACAAAGCCCCCACCCCGGCCGGACGCGGCGACGGCGCCAACCCGGAGTCGGCAGAGCGTCGGAAACGGAACGAGGAACGGCGGGCGCGGCGCGCCCAGCGGCGCAAAGGGCGGCGGCGATGAACGCGGAACCGGAGGTGTGCGGCTGATGGCCATCCTGGTCTGGGCGACGATGGGAATCGCCCTCTGGCACTTCACCGTCTTCCTGCCCGATCGCTTCTGGGCGGGGATCGTCGGCGCCTTCGTCGGCTCGGTGCTCGGCGCCTTGGTGGTCGGCGCGATCATCCTCGTGATCGACGGCCAGTCGCTAGGCAACACGACGATCGGCACCGCCCTCTCGGCGATCCCCGGCGTCGCCCTCGGCCTCGGCGTCGTCTGGCTGATCGGCAGCCGCGAACCGCACTACGACTAGCGGCCTCGAGTCCCTGATCCACGGGCGACGCGCCCGGGCACGAGGGTGCTCGGGGTGAAGGTCCATGGCCTGGCAAGCTGGCGCCCCGAAGGGTCGAGGCCCCGCAAGCTGTCGCCCGGGGAAGGGACCCGCCCCTCTCGCCACGGCCCGGGCAGGCTGTGGCCGTGGCGAGAGGGGCGGGTGTGCGGAAGGTGTGGAGGGACACCGGCGGGAGGCGCACGGGAGGGTCACGGAATCGTGA
>CALCIA010000282.1 GCA_937907435.1 uncultured Actinomycetes bacterium
TCACAGCCTGCCAGGACCCCCATGAGGAGCCCAGGACCTCCCTCGGACGGCCGACCGCGCCGCGAACCCCCGCCCGAACCCCCACCCGTCCCGCTCCCAGTCCGCCCGCCCCTCCGCATACCCTCCCCCGACATGACGAGGAAGTGGTGGACGCTGGTCGGCGCCTGCTTCGGGCTGTTCCTGCTCATGCTCGACTCGACCGTCGTCTCGTTGGCGCTGCCGCGGATCCGCGGCGACGTCGGCGCGAACTCGGAGCAGTTGCAGTGGATGCTGAACGTGTACCTGCTGACGCTCTCGGTCCTCGTCGTCACCGCCGGGCGGCTCGGGGACATGTTCGGTCGCAAGCGCGTCTTCCTCATCGGCATGGCCGTCTTCGGGCTCGGCTCGGTCGTCTCGGCCGGCGCCGGGGGCCCGGACGTGCTCATCCTCGGGCGCATCCTGCAAGGAGTGGGCGGCGCGCCGATGCTGGCGCTCTCGCTGGCGATCGTGTGCAACGTCTTCCCCGCCAAAGAGGTGCCGAAGGCGCTCGGGATCTGGGCGGCAGTCTCCTCCTCGGCCCTCGCGGTCGGGCCGCTGGTCGGTGGCGCGCTGGTCGAAATCGACTGGCGGGTGATCTTCTGGCTGAACCTGCCGCTGGTCGCGCTCGGCGCGCTGATCGTCGCCCGCGCCGCGCCGGAGTCGAGCGACCCGGCCGCCGGGCACCGGGTCGACTGGCCGGGGCTCGGCGCGCTCAGCCTCGGGCTGAGCGCGGTGGTGCTGGCGCTGATCCAGTCGCGCGCCTGGAGCGGCGGGCTCGTGATCGCGCTGGCGCTGGTGGGGCTCGCCTCGCTCGTCGCCTTCTGGCGCATCGAGCACCGGGTGCGCGCGCCGATCGTCGAGTTCGCCCTCTTCCGCAACCGTCCCTACTTCGGCGCCAGCGCCGCCGCCTTCTTCCTCGTCGGCACGTTTTGGGCGGTGATCTACTTCCAGCCCCAGTACCTGCAGTTCGTCCGCGGCCACTCGCCGATCGCCTGCGGCCTGATGGTGCTGCCGACCACCGCGCCGATGGTCTTCGTCTCGCCATTCTCGGGTCGCCTGATCGCCAAGTTCGGGGTGCGGCCGCTGATGACCTTCGGCATGGCCCTCGGGCTCGCCGGGCTCCTCGTCCTCACCCAGGTCGACGCGACGACCTCTTACGGGGTGCTGCTGATCGGCTATCTGCTCTTCGGCCTCGCCCTGGGGCTCGTCTACGCGCCGATGTCGACCGCGGCGATGGCGGCGATGCCGGGGGACAAGGTCGGGATCGCCTCCGGCGTCCTCTCGATGGACCGTTGCGTCGCCGGCGCCGTGGCGCTGGCGGGCACCGGCGCGATCTTCCACGCCCTGGTCGGCTCCGGGCATGGGTTTGCCGGCTCGCTGGCCGGCTCAACCTGGCTCCTGGTCGGGATGTTGGCCCTCGGTACCATCCTCACCTGGGCCTTCGTGCGCGGCCCCGCCGAAGAGGGCCCCGACCCGGCGGTGGCGGGAAAACCGGGGCCCGAGGCCCTTCAGCATCACCTCCACCATCGGCGCTTTCACCTGTGAACCGCATTCCAGAGCGGTTTTTGCCATAATTAGGTGGATGGCCTCTTTGTCAGGGGATGCGCTTCATGAGTTGTCGGAAAGGCAGGATCCCCGGCTACTCAGGGCGCTAGACGTTGTCGCTCCCGGCGGCGCCCTCCGTGAGGGGATCGACAACATCGTCCACGCCCACACCGGGGCGCTGATCGTCGTCGGCGAGCTCGACGAGATCTCCCACCTGCTCTCCGGCGGCATCCGCCTCGACATCGACTACACGCCCGCGATGCTCTACCAGGTGGCGAAGATGGACGGCGCGATCGTCCTCAACGCCGAGTCCACCACGATCGCCTGGGCGAACGTGCAGCTGATGCCGGACCCGACGATCCTCTCCTCGGAGACCGGCACCCGCCACCGCACCGCCGAGCGCGTCTGCAAGCAGACCGACGCGCTGGTGATCGCCGTCTCGCAGCGGCGCGAGGTCGTCTCGCTCTACGTCGAGGGCGCCAAGTACATCCTTCAGGACATCCCCGCGGTGCTCGCCAAGGCCAACCAGGGCCTGGCGACGCTGGAGAAGTACCGGCAGCGGCTCGACGAGGTGTCGACGCGGCTGACCGTGCTCGAGTTCGAGGGCCGCACCGTCCTCCACGACGCGCTCACCGTACTGCAGCGCGCCGAGCTGGTGACGCGGATGGCGGTCGAGGTCGAGCGCTACATCGTCGAGCTCGGCACCGAGGGCCGGCTGATCGAGATGCAGCTCGAGGAGACGATGGTCGGCGTCGCCGCCGACAAGACCGCGCTGCTCCGCGATTACGCCGTCGAGGACTCCGAGGAGGGCCTGGCGTCGATGCTGCAGTCGCTCTCGCGGCTCCCGCACCAGGACGTGCTCGACTTCGGGCGGCTCGCCGAGCTGCTCGGCTATGACCGCAAGATCAACACCGTCGACTTCCCGGTCTCGCCGCGCGGCTACCGGGTGCTCGGCCGGGTGCCGCGGATCCCCAAGCTTGTCGTCCAGAAGATCACCCACGAGCTGGGCGGGTTGGAGGAGGTCCTTGCGGCCCCCGACGCCGAACTCGCCGCCGTCGACGGAGTCGGGCCCAGTCGGGCCAAGGACATCCGCGAGGGCCTGCGCCGGCTCCAGGAGGTCGATCTGGTGGACAGGTACTTACAGAGTTGACGGCGATAAGCGCCGTCGCAAGACGAAAGGAGCCCCCTATTTCCGAGCTAGATGAGGCCACCGTGGAAGAGGTCTTCGAGGAAGACGTCGAGTACGTCTGCGATTTCGAGGAGGGCGACAAGGTCGTCTACCCGCATCACGGGGCCGGCTTGGTCATGACCAAAGAGACACGGGAGCTGATGGGCAGCGAGCGTGAGTACCTCACGATCAAAATCCTTCACAACGAACTCACCGTCATGGTCCCCACGGAAAACGCCGGCAAGGCCGGTCTGCGTCGCGTGATCGACGAGGAGGAAATCAAGAAGGTCACCTCCGTCCTCACCGACGACGTCTCCGAGATGCCGAAAAACTGGAACAGGCGCTTCAAGTACAACCGCGAGAAGATCAAGACCGGCGACGTGTTCGAGCTGGCCGAGGTCGTCCGCAACCTCGCGATCCGCGAGATGGAAAAGGGCCTCTCCACCGGCGAGAAGCAGATGTACACCCGGGCGAAGAAGATCCTCGCCTCGGAGTTCATGTACGCCCTCGACAAGGACGAGGACGGCGCCGAGGAATACCTCGACGGGCTGCTGGAGGAGCGCTTCGCCGCCACCGCCTCCGCCTGAGGGCACCAAACCTGAGGTGACCGCAGTCATCGCGGCCGCCGGCTCCGGGGAGCGTCTCGGGGCCGGCGGCCCGAAGGCGTTCGTGCCGCTCGGAGGGCGGCCGATGATCGACTGGTCCCTCGATGCCTGCCTGGCCAGTGGGTCGGTGACGGCCGTGGTCGTCGCCGTGCCCGCGGGGTATGCGCACCACCTCCAGGACGTCGTGACCGTCGACGGCGGCCGGACCCGCGCGGGGTCAGTCGCGAACGCGCTGAACGCCGTCGACACCGAGCTGGTGGCGATCCACGACGCGGCGCGGCCGCTCCTGAGCCCCGAGCTGCTCGACGACCTGGTCGCGGAGCTCGTCGCGAACCCCGACGCGGACGCGATCATCGCCGCCGCCCCGGTCACCGACACGGTCAAGAAGGTCGACGGCGATCGCATCGTGGAGACGCTCGACCGGTCGGTCCTGTGGGGAGCCCAGACGCCTCAGGTCTTCCGGACCGACGCGCTTCGAAGTGCCCTGCGATCAACGGACGCCGTCACCGACGAGGCGATGCTGATCGAGGCCGCCGGCGGCAAGGTCCTGGTCCACGACCCCGGCGTCGCCAACCTGAAGGTCACGACGCCGCTCGACCTGCGCGTCGCCGAGCTGCTGCTCGCCGAGCGGGGCTAGAGGAGCGGTCCACGACGGGGGGTGGGCGGGGGTTCGGGGCGCTTGCGGCCGTCCGAGGTGGTGAATGGTGTCCTGGGCTCCTCATGGGGGTCCTGGCAG
>CALCIA010000283.1 GCA_937907435.1 uncultured Actinomycetes bacterium
GGCTCCTCATGGGGGTCACAGCCTGCCAGGACCCCCATGAGGAGCCCAGGACACGTCACCACCCCCCGAGCCCCTCGACCAACCGCCGGCCGCACTCGAGTCCCGAATCCTTCTCCGGGTTGTAGCAAGCGAGCGACACCCCGATCAGCTCCTCGGACGCAGCCAGCGGCGCAAGAACCGCGCCAAGCTCATCCCAGCCGAGTCCGCCGGGCTGGAGGTAATCGGTGGCGGGGAAAACCATTTCGTCGAGGACGTCGACGTCGAGGTGGAGCCAGAAGGGGCCCGCCGCGGTGAGGCGCACCGCCAGTTCGTCGGCGGCCGCCGCCACGCCGCGGCGGCGCAGTTCGTCGGCTCCATATAAGAGGGGCGGGCGAACCAGGTCCTCGGGCTGGCGCATGCCGTCGGCGATCGACTCGGCGCGGTCGCGGAAGCCGACCAGGGCGGTGCGCTCGGGGATCGCCGCGGCGCCGCCCGCCGCGTCCACCCAAGCCGCCGGGCCGATCCCGAGGGCGACCGAGATCGGCATGTCGGCGGCCTCGCCGGTGGTCGAGGTCGCGCCGTCGTAGAGGTCGAGATGGCCGTCGACATGGGCGAGGCCCAGCGGGGCGCCGAGCACGTCGCGCGCTCCCGCCAGGGCGCCGGGCAGCTCGGCGCAACAGCCGCCGATCAGGAAGGGGCGCTCCTCCGCCGCGATCGCGGCGGCGACGGCGGCGCGGATCTTCGTCGTGCAGGCGAGCACGTCGGCACTCGCCACGACCCCCGTCGCCGGATCGCGCTCCTCGCCGCGGATCCGCACCGCGAGGTCGCCCTCGTCGCGGGCGCCGAGCGCCTCGGGCAAGCCGAGCTCGCGCAGGGTCCCCGGAGCGAGCTCGGTACCGCCGGAGCGGCCGACCGAGTCGACCGGCACGCCGATCGCCACCGTCGCGTCCATGCTGCTCAGCCTGACAAACTCGAGGCCGATGGCCAAGCGCAGGAAACAGCCGCGGCGGCCGCGCGAGAAGGCGCCGACCGTCGCCTACACCGATCCGGAGGGCAACGTGCTGGTGCTCCGAGAACAGCTGAGCGCCGCCACGATCGCCAAGCTCGGGGAGGCGCCGGCGAGCCACGCCGCCTCCCTCGAGGACGCCTGGGCGCGGCGCGAGGAGGCCCTGTTCGAGCGGCTGGCGGTGTCCTGGGAGATCGCCGGGCTGCCGCTCGAGGACCAGAAGATGCTGCTCGGCCGCTACCGGATGTCCGACGCCGACACGCGCGCCTGGGTGCGACGGACGATCGCCACGCACCTCGAGCGCCACATCCCAGAGCTGGCCTGACCGTGGCCGAGGAGCTGCGGATCGACGAGCGGCTGACGATCCCGCTGACGGAGATCGAGCTGCGCGCCAGCCGCTCCTCGGGGCCGGGCGGCCAGCACGCCAACGTGACCGCATCGCGGGTCGAAGCGGTCTTCGACGTGGCGGCATCGCGCTCGCTCGACGAGGCGCGCCGGGCGCGGCTGCTGGAGCGCCTCGGCCCGGTCGTCACCGCGGTCGCCCAGGACGCCCGCGGCCAGTCCCGCAACCGGGAGCTCGCCCTGGGCCGCCTCGCCGCCAAGCTCGCCGCCGCCCTGCGCACGCCGAAGCGCCGCCGCCCCACCAGGCCGACCTCGGCCTCCCGCCGGCGCCGGCTCGAGCAGAAGCGCCGCACCGGCGAGCGCAAACAGGCCCGCCGCCGCTGGAGCCCCGACGACTGACCGATGAGTTGGGCGCTCCGCGTCGGTCTCATAGGTAGGACCACGACGAGAGGAGAGCGATGCTCAGCGACAGCAAGGCGTTCAGCGGGATCGGGGTCGACGACCTCGGGGCGGCGCGCCGCTTCTACGGCGAGACGTTGGGACAGCGGGTCGAGGTGCTCGACGAGCAGAACGGCCTGATGACCCTGCACCTGGCCGGCGACCGGCCGACCCTGGTCTACCAGAGCCCCGGCATGACCCCGCCCAACTACACGGTGCTCAACTTCCCGGTCGACGACGTGGACGCGGCGGTCGAGTGGCTGTCGAGCCGCGGCGTGACCTTCGAGCGCTACGAGGGCATGCCCCAGGAACCGAACGACGTGATGAAGGGCCACGGCCCCGACATCGCCTGGTTCAAGGACCCGGCGGGCAACACCCTGTCGGTGCTGAAGGAGGACTGAGGGCTGGAAAAGGCGGAGGGGGTGGGATTCGAACCCACGAGCGCCTTGCGACGCCAACAGTTTTCGAGACTGCCCCGTTCAACCACTCCGGCACCCCTCCGCGGGGTTCGAGGCGCAAACATTGATCCTATCGACGCGACGGCGGACGGTCGGGACTGGGGCGCGAATCGATCATCTAGGCTTGGCTCTCTCCTGGAGAGGTGTCCGAGTGGCTTAAGGAGCACGATTGGAAATCGTGTGGGCGGGGTTGACTCGCCTCGTGGGTTCGAATCCCACCCTCTCCGTTCTCAGCTTCCGTCCGGGCTGATCAGGGAGTCGGCGCGCTTGTCGACGAAGCGGGTCAAGAGCTGCTGGGAGAAGCCGAAGATCACCGCGTAGGCGAGGAAGGTGGCCTGGGAGGCTTCCGTCGGTTCGAGGAGGAACTTCGACTGCAGCAGCAGGACCGCGACGAGGGCGGTCGCCGCGCCGGTCACCGGCTTGAGGAACGCCTGCCAGATCTTCGGGTCGTAGCGGGTGGCCGTTTCCTCGCCTTCGGCGAACGCGAAAGCGATACCGAGGAGGCCGCCGAGGGCGCCGGTCAGCAGCACCAGCCAGACGTCGGTGCCGTGGGGCCCGGATTCCTTGCCACCCAGGCATTCCTTCAGCACGCCGCCTTCCTCCTTGCCGCAGAGCGAGATGAAGTCGGAGTTGAAGGCGTGCCAGGTGGCGAGGGTCGCCAGGAGGATCACCAGCAGCCCGGTGATGATGATCAGGTTGTTGCGGAAGGTCCGCACGCTGGCATACCGGCGGTTGTTGGCCTCGATCACGTCGACCAGCGCGCCGCGGATCTTCGTCCGATCGACGGCGGTGGCCGGGTCCTGCGCCATCGCCGCCGTCAGCGCTTCTTCGTGGCCGGTGCGCAGGTCGCCGGTGTCCATCGTCCGATGGATCCAGGCGAGCAGCCGCGGGACCGTCGCCAGGACGGCGTCGTCGGACTCGATCCGCAGCAGCGTCAGTTCGGCGTTGTGGACGGCTTCCCAGGCTTCGGTGATCGCCGAGCCGGTCCACCAGGCGGCAGGCCCCTTGCGGTTGACCGCCGCCACCGCCGCGTCCCGGTCGTCGGTGACGCTCATTATGAGCGCCGCGCGGATGGCCTTGTCGGCCTCGAGGCCGGGCTGGCCGGCGGCGTCCGTGTCGGCCACCTCGGCGGGCACCGCGGCGAGCCGGCTTTCCAGTTCCAGCACCCGCGCCAGCACTTCCGCCCGCCAGGCGCCGCGCAGCTTGACCTCCTGCTCCCGACGCGTCGGGACCGATTCGCCCGATGGTGCCACCGCCGCATACGACTCGCTCATGCGCTCTCCCCTGTCGGCCAGGACGTGGATGTACCCAGCCGATGCGTTGACGATTCTTATAGGTGGAACGCGCCTGGGGCCGCGGAACTTGCGCTCAGCGGCGGGCGGCGAAGAATTCGCGCAGGAGGGTGGCCGCCTCGGCGGCGCGGACCCCGGCGATGACGCGGGGACGGTGGTTCAGGGCCGGCTCGGCGAGGACGTCGAGGACGCTGCCCGCGGCGCCCGCCTTGGGGTCGGGGGCGGCGAAGACGACGGTGGGGATGCGGGCGAGGACGATCGCGCCCGCGCACATCGCGCAGGGCTCGAGGGTGACGTAGAGCGTCGTGTCGGCGAGGCGCCAGCCGCCGAGGGCCTCGGCGGCGGCGCGGATCGCGAGGATCTCGGCGTGGGCGGTGGGGTCGCGGCGCAGCTCGCGCTCGTTGCCGGCCGCCGCGAGGAGCTCGCCGTCGCGCAGGAGCGCCGCCCCGATCGGGACGTCGCCGTGCGCCTCGGCCCGGCGCGCCTCGGCCAGCGCCAGCTCCATCCCACGCTCGTGCGTGGCCGATTCTTGCTCAGGGAAATTCTGCGCCGAGGGGGGCATCGATCGGGGAGTATCCCGCCTACAACTTCGGCAGGGGCAGCGTGTTCGAAGGGGACCGACATGCACTCGACGTGGAACAGATATGCGCTGATGGGCGCCTTGGCGGCCCTGCTCGTGCTGCTCGGCGCGACCGCTAGCCAGGCCGCCGCGGCCAGCGGGATCGGCCCCGCGCGCCGCTTCGCGCCGCGCCAGCTGGTCGTCAAGTTCAAGGGCGAAGAGCACGGCCGCACGGTCGGCCTGCCGCGCGGCGCCGGGGTCCTCGCCACGGCCCGCGCCCTGCGCGCCAAGCCCGCGGTCGAGTACGCCGAGCCCAACTACACGGCGACCGCCTCGGCGGAACTCGAACCGTACGACCCCGACGATCCGGGCGCCCTCGAAGCGCCCCCCGGCACGCCGCCGACGCCGGGTGGCTGGGCGCAGAAGCAGTGGGACTTCCTCCCCTACGCCGGCCCCGGGACCGACAAGCTGCCGACCTCGCCCGGCGGCATGAACGTGGTCGGCGCCTGGGCGAACCTGATCGCCGACGGCCGCCCCGGGGGCCTCGGCATCCGCGTCGCCGTGCTCGACAGCGGCATCGCCTACCGCAACTACGGCGCCCGCTACCTGCGCAGCCCCGACTTCTCGGCGGGGCAGTTCCTCCCCGGCGAAGACTTCGTCGACCACGACCGCCTGCCGCTCGACGAGAACGGCCACGGCACCCACGTCGCGGGGACGATCGCCGAGCAGACGGACAACGGGATCGGCCTCACCGGGATCGCCTACAACGCGCAGCTGATGCCGGTCCGCGTCCTCAACAGCGCGAACGTCGGCTATGCCAACCGGATCGCCGCCGGCATCCGCTTCGCGATCCGCAACCACGCCCAGATCATCAACATGAGCTTCAACTTCGCCTGCGGCGAGAAGGTGCCCCAGGTCGACGAAGCGCTGCGCGAAGCCTACGACCGCGGGATCGTCACGGTCGCCTCCGGCGGCAACCTCTCGACCGCCGTCTCGAGCACCAAGAGCTGCGTCTCCGAGCCCGCTACCGGGCCGCGGGTGATCGGCGTCGGCGGCTCCACCGAGGGCGGCTGCGTCGGCTCCTACTCCCTGGCGGGCAAGGGGATCGACGTCCTCGCGCCGGGCGGCGGCACGCCTGCCGCGGGCTGCCCCTCGGTCCTCTCGCGGCCGATCTACCAGGTGACGCTGAAGCCGGGGACGACGAACCAGTTCACGATCCCGACCGACTACGCGGGGACGTCGATGGCGGCCGCGCACGTCTCCGGCACGGTGGCGCTGATGCTCGCCGCCGGCGTCATCCCCAAGGGCCTCAAGGGCAAGGCGCGGGTGCGGGCGGTGACCAAGCGCCTCGAGTCGACGGCCCGCGGCCTCGGCTATCCCCGCACCGTCCAGGGCGCCGGGCTGATCGACGCGGCGCGCGCGACGGCGTTCTCGCCGACGGGTGTCGCCGCCTCGCGGCGGGTTCGGTAAGCGGGAACGGTCGAGTTCGCACTTCTCCGCGCTATCCGCGGATTACTGCGAACTCGACCCGTGCGGGTGCGGCGCCCCCGGCGGGTGCGGTGCGAGCCGTCCCTAAGTCGTGCGCACGATGATCACGCTGCAGGGGGCGTGATGGGAGACGTTGTTCGGCACGCTGCCCAGGAGGTAGCGGCGGGCGCCGGTCATGCCCTTGTTGCCGACCACGATCAGGTCGGCGTTGACCTCTTCGGCGACGTTCAGGATCGCGTCGGCCGGGTCGGCCTGGACCGGGTGGGTGGTCACCTCGATCCCGGCGGCTTTCGCTTTCGCGGCGGCGGCGTCGAGGACCAGGTTGACGTCCTCGCGCGGGCCGATCTCGTGCGCGATGTCGGGCGGGGCGCCCTCCTGCTCGCCCTGGATCCGCCGTTTCGGGACCGGCTGGAAGGCGCTGACGATCCCCAGCGTCGCCCCCGAAAGCCTCGCCAGGTCGATCGCCTGGCCCACCGCCTGCTCTGCCGTGTCGGAGCCATCGGTCCCGACCACTATCCGAGTGAACACGCCGCCTCCTCCGCTCGCCCACCGTACGGCGCCGATACTAGCGGCGAGGCCCCCTACCGGTTCGGTCCGTACTCCTTCATGTGCGATTCGACGAAAGCGGGCGCCAGACCGTGGAAGCGGGCGCCGATGATTTCTTCCGGCGTCGAGGAGAGGCGGACGACCGCGATCACCATCGAGGCGAGCAGGCAGACGACCAGCAGGACCATGCCGAATCTCCAGAGGTAGGGCACGGCGCGAACCCTAGATGAGTGGTTTCACGACGGGGGCGGAGGATGGGACGGGGCGGGAGTTCGGAGGTTGGCGGCCGTCCGAGTGGGGGTTCGGGGCGCGGGCGGCCGTCCGAGATGGTCTGGGGGTGTCCTGGGCTCCTCATGGGGGTCCTGGCAGGCTGTGACCCCCATGAGGAGCCCAGGACGTGAGGCTTCCGTGAAAAGCCGGCACAGGGACGTTGCGAAGTCGGACTTACGTGACGATCAGGTCGGAGAGCTTCCACACCTCGCCCGGATCGTTGACGAAGATGCCGGGAACGTCACACTTTCCGGCCCCGGAAGGCCCTTTTCGGGCTCCAAATCAAGGGCCCGGAACGCGCTGCGTGATTTAGGGCCCCTATAGGGGGGTCAATACACGCAGCGCGTAA
>CALCIA010000284.1 GCA_937907435.1 uncultured Actinomycetes bacterium
CCTGCCAGGACCCCCATGAGGAGCCCAGGACACCCCCGCGCCACCTCGGACGGCCTGCAGCCCCCCGGACCCCCGCCGAACTACATCTACGCCGAGACCGCATAAGCGCGGCGCAGCTTCATCCGTGCCCGGTGCAGCTGCACTTTGACCGTCCCCTCCGGGATCCCCAGCCGGGCGGCGATCGCGGACTGGGTCAGGTCCTCCTCGTAGCGCAGCGCCAGCAGCACCCGCTCGCGCTCCGACAGGCCTTCCAGCGCCTCCTGCAGGAAGAACCGGTCGACGGTCGAGAGCACCAGCTCGTCCTCGCGGCCCTCGTAGACCTCCAGCAGGTCGGTCGGATCGGGGCGCGGCCGCGAGTAGTAGCGGTAGGCCTCGTTGCGGAGGATCGTCGCCAGCCACGACTTGCGGCTTGCCGCGTCGCGCAGGCTCGAGCGTCCACGCCAGGCGCGGAGCAAGGCCTCCTGCGCGATGTCCTCCGCCTCGCTCGGGTTCTTCGCGTAGCGGTAGGCCAGTCGCAGACAGATCCTCTGTGCCTCACCCCACTCCCAGCCATCCTCACCCTGGTGTGAATGGTCCCTGTGAGAGTCGATGAAACGAACCTACATAAACGGTCGAGGCCCGCGGGAGGCAATGACCGGAATACGCGGATAGAACGTTTGAAACGAGCCTGATCGAGCCCTAATGTCAACTATTGCAATGAACTCTTCGATGCAATCGACGGACGGGGCGGACCGGCACGCCGAGGTCGCCTACGAGCAGATCGCCCCGGTCTACGACGACTTCACCAGCCACCACAACTACCGCGAGTGGATCGACGACCTGCTGCGGCTGGGCTCCGCGCACGGGCTGCGCGGCGACACCGTCCTCGACGTCGGCTGCGGGACCGGCAAGGGCTTCATGCCGCTGCTCGACCTGGGCTGGCAGGTGACCGGGGTCGACATCTCGCCCTCGATGGTCGAGCTGGCGCGGGCCAAGGCCGGCCCCGAGGTCCGGATCGAGGTCGCCGACATGCGCGAGCTGCCGGCCTACGGCCGCTTCGACCTCGTCCTCTGCCTCGACGACGCGATCAACTACCTGCACTCGGTGGGTGAGCTGGAGCAGGCCTTCCGCGCCATGGCCGCGAACCTCGCGCCCGACGGCGTCCTGATCTTCGACTCCAACACGCTGACCACCTACCGCACCTTCTTCGCCGAACGCGTCGTGGTCGAGTCCCACGGCCGGCGCCTGATCTGGCAGGGCCACACCGGCGGCCAGGTCGAGCCGGGCCAGATCAGCGAGGCGACCTTCGAAGTCGAGCCGCTGGCACCCGGCACGGGCCCGAGCGTCCCACCCGAGATCCACCGCCAACGCCACCACCCCGAACCCGATCTCCGCGCCGCGCTCGCCGCCGCGGGCCTCGAGGTCGCCGGCCTCTACGGCTGCACGACGGACGGCGTCCCCCACCAGCCAGTCAATGAGGACGCCCACACCAAGTCCATCTACATCACTCGCCACGAGCGAGCACCGCAAGCGCCGGTGAGGGACCGACGGGGGACCCCTGAACGAACCTCCCGCAGTTCGTGAGGGAAGGGGTCCCCCGTCGGTCCCGTCGCCAGACCTCTGTCCCTAGGTCTGTCCCTAAGCCGCCTCGCTGCTGAACACGGGCTCCGCCTCGGCGGCCTCGACCGCTGCCGCTTCGCCCGCCGCCGGGGGCGAGCGGAGCACCGTCACGGCGATCGCGACCGCGCCGAGGACCAGGGCGGCGCCGACCACGAAGGCCAGCTGGTAGCCGCTGGTCAGGGCCGAGGCGGCGGAGTCGCCGCTGCTGACCAGGTTCGAGGTGCGGCTGGTCGAGAGGGTCGCCAGGACCGCGAGCCCGAGGGCGCCGCCGACCTGGAGGGTGGTGTTGACCAGGCCCGAGGCCAGCCCCGCCTCCTCCGGCCGGACGCCCGACATCGCCAGGGTCATGACCGAGGGGAAGGAGAGGCCGGCGCCGATGCCGACCAGCACCATCGCCGGGAGCACTTCCGACCAGTAGCTGCCGTCGACGCTGATCTGGGAGAACAGCGCCAGGCCGGCGGCGACCGCGACGAGGCCCGGGATCAGCGTCGCCCGGGCGCCGAAGCGCAGGTTCAGTTTCGCCGAGAAGCCGAGCGAGAGGGTGCCGATGATCGCCGTCACCGGGATGAACCCGAGGCCGACCTCGAGCGAGTCGAAGCCCAGCACCCGCTGCAGGTAGAGGGCGCCGAGGAAGAACATCCCGTACATCCCGGCGACCATCAGGGCCTGGATCGCGTTGGCTCCCGAGAGGTTCCGCGAGCGGAAGATCCGCAGCGGCACCAGCGGGTTGGCGGCGCGGGCCTCGCGGAGCACGAAGCCGGCCAGCAGGGCCACCGCGCCCGCGCCGAAACCGAGCGTGTGGGCCGAGCCCCAGCCGTAGTTCGAGGCCTCGACGATCGCGTAGACGCCGATCATCAGGGCGCCGACGATCAGGCCCGCGCCGGGCAGGTCGGCGCCTTTGCCGAAGCCGAGGCCGCGGTCACGACCCAGATAGCGCAGCGCCAGCGTCCCGGTGACGACCGCGATCGGCAGGTTGACGATGAAGATCCAGTGCCAGTTGATGGCCTGGGTGATCGCGCCGCCCGCGAGCAGCCCGATCGAGCCGCCGGCGGAGGCGACGAAGGAGTAGACGCCGATCGCCTTCGCCTGCTCCCCGGGCTCGGGGAACATGGTGACGATCATGCCGAGGATGACGGCCGAGGTGAGGGCGCCGCCGATGCCCTGGATGAAGCGGGCGACGACCAGCACGGTCTGGCTGTCGGCCAGGCCGCAGGCGAGCGAGGCGCCGGTGAAGAGGACGAGCCCGCTCATGAAGATGTCGCGGCGCCCGAGCAGGTCGCCGAGGCGCCCGGCGAACAGGAGCAGGCCGCCGAAGGAGATCAGGTAGGCGTTGACCACCCAGGCGAGGCTCGACTGGGAGAAGCCGAGGTCGGTCTGGATCTTGGGCAGCGCCACGTTCACGATCGTCGCGTCGAGGACGATCATCAGCATGCCCACGCAGAGGACCACGAGGGCGATCCAGCGTGAGCGGTCGGAAATGGATGAAGGGTGAGCTATGTTGTCGTTAGTAGGTGACATGGGATCGTCACTGTAGCAAGGACTATCCTTGATGCAAGGATCGATCCGGTAAAATCCCTGATCCAGGCATGAACCCGACGACCCAAACCCCCCAGACGACGGGAACCATGGGGCTCCTGTCGCAGCTGAACCGCGTCGTCTACCGGCGCGCGACCGAGGACGTGCTGGGGATCAAGCTGAAGCAGCTGATCGCCCTCGAAATCCTCGCCAAGAACGAAGGCTGCCTGCAGCAGGAGCTGGGCGCGACGCTGATGGTCGACCCGAACAACTGCGTGCTGCTGCTGAACGACCTCGACGAGCACGGCTTCGTCGAACGCCGGCGCGACCCGCAGGACCGCCGCCGCCACATCGTCGCCATCACCGCGGCCGGGACGAAGGCGCTGGCGAAGGCGGAGGCGAAGCTGGAGGAGTTGGAGGGCGAAGTGCTCGCCAACCTCGACCCGACCGAACGCGAGCAGCTGCGCGACCTGCTGCTGCGGGCGATGGACGGGCAGGACCCGAACGTCGACCTCGGCTGCGGCTAAGCCTCGCGCGGGGCGTAGCGGCGGTGCAGGATCAGGACGTTGCCGTCCGGGTCCTTGAACGGGGCCTGGAGACAGACGCCGGAGTCGATCGTGTCGCCGAGGAACTCGACGCCTTGGCCTTCGAGCTCGGCGCGGGCAGCTTCGACGTCGTCGACGCGGAAGGCGATCGGGTGGCCGCTCGGCGAGAACTCGCGGCCGACCGCGGCGGCGTCCATGACCGTGAGGGTGAGGTTGCCGGTCTCGAACTCGCCGCCGTCGATTTTGCCGTAGGGGCGCAGGTCGCCGAGGCCGAGCGTCTCGCCGTAGAACTCGACCGCGCGGGGGAAGTCGGCGACGAAGACGACGGCGAAGTCCGTGCCTTCGATCTTCATCGGCCTAGTCGACCGAGCCGAAGCCGACTCGGTGGTCGCCGCCGGCGACGCGCAGGAAGGCGACCTTGCCGAGGTAGAGCGAGATCACGCCGTCCTCGGTGTGGAGGTCGTGCCAGCCGCCCTTCTCGAGCTGGGCCCGCAGGTCCTTGAGGTCCTCTTCGGCGAGGCGGGCCTGGATCACCTGGCCGCCTTCGAAGCCGATCTCGACGCGCTGTGCCTCTGCCATCAGTGCCCTCCTGCTGGTTCGACGATCTCGGTCAGGACCCCGCCGGTCGAGCGGGGGTGAAGGAAGGCGACGCGGCTGCCGCGGATGCCGACCCGCGCCTGCTCGTCGATCAGCCGGATGCCGGCGGCGGTGAGGCGCGGCAGGGTCGCGTCGATGTCGTCGACCGCGTAGGCGACGTGGTGCAGGCCGGGGCCGGACTTGGCGAGGAACTTGCCGACGGCGGTGTCGGGGCCGAGCGGGCGCAGCAGCTCGACGTGCCCGTCGCCGACGTCCAGCAGCACCGCCTCGACGCCCTGCGAGTCGACCGTCTCCCGGTGCACGAGCGCCATCTCGAAGCTCGTCTCATAGAGGGCGATCGCGGCGTCGAGATCCTCGACGGCCACCCCGATGTGGTCGATGCGTCCGAACATGCGGCGGAGTCTATGGTGCGGGCTCGGCGCGGAGGATCTCGGCCATCGCCGCGAGGCTGACCTCGAGCTGCTCGGGGCTCGGCTCCTTCGTCGCCAGCAGGCGCTGGATTTCCCGGCCGGGGGTGTGGAAGGCCTCGGCGAGCGGCTCGCCGTGGTGGCGGTCCGACCAGGCGAAGGCCTCGACCGCGAGCGAGGCGCCCGCCAGGCTCACCACCGCGCGGGTGACGTTCGACGGCTTGTCGACGAGGCGCTCGAGCAGGATCGTGCCGGCAGCGGAGAGCAGCATCATCGGGACGACCAGGTTGGAGCCGCAGCGGTCGTGCTCTTTGGGGACCGAGGCGACGTCGTCGATTCCCTGCTCGTAGGCGGCGATCGCCTTGTGCTCGGCGCCGTGGTAGGCGGCGAGATCGCGGTCGGTGAGGGCGATGACGGCGGGGACCGCGCCGATCGCCTGGATCAGGCCCTCGCGGGCGGCGGTGGCGGGACCGCGGCGGCGCATCAGGCTCGAGAGCGCCAGGGTCGAGGCGGTGGCGACGATGACGCGGCGGTCCTCGAAGGGGAGGCGGGCGGCCCGCATCCGCTTGCGCACCAACGGCAGGACCAGCATCGACTCGGCGAGTTTGACCGGGCCGCGCAGGCCGGGGACCTTGGCGACGAGGTCGGGGACGAGCTCCGGCTTGCGTTCGGAGCCGACTTCGATCGAGCCGTCGGGACGGCGGACCGCGGCCGCCCAGTGGGTGGGACCGTGGACCAGCAGCCCGTTGCGCAGCGCCATGCCGCCGAGCCGCAGCTTCTTGGGTTTCGAATCGGCCATCGACCCAAGATACGCAAACAGAGAGGGCGCCGAGTCAAGTCTCGACGCCCTCTCCCCCCTGTTAAGTCCGACCGGAGACCCCCAGTCCGAGCCTCCGGCCGGTGTTACGGCTCTCCCTGGCTTAGCTTGGAAAGCCGCAATTAGAAAACCCCGTGTGCGGCGGAAGTTGCGCTGATCCGAGGAGGAGTTTCGAGGGGGTCGTGGGGGCGGGAAGGGGCGGGCGGGGGTGCGGGGGGCTGGCGGCCGTCCGAGGTGGGTCCGAGGGTGTCCTGGGCTCCTCATGGGGGTCCTGG
>CALCIA010000285.1 GCA_937907435.1 uncultured Actinomycetes bacterium
CCCGGGCCGTGGCGAGAGGGGCGGGTCCGTAATCCGGGCGACAGCTTGCGGGGCCACGACCCTTCCGGGCGACAGCTTGCGGGGCCTGAGCCCTCCCGGGCGACAGCTTGCGGGTCCCCATCCCTTCCAGGCACCGCTTGCGGGCCCGGACCCTCCCCGGCGCCGGCCCCCGGCCCCTCGCCCAAAGAAAGAGCGGGCCGAATCGGCCCGCTCTTTCGCACAGCTCCAGCCGTGTCGCCGGCGACTAGCCCAGGCGCTTCTCCAGCGCCTCGAGCTGGGCGCTCACCTCGGCCGGGAGCTTGTCGCCGAATTTGGCGAGGTGCTCCTTCGTCTGGGGCAGCTGGGCGCGGTAGAGCTCGTCGTCGACGGTGAGCAGCTCCTGCATGTCCTCGGCGGAGATGTCGAGGCCGTCGGTGTTGAGGTCGTCCGGCGTCGGCAGCAGACCGATCGGGGTCTCGGTCGCCTCGCCCTTGCCCTGGCAGCGGCGGAAGACCCACTCGAGGACGCGGCTGTTCTCGCCGAACCCGGGCCAGAGGAACTTGCCGTCGTCGTCTTTGCGGAACCAGTTGACGTAGAAGATGCGCGGCAGCTGCGCACCCTCGGTCTTGCCGATCTTCAGCCAGTGGGCGAAGTAGTCGGCCATGTTGTAGCCGCAGAACGGCAGCATTGCCATCGGGTCGAAGCGCAGTTCGCCGACGTTGCCGGTCGCCGCGGCGGTCTTCTCCGAGGACATCGTCGCCCCCATGAAGACGCCGTGCTCCCAGTCGAACGCTTCCGAGACCAGCGGCACCGCGCTCGCGCGGCGGCCGCCGAAGAGGAAGGCGTCGATCGGCACGCCGGCCGGGTCCTCCCACTCGGGCGCGATCGACGGGGCCTGCCCGGCGGGCGTCGTGAAGCGGGCGTTCGGGTGGGCGGCGGGCGCCTCGGAGTCCGGCGTCCAGTCGTTGCCGTGCCAGTCGATCGCGTGCGCGGGCGGCTCGCCGGTCATCCCCTCCCACCAGACGTCGCCGTCGTCGGTCTTGGCGCAGTTGGTGAAGATCGAGTTCCGCTCGATCGACTGCATCGCGTTCGGGTTGGTCTTGTGCCCGGTGCCCGGCGCGACGCCGAAGAAGCCGGCCTCGGGGTTGACCGCGTAGAGGCGGCCGTCCTCGCCGAACTTCATCCAGGCGATGTCGTCGCCGACCGTCTCGACCTTCCAGTCGGGCAGGGTCGGGATCAGCATCGCCAGGTTGGTCTTGCCGCAGGCCGACGGGAAGGCGCCGGTCACGTACTTGACCTCACCCTCGGGCGAGGTGAGCTTGAGGATCAGCATGTGCTCGGCGAGCCAGCCTTCGTCGCGCGCCATCGCCGAGGCGATCCGCAGCGCGAAGCACTTCTTGCCCAGCAGCGCGTTGCCGCCGTAGCCGGAGCCGAAGGACCAGATTTCGCGCGTCTCGGGGTAGTGGACGATGTACTTGTTGTCGCCGTTGCAGGGCCAGGAGACGTCCTCGACGCCCTCCTCCAGCGGCATGCCGACCGAGTGGACGCAGGGGACGAACTCGCCGCTGTCGCCGAGCACGTCGAGAGCGGCCTTGCCCATCCGGGTCATGATCCGCATCGAGGCCGCGACGTAGGCGGAGTCGGTGATCTCGACCCCGATTTCGGAGATGTCGGAGCCGAGCGGGCCCATCGAGAACGGCACCACGTACATCGTGCGGCCCTTCATGCAGCCCTTGAAGAGCTCGTCGAGCACCTCGCGCATCTCGGCGGGCTCGCGCCAGTTGTTGGTCGGGCCGGCGTCCTCCTCCTTGGCGGAGCAGATGAAGGTGCGGTCCTCGACCCGGGCCACGTCGGCCGGATCGGAAAGAGCGAGATAGCTGTTCGGCCGCTTCGCGTCGGAGAGGCGCTCGAAGGTCCCGGCGTCGATCAGGACCTGGGCAAGCCGGTCGTACTCCTCGGCCGAGCCGTCACACCATTGGACGGAGTCGGGCTGCGTCAGGGCGGCGATCTCTCCCACCCAATCCAGCAGTTTCTGGTTTGTCGTCAACTCAGCGGGGGCGGCAGTGGTCGAGTCGCTCATTCGCCTCTCTCTATTTGGTCGCTTTGCGGCCGACGGCTGTGGCGTCGGCGCCCTTCTTCAGGATCTTCAGCGCAGTGGATCGCATGGGTTTCCCGGCGCGGCCGGGGTTCGGCCCGGCCTGGCACTCCGAGGGACGGAAGGCGTCAAACGGCCGGGGAAGCAATCATGCCACGAACGCGGGCGCTTGGCTCTTGTGTGTCGAATGCACACACGGCGAGGGGGCATCGTGCGCGCCTCGTGAGCGCCTTCGCGAAAGGCGCGCGCTCAGCGCAGGAAGGGGCGCCGTGAGAGCGATTCGAGGTTGAGATCGGCTTCGTCGGTGCGGATCTTCAGCAGCGCGTAGGCGACCGTGCCGTCGGGATAGCGCACCGTGCATTCGAACTTGGTCCCGACTTCCACCTTGACCCCCTTGGGACAGTCGACATTTTCGACCGGGGCGCCGAAGCCTTCGCCCTTCGATTCGAGGCTGGCGCGGACCGTTTCCGAGGCCTTCTGGTAGTCGACGTCGGTCCCCCCGCCGCAGCCGGCGACGATCAGGGCGAGGGCCCCGACGAGGGCGAGGGCGGTGATGGTGCGCAGATATGACACGTTCCTCGCATTGTTCCGTGTCGCTGTGTAGGGTGCCCCGCCGATGAGATTCTTCGAGTTCGAGGCACGCAAGATCGTCGAGCTGGCGGGCATCCCCGTCACCAAGTACGGCTTCTGCACGACGCCGGAGGAGGCGCGCGCCGCGGCCGAGGAGATCGGCGGCCCGGTCGTGATCAAGTCGCAGGTGCTGACCGGCGGCCGGATGAAGGCGGGCGGCGTCAAGTTCGCCGACACGCCCGAGGAGGCCGCCGAGCACGCCGAGGCGATCCTCAGGCTGGAGATCAACGGCCACATGCCGCGCGGCGTCCTCGTCGACCCGAAAGCGGAGGTCAAGCAGGAGTACTACGCGGGAGTCGTCTGGGACGGCACCGCGAAGCGCCCGCTGATGCTCTTCTCCGACATGGGCGGGATCGACATCGAGGAGGTCGCCCGCACGCACCCCGACCACGTCGGCCGCGGCCACGTGTCGAACCTCTTCCCGATCCCCGACTTCGAGGCGAAGCAGGCGATCGCCACGACCGGCGTCACCGGCTCGCAGCTGAACCGCGCGACGCCGGTCCTCGCCCGCCTGGCCCGGCTCTTCCGCGAGAACGACATGACGCTGGCCGAGATCAACCCGCTCGCCGAGCTCACCGACGGCAGCTTCGTCGCCCTCGACGCCCATATGGAGATGGAGAACGAGGCGGTCGGGCGGCAGAAGAAGCTGCTGCGCAAGGAGCTGCGGATCGCCGAGGACGACGACCGCGAGCCCTACGAGCACTCCAAGTTCGAAGAGGCCGTCGCCGCGATCGACGCGGCCGACCACCGCGGCGTGATCCAGGGCAAAGACCACGGCTTCACCGGCAACCTCGGCCTCGTGATCGGCGCCGGCGGCGGCTCGCTGACGCTGACCGACGCGGTCCGCAGCCAGGGCGGCAAGCCGGCCAACTACTCGGAGATCGGCGGCAACCCGTCGGTCGCCAAGGCCTGCGGCCTCGCCAAGGAGGTCCTCGAAAAGGACGGCGTCGAGAAGATCGCGGTGATGATGTCGATCGTCTCCAACACCCGCGTCGACATCGTCGCCCGCGGCGTGATCAAGGCCTGCCTCGAACTCGGCAAGGACCCGGGCGAGACGATCGCGATCTTCCGCATCCCGGGCGCCTGGGAGGACGAGGGCTTCAAGATCCTCGCGCGCTACGGGGTCGAGTACTGCGACCGCTCGGTGTCGATGTGGGAGGCGGCCGGTCGCGCCGTCGCCAAGATCCAGGGAGAGGGGGCCGCTGCCTGATGTCCATCCTCCTCACCAAGGAGACGACCTTCATCGTCCAGGGGATCACCGGCCGCGAGGCCGTGAACCTGACCCGCGAGTGCCTCGACTACGGCTCCAAGATCGTCGGCGGGGTGACCCCGGGCCGCAAGGGCCGCGAGGTCCACGGCGTGCCGGTCTTCGACACCGTCGCCCAGGCGGTCGAGCACCACGGTGCGCCGATCGACGGCTCGGTCGTCACCGTCCCCCCCGCCTTCACCAAAGACGCCGTCTTCGAGGCGATCCTGAACGGGATCAAGCTCGTCGTCGTCGTCACCGAGCGAATCCCGCGCGGCGACGTCGCCCAGATGGTCGAGCTCGCCGACATGAACGGCGCCCGCATCATCGGCCCCAACTGCCTCGGCCTGATCGTGCCGGAAGTCTGCAAGATGGGCGGCATCGGCGGCCCCGCGAAAGACGCGGCGAAGGCCTACGCGCCGGGTCCGGTCGGCGTGATGAGCCGCTCCGGCGGGATGACCACCGAGATCTCCTCTTCCCTCACCCAGTCCGGCCTCGGCGTCTCGACCGCGGTCTCGATCGGCGGCGACGCGATCATCGGCTCCACCTACGCCGAGCTGATGCCCTACTTCGAGGCCGACGAGCAGACCAAGGCGATCGTCATCTACACCGAGCCGGGCGGCCGCATGGAGGCCCAGCTCGCCGAGTGGGTCAAGGACAACAACTCGCGCCTGCCCATCGTCGCCTTCATGGCGGGCAAATTCATGGACGACGAGGAGATGAAAGGGATGAGCTTCGGCCACGCCGGCACGATCGTGGAGGGCAAAGAGGACACGGCGACGGAGAAGATCGCCCGCCTCGAAGCCGCCGGGATCCGCGTCGTCGAGCGCATCGACGAGATCCCCACCGTGGTCAAGGAGAAGCTCGGGGTGCTCGCCTGATGCCCCAGGACAAGGTCTTCATCGACGTCGAGGTCGACGCCTCGATCGCGAACGACGCCACGGTCGCCGCCAAACTCGAAGAAGTCTGCCCCGTCGACATCTTCAAGAACGCCGACGGCCACGTGGAGATCGTCGACGCCAACGTCGACGAGTGCGTCCTCTGCAAGCTCTGCCTCGAGGCCGCCCCCACCGGGACGGTCCACGTGCGCAAGCTCTACGACGGCACCGAGCTCTCCTAGCGACCCGACTCGCCGATTCGTCGGCGAGCACAAACCCGGCACCCCCCACCGCCACGAGCCCCGGCCACCGCCGCGCGGTCGACCTACCGTCCGCCCACCAGCCGCCGCGGTCGACCTTTCATCCGCCACCGCCACCGCGGTCGACCTACCGTCCGCCCGACAAGCCGCGGTCGATCTACCGTCCGGCTACCGGACCTTAAATCGACCGCGACACGGCCACCGGACCTTAGATCGACCGCGATCGCGGGGGACCAGGGCGGGGCCGGACGCTACTTCGCGTAGGCGTGCACGATGCAGCGGTTGGTGGCGTTCAGCGCCACCGGCACCGGGCTCTTCAGCTTCGCAGTGACCCGAGCCATCACCGGCGCGGCCGACCAGCACTGTTCTTCCGCCATGTACGGGTGGAACACAAAATCGCCCGGTCCGAGACGGATCCTGAAGTGCCCTTCGACGATCGGCAGCCGCGCCAGCACCGTCGCCGAGCCGCGCTTGCGCACGTTGACCAGCGATCCTTCGCCGGTGTAGATCGGATAGCCGCCGCAGTTGCTCGAGGGCAGGCAGATCCGTGGCGAGACGTAGAGCGGGCAGACGATCGACGCCTGCGCGCAGATGACATTGGACTTCCCCGCCTGCGTGACCGGCCCGCAGTGCGGCGGCGGCGGGCATTCCGGCATGCAGACCCTCACGCAGGTGGCGTCGTAGACGGTCCCTTCGACCAGCTTCTTGGCTCCCGCCGCCGAGGCCGAGCCGGATCCCAGTGCGGCGCAGAAGACCGCAAGCACCAAGAGCGTCGCCAATCTGGTCCCGACTCTCCTCATGCTCTCCTCCTACCCACTCTCGCCCTTATACAGCGCCGCATTATGCGCCGCCGTATAAAGGCGTCATCTCGACCGACCGCCGCCGGTCAAGAAGACCTGTGTTTAGTTTTGGTCGCTATACGACCACAACTAAACACGGACATTCTTGACCGGCCTTGGGCCTGTTTCGGAAGGGAGCCAGTCCGACGCCACGACAAGACCGGCGAACAGGACCGCGCAGATAGACGCATAGTTCTCCGCCAAAGACCGGCGAAGGGGCTTAATTGCACGAAGGCCAGTTTCCTTGCACGAAGGCCAGTTTTCCGCCGCCCGCCTATGTGACCTCGTCACGTTACGCCCATATAAATTTATAGTCGGGTAACGTGTGCATCGATGGATGCATCGGTCAGGTCACGGCTGTCGCGCAGCGACCGGATGGAGCAGACGCTCGGGGTGGCGCACGGGCTGTTTGCCGAGCGCGGCTACGCGGACGTGACGATGGAGGAGATCGCGGCTGAGGTCGGGGTGACCAAGCCGCTGCTCTACAACTACTTCGGCAACAAGGAGCGGCTGTACATCGCCTGTATGGAGCAGGCGGGGGACTCGTTGACGCGGACGGTCGGCGCGGCGATCGCCGGGACCGACAGCCCCGGTGACGCGCTGGGGGCGAGCGTGCGGGCGTTCTTCGCCTTCCTCGACTCCGACCGGGCCGCCTGGGCGGTGCTCTTCGACGAGACGCTGCCGGCGAGCGGCGAGGTCGCCGACAAGGTCGCCGCCTACCGCGGGCAGATCCTGGAGCTGGTCTCGGGATCGCTGCTCGCCCAGATGCCCGACTCGCTGCGGGACGCGCACCGGGTCGAAATCGAGGCGCTCTCCGCCGCCCTCCTCGGCGCCGCCGAGGAGCTCGCCCGCTGGTGGCTGCGCACCCAGGCGATCTCCGCCGGCGAAGCCGCCGAGCTCCTGATCTCCACGGTCGAGCCGGGCATCCGCGCCCGGTCCGCGGCTGCCGTCTCCCCCACTTCCAAACCCGGGAAAGGAACCCAGAAGGAATGAACGCAGAGACCCGCCGGGTCGCCGTCATCGGCGGCAACCGGATCCCCTTCGCGCGCTCCGACACCAAGTACGCGCACGCGACCAACCAGGACATGCTCACCGCCGCGCTCGACGGGCTGATCGACCGCTATGGGCTGGAGGGCGAGACGCTCGGCGAGGTCGCCGGCGGCGCCGTGCTGAAGCATTCCCATGACCGTGACCTGACCCGCGAGAGCGTCCTCTCGACCCGCCTCGCCCCCGAGACCCCTGGCTACGACGTCCAGCAGGCCTGCGGCACCGGCCTGGAGACGGCGATCCTGGTCGCCAACAAGATCGCCCTCGGGCAGATCGACGTCGGGATCGCCTGCGGCGCCGACACCACCTCCGACGCACCGATCGAGCTGAACGAAGAGCTCCGCGCGACGCTCCTCGACGCCAACCGGCAGCGCTCCACCACCGACAAGCTGAAGACCTTGACGCGCTTCCGCCCCGGCCACATCGTCCCCCGCATCCCCCGCAACGAGGAGCCGCGCACCGGCCTCTCGATGGGCGAGCACTGCGCGATCATGGCCACCGAATGGGACATCGGCCGCGCCGAGCAGGACGAGCTCGCGGTCACCTCCCACAAGAACCTCGCCGCCGCCTACGACCGCGGCTTCCAGACCGACCTGATCACCCCCTACCTCGGCCTCGAGCGCGACGGCAACCTGCGTCCCGACTCCAGCATCGAGAAGCTGGCGAAGCTGAAGCCGGTCTTCGGCGGCCCCGAGGGGACGATGACGGCGGCCAACTCGACGCCGCTCTCCGACGGCGCCTCGGCGGTGCTGCTCGCCTCCGAGGAGTGGGCGAAAGCGCATGACCTCCCCGTGCTCGCCTACTTCGCGGACGCGCAGACCGCGGCGATCGACCACGTCCACAAGCGCGAAGGCCTGCTGATGGCGCCCGCCTACGCGATGCCGCGCATGCTCGACCGCGCCGGCCTCACGCTCCAGGACTTCGACTACTACGAGATCCACGAGGCCTTCGCCGCCCAGGTCCTCTGCACGCTGAAGGCGTGGGAAGACGAGGCCTTCTGCAAGGAGAAGCTCGGCCGCAAGGCGCCGCTCGGCGCCATCGACCGGGCCAAGCTGAACGTGAACGGCGGCTCGCTCGCCGCCGCGCACCCGTTCGCGGCGACCGGCGGGCGCATCGTCGCCGGCCTCGCCAAACAGCTGCACGAAGACGGCAAGGGACGCGGCGTGATCTCGATCTGCGCCGCCGGCGGCCAGGGCGTCGTCGCGATCCTCGAGGGCCCGGAAGGAGCCAAGTAAATGTCTGATCGCTACTCGCAGATCGTCAACGCGCCGGTCCTCTCGACCGTCGCCCGCCAGGTCGGGCTGCCGCAGCCCGTCGACCTCGACCGCTACAAGCCCGGCACGCCGGTCGTCGCCGGACCGGTGCTGAGCGGCGCCGCCCCCGGCGGGACGCTGGAGCGGGCGCTGAAGAAGGTGCTCGACGAGATCGGCGCCGAACGCGCCGGTGCCGAGGGCAAGGCCAAGGCGCTCGTCTTCGACGCTTCCGGGATCTCCGACTCGACCGAGCTGGTCGAGCTGCAGCGCTTCTTCTACCCCGCCGTGCCGCGCTTGCGCCGCAGCGGCCGCGTCGTCGTCCTCGGCACCACCCCGGCGCTGGCCGGCTCCGCCCGCGCCCACACCGCCCAGCGGGCGCTGGAGGGCTTCACCCGCTCGCTCGCCAAGGAGATCGGCGGCAAGGGCGCGACCGCGCAGCTCGTCTACGTCGAGCCGGGCGCCGAGGACCAGCTCGACTCGACCCTGCGCTTCCTGCTCTCACCGCGCTCCGCATATGTGGACGGCCAGGTGATCCGCATCGCCAAGGGCGTCGCGCCGACGCCGGAGATCGACTGGGACTCCCCGCTGGCCGGCAAGACGGCGCTGGTGACCGGCGCCTCGCGGGGGATCGGCGCGGCGATCGCCGCCACGCTCGGCCGTGACGGCGCCAAGGTCGTCGGCCTCGACGTGCCGCAGGCGGCGTCGGACCTGCGCGCCGTGGTCGAGGCGCTGGGCGGCGAAGCGCTGCCGCTCGACATCACCGCCGAGGACGCGCCGGAGAAGATCGCATCCCACTTCAAGGACGGCGTCGACGTCGTCGTCCACAACGCCGGCGTCACCCGTGATCGCACCCTCGCGAAGATGCCGGAAGACCGCTGGGCGCAGCTGATGGAGATCAACCTCTCCTCCGAGGAGCGCATCAACGACGCCCTCCTCGACTCGAAACGCCTGAACGCCAACGGCCGCATCATCGGCGTCTCCTCGATGGCGGGGATCGCCGGCAACAACGGCCAGACCAACTACGCCGCCTCGAAGGCCGGGGTGATCGGGATGGTCGAATCGCTGGCGCCGACGCTGGCCAAGCGCAAGGCGACGATCAACGCGGTCGCGCCGGGCTTCATCGAGACCCAGATGACCGCGGCGATGCCGATCGGCCCGCGCGAAGCCGGCCGCCGCCTCTCCTCGCTCTCCCAGGGCGGGCTGCCGGTCGACGTCGCCGAGACGATCGCCTGGTTCGCCTCCCCCGCCACCACCGGGGTCAACGGCAACGTGGTCCGCGTCTGCGGCCAGAGCCTGCTGGGGGCGTGACGCGGTGGCGACCGAGACCAAGAAGCTGACCGGGGCGCCGTCGATCCTGCCGCTCTACGCGCGGGCGGCGGCACCGCTGGTGCCGGGCGCCTCGCTGCTGCCGTTCATCCCGGGCGGCGGCGGTGAGATCCCCGACGTGCGCCTGGAGATCGACGGCGTCGTCGCCGACCCCGACGCGGTCGCCGCCTACGCCAAGGTCTGCGACTTCGCCCTGCGCGACCACCTGCCGCCGACCTACCCCCACGTGCTCGCCTTCCCGCTGCACATGGCGCTGATGGCGGACGGGTCCTTCCCGTTCGGCGCGGTCGGCCTCGTCCACGTCGCCAACAAGATCACCCAGCACCGGCGGCTCGGGATCGGCGAGGCGCTCGACCTCCGCGTGCAGGCGACGAAGCTGAAGGCCCACCCGAAAGGCAAGGCCTTCGACGTCGTCACCGAGGCGCGCGTCGGCCGCCAGATCGCCTGGGAGAGCACCAGCACCTTCCTGCGACGCGGCAAGGGCGACCCGGGCGCGGCGTCCGGAGAGGCGTTCCCGATCGTCGACGAGGCCACGCCCGCGAGCGCCGAGTGGCGCCTCGGCGGCGACCTCGGCCGCCGCTACGCGGCCGTCTCCGGCGACCGCAACCCGATCCACATGCACTCGCTGACCGCGAAGCCGCTCGGCTTCCCGGCCGCGATCGCGCACGGGATGTGGACCAAGGCGCGGGCGCTGGCGGCGCTCGAGTCGCGCCTCCCCGACGCCTTCGCCGTCGACGTCCGCTTCCGCCGGCCGATCTTGCTGCCGGCGAGGGTCGAGTTCGCGACCTCCGCGGGCACCGGCGAGGAGATCGACTTCACGGTACGCGGCCGCGGCGAGAGGCGGTCGAACAGACATCTGGACGGCCGGATCACCCCGGTCGCCGCCAAAACCAGTCCCAAAGGAAAGGCAAATTGAGCACCACGACTACCACCGACAGGGGCGTCGCCGAGCGCGCGATGGGCATCGGTCTGCGCGGGCTGAACTGGCTCGCGGGCTCCGACCTGCTGGACCGCATCCGCCTCCGCAAGGGCGTCGAGCGCGCCCTCTTCCAGGGCACCAAGGGCGGCTTCCGCACGGCGACCGCCGCCGGGCGCACCTTCAAGGCCGCCCAGTCGCTGGGCAAACCGGCGCGCCAGCCGCGCTCGAAGTCGAAGGGGCTCTTCGACGTCACCCCCGACGACGAGCAGGCGATGTTCCAGGAGGCCGGCCGCGCCTTCGCCGCCGACCAGGTCCGCCCCGCGGCCAAAGACGCCGACGACGCGCGCAAGACGCCGCCGGAGATCCTCGCCCAGGCGACCGAGCTGGGCGTCGCGATGCTCGGCGTCCCGGCCGAGCTCGGCGGGGTGATGGAAGGTGGCGCGGCGACGACCGCGGCGCTGATCGGCGAGGCGCTCGCCCACGGCGACATGGGGATCGCCTACGCGGCGCTCGCCCCCGGCGCCGTCGCCACCGCGATCGGGCTCTGGGGCTCGGCCGAGCAGGAGGCGACCTACCTGCCCGCCTTCACCGGCGAGGACGTGCCCGCCGCGGCGCTGGCGATCCTCGAGCCGCGGCCGCTGTTCGACCCGCTGAAGCCGGCGGCGAAGGCCAAGCGCGACGGCGGCGACTGGGTGCTGGACGGCGCCAAGTCGCTGATCGCCCGCGCGAGCGAGTGCGAGATCTTCCTCGTCGCCGCCGACGCCGAGGGCGTCGGACCGGCGCTCTTCGTCGTCGAGTCGAAGGCCAAAGGGCTCTCGATCGAGGACGAGCCGGCGATGGGCCTCCGCCCCGCCGCCACCGGCAGGCTGATCCTCGAGGGCGCCCGCGTCCCCGCCACGGCGATCCTCGGTGAGGGCAAGCGCGCCGATTATGTCGAGTGCGTCAACCGGGCGCGGATCGCCTGGGCTTCGCTGTCGGTCGGCACCGCGCAGGCGGTCCTCGACTACGTCATCCCCTACGTCAACGACCGCCAGGCCTTCGGCGAACCGATCTCCAACCGCCAGGGCGTCGCCTTCACCGTCTCCGACATCGGCATCGAGTCGAACGGCATGCGCCTCGTCACCTACCGGGCGGCGGCCCGCGCCGACCAGGGCGTCGACTTCGCCCGCGAGGCGGCGATCGCCCGTCGGCTCTGCGCCCAGAAGGGGATGAAGATCGGCTCCGACGGCGTCCAGCTGCTCGGCGGCCACGGCTTCGTCAAGGAGCACCCGGTCGAGCGCTGGTACCGCGACCTGCGATCCGCGGGCGTGATGGAGGGCGCCCTGCTCGTCTAACCACGCTTGTCGCCCAGAGGGCTACAAGCGTCGAAGAGAGTGAAGGACACACCATGATCAACCTCGAGATACCGAAGAAATACAAGCCCCTCGCGACGCAGGCCAACCAGGTCGCTACCGAGGTGTTCCGCCCGATCTCGCGCAAGTACGACGAGGCCGAGCACTCCTACCCGAAAGAGCTCGACATGCTGGCGTCGCTGATCGACGGCATGAACGAGGGCTCCGACCTCGGCGGCGCCGGCGCCGCGGGCGTGCGGCGCTCCTCCAACGGGGCCGACCCAGCGGAGAACCGCAACGGCTCCAACCTCTCCACCGTGCTCGGCGTGATCGAGCTGTGCTGGGGCGACGTCGGCCTGCTGCTCTCGATGCCGCGCCAGGGGCTCGGCAACTCGGCGATCGCCTCGGTGGCGACCGACGAGCAGCTGGCGACCTACGGCGGCAAGTGGGCGGCGATGGCGATCACCGAGCCCGAAGCGGGCTCCGACTCGGCCGCGATCCGCACCACCGCCGAGCTCGACGGCGACGAGTACGTCCTGAACGGCGAGAAGATCTTCGTCACCTCGGGCGACCGGGCCGACCTGATCGTCGTCTGGGCGACCCTCGACCGCTCCAAAGGGCGGGCCGCGATCAAGTCGTTCATCGTCGAGCGCGACAACCCGGGGCTGAAGCTGGACCGGCTGGAGCACAAGCTCGGCATCCGCGCCTCCGACACCGCCAACTTCACCCTGCAGGACTGCCGGGTGCCGAAAGAGGCACTGCTCGGTGACCCGGAGGTGAAGGAGAAGGGCTTCGCCGGGGTGATGGAAACCTTCGACAACACGCGGCCGCTGGTCGCCGCGATGGCGGTCGGGGTCACCCGCGCGGCGCTCGAGGAGACGCGGCGCCGGCTCGCCGCGGCGGGCGTCGAGGTCGACTACGACACCCCCGCCCTCTCCCAGCCCGCCGCCGCGGCCCGCTTCCTCGAGATGGAGGCGGACTACGAGGCGGCCTGGCTCCTCACCCTGCAGGCGGCCTGGATGGCGGACAACTCGAAGCCGAACTCCCTCCAGGCCTCGATGGCGAAGGCGAAGGCGGGGCGCACCGGCGTCGACGTCACCCTCGGCTGCGTCGAGCTCTGCGGCGCCGTCGGCCTCGGCGAGTCCGAGCTGCTCGAGAAGTGGGCCCGCGACGCGAAGATCCTCGACATCTTCGAGGGCACCCAGCAGATCCAGCTGCTGATCGTCGCCCGCCAGCTGCTGGGCAAGAACTCGAGCGAACTCAGGTAGCGCGGAGGGCCGCCCGAAGGGGTTCACCGGGCGGGATTTCTGTGGGAGGGTGGGCGGCGTCTGTCCGTCCGCCCTCTCCCATGGAGGTCTCGTCCCGTGAAGCGCCTGCGCGCCCATCTCACCTACGCCAACGTCATCGCGACGCTGGCCCTGTTCATCGCCCTCGCCGGCGGCACCGCCGTCGCGGCCAAGCAACTGCTGCCGAACAACTCGGTGGGCACCAAACAGCTCAAGAACAACTCGATCACCGCCGCGAAGGTGAAGAACGGCGCGATCACCAGCTCGAAGATCGCGCTCTCCTCGCTCGGCACCGTCCCCAACGCCGCGCACGCGGACTCGGCCACCTCGGCCGGCACCGCGGAGTCGGCGAAGATCGCCGGCACCGCCACGAACGCCACCAACGCGACCACCGCGACGACCGCCCAGTCGCTGCAGGGCCTGAGCCCGGCCCAGATCGCCGCGCTGTCGAAGCTCACCTGCCCGGCCGACACGAAACTGGTCGCCGGCACCTGCTTCGAGACCGCCCAGCGACCCGCCGCCAACTGGGAAACCGCCGTGAGGACGTGCGCGAAAGCCGGTCGCTTCCTGCCCAACGCCGCCCAGCTGACCACGTTCGACATCCTCGGCCCGAGCAACGAATCCGAATGGACCTCCGAGCTCCAGTACACCAGTGACCTCGGCTACCGGGCCGTCGTCCTGAACATCACCACGAACGGCTACTCGCTGAACCTCGTCGCGATGGGCGGCGCCGGCCAGGCCTACCGCTGCATCGTCCCACCGAGCAACTAGGGAGGGACGCCGTCGACGGGCCGAAAACCGGACACATGGTCAGGTTTTCGGCCCGTCGACGCGGGCGGTGCGACGGAAGGCGCGCGGGAGGCGGTTGCCGGCAGACTGCGGCGCGTGAACATCATCGATGACCTGATGGAGCGCTCGCCGGCTTCGCGGCTGGGGATCGTCGCGATCGACCCGGAGGGGAACCGGCGCGACTGGCACTTCGGCGAACTGATCGCCACCTCGGCGGGGCTCTCCGGCGCGTTCGCGGCCCGCGGGGTGAAGCGCGGGGACGTGGTGATGACGCTGGTGGGGAACCGGATCGAGTGGGTGCTCTCACTGCTCGCCTGCTGGCGGATGGGCGCGGTGGCGCTGCCCTGCAACACGCAGCTGCGGCGCAAGGACCTGGAGCTGCGGATCGCGGCCGCGGCGCCGGTGCTGTGCGTCGGCGAGGAGCGGCTCCTGGCCGAGCTGCCCGCCGGGGTGCCGACGATGACGATGACCGAGGTCTCCTACGTCCTCGACGAGGACCGGCCGCAGGAGACGCCCGCCTCGGTCGTCGACCTGGACCCCGAGGACCCGGCGCTGATCGTCTTCACCTCCGGCACCACCGGCGACCCGCGCGGGGTCGTCCACGCCTACCGCTACCTGTTCGGCCAGCGGGTGCAGGCCGCGCACTGGTTCGGCTCGCTGCCCGGCGACCTCGCCTGGTGCACGACCGCGACCGGCTGGTCGAAGTCGGCCCGCAACGTCTTCATCGCGCCCTGGCTGACCGGCGCCGCCGCGGTGCTCCACAACGGGCGCTTCGACCCGGCGGAGCGGCTCGACCTCGCCGCGGCGCTCGAGGTCAACGTCCTCTGCCAGGCGCCCACCGAGTACCGGATGCTGGCGCGCCGGACCGCCCTGCGCCCGCTCCCCGCCCTGCGCCGCATGGTCTCGGCGGGCGAGCCGCTCGACCCGGAGACGATCGCCGCCTGGCGCGAGGCGACCGGCCTCGAGCCCGCCGACGGCTACGGCCAGACGGAGACCGGCCAGGTGACCGCCAACCTCGCGGACGAGCCGGTGCGGCTCGGCTCGATGGGCAAGCCGCTGCCGGGCGTGGAGGTCCGGATCGAGGACGGCGAGCTGCAGCTGCGCGCGGCCACCTCCCCCACCTTCTTCTCCCACTACCTCGACGGCGAGCGCTTCGAAGGCGAGTGGTGGTCGACCGGCGACCTCGTCGCCGAAGACGACGACGGCTTCCTCTTCTTCCAGGGCCGCAACGACGACATCATCAGCTCCTCCGGCTACCGCATCGGCCCGACCGAGGTCGAGGCCGCCCTCCTCTCCCACCCCGCCGTCGCCGACGCCGCCGCGGTCGCCGCCCCGGACCCGGAGCGGGGCAGCGTCGTCCGCGCGATCGTCGTCCTGCGCGAAGGCGAGCCCGGCGACGCCCTCTCCCGCGAGCTGATCGACCACTGCCGCGCCCAGGCCGCCCCCTACAAGGCCCCCCGCATCGTCGACTTCGTCGACGAGCTGCCGAAGACGACCAGCGGCAAGGTCAAGCGCGCGCAGCTGCGCGGGGAATGGCGGCGACAGGGGGCGTAGGGCGGGGTTCGCAGCGCTGCCGGCCGTCCGAGATGGGTGGTGGGTGTCCTGGGCTCCTCATGGGGGTCCTGGCAGGCTGTGACCCCCATGAGGAGCCCAGGACGTGAGGCTTTCGTGGGAGAGGCGTCACAGGGACGTTGCGAAGTCGGACTTACGTGACGATCGGGTCGGGGAGTCTCCACACCTCGGCCGGATCCGTGACGAAGATGCCGGGAACGTCACACTTTCCGGCCCTCAGAGGCCCTTTTCGGGCCCCAAATCAAGGCCCGATAACGCGCTGCGTGTTTTAGGGCCCCTATAGGGGGGTCAAT
>CALCIA010000286.1 GCA_937907435.1 uncultured Actinomycetes bacterium
CTGGGCTCCTCATGGGGGTCACAGCCTGCCAGGACCCCCATGAGGAGCCCAGGACACCCACGATCCATCTCGGACGGCCGGGGCGGCCGGAACCCCCGCCCGCCCTACTTCCGGCCAACCGCGAGCTCGTCGTCCCGCCCGTCGCCCCCCGCATCGGCCGTGGAGCTCGGGCCCTCCGCCTCCGCCAGCATCCGCTCGGCATTCGCCTGCGCCCGCCTTCGTCCCCAGGCGCCGGTGGTCAGACCGCCGACGGTCAGGGCGAGGAGGCCGCAGAAGGCGATGATCGCCCAGCTGACTCGCTGGGCGGAGACGAAGGCCGGGCCGGGGGCGACCTTGGTGACGTGGTCGGCGATCACCGAGCCGATGATCGCGACGCCGAGGGCCGAGCCGAGTTGGCGTGAGGTCGAGGCCACCGCGGCGGCGACGCCGGCCTGGTCGCGGGGCATGCCGGCGACGGCGGTGTTGGTGATCGCCGCGTTCACCCAGCCGAGGCCGCCGCCGAGCAGCGCGTAGGCGGCGAAGAGGCGCGGGTCGCCGGGGTCGCCGGACGGCAGCGCCGAGATGAGGCCGGCGACGAAGATCGCGGCGCCGCCGATGATCAGCGCCGGCCGCGGGCCGCGATGGCCGATCACCCGACCGGAGAGCGGCGAGAAGATCATCATCAGCGCCGCCATCGGCAGGATCGCCACGCCCGCCTGCAGCGCCGAGTAGCCGCGGACCTCCTGCAGGTAGAGGGTGTTGAGGAAGAGGAAGCCGCCCATCGAGACGTAGGCGCAGATCGAGACGACCGCGGCGCCGCTGAACGGCGGCGAGCGGAAAAAGCGCAGGTCGATCAGCGGCTCGGGGTGGCGGCTCTCCCAGAAGATCAGCCCGAACCCGGCAACCAGCGCGCCGGCGAAGCAGGCGAGGATCAGCCCCGAGTCCCAGCCGTGGTTCGGCGCCTCGATGATCCCGAAGACCAGCAGCCCGAGCGTCAGGATCATCAGGATCTGGCCGACCGGGTCGATCCGCCGCGGGCGGGGAGCCTTCGATTCGGGAACGAACTTCTGGGTCAGGACGATCGTCGCGATCCCGACCGGCACGTTGATCCAGAAGACCGCGCGCCAGTCGATGGCCTGCACCAAGAGGCCGCCGACCAGCGGCCCGGCGGCGATGCTGACGCCGGCGACGCCGCCCCACCAGCCGATCGCCCGCGCCCGTTCCTTGGGCTCGGTGAAGACGTTGGTGACGATCGACATCGCGACCGGGTTCAGCATGCTGCCGCCGATCGCCTGGATCATCCGGAAGCCGATCAGCCAGCCGAGCCCGGGGGCGATGCTGCACAGCCCGGAGCCGAGCGTGAAGGTGGCGAGCCCCACCTGGAAGGTCCGCCGCCGGCCGAACCGGTCGCCCATCGACCCAGACAGCATCAGCAGGCAGGCGATCACCAGCGTGTAGGCGTCGATCGTCCACTGCGCGCCGGACACCGAGGCGTCGAAGTCCTGCTGGATCGAGGGCAGCGCGACGTTCAGGATCGTCACGTCGAGGCCGACGATCAACATGCTCATGCAGCAGACCACGAGCACCAGCTCGCGCCGCACGTGTCCAGGATCCGGCATCGCGGCCCATCCTTTCAAGGCGGGTCCGGCAGCCCGGCATCTCTAGGCTCCCTCCATGGCCCGCCGATCTCACCATCATCGGGTTGGGACGACCGGACCCGAGCGCCGGCGCCTACGTCGCCGCGATCCAGCGCAAACTGGCCGAACAAGACAAGGTCGCCTACCGGATGCACGCGATGGGCACCTCCCTCGAGGGATCGACCGAGGACATCCTCGCCGTGGTCGGCGACCTCCACTCGGTCCCCTTCGACCTCGGCCTCCCGCGCGTCTACACGGTCCTCAAACTGGACGAGCGCCGCGATCGCCCCGAGCAGACCCTCGACGACAAGATCGCCTCGGTCGAGCGGCGGCTGGGTGGTTGATTCGGGGGCGGGCTGGCGGCGGGGGAAGGATGGGGCCGCGGGTGGGCGGGAGGGAGGGTTCAGGCCTCGAAAGCTGTCGCGCGGGAGGGGATGGGGCCTCTTGAAGCTGGCGCACGGGAAGGGTCCAGGCCCCGCAAGCTGTGTCGCCGGGGAGGGACGGGATCCCGCAAGCTGGCGCCCGGATTACGGACGCGCCCCTCTCGCCACGGCCCGGGCAGGCTGTGGCCGTGGCGAGAGGGGCGGGTGAATGGAAGGTGTGGAGGGACACCGGCGGGAGCCTCACGGGAGTGCGTCGGGAGTGGCA
>CALCIA010000287.1 GCA_937907435.1 uncultured Actinomycetes bacterium
GGCCCTAAAACACGCAGCGCGTTCTCGACCCTCTATTTCGGCCCGAAAAAGGGCCCCTGGGGGCCGGAGAGTGTGACGTTCCCGGCATCTCTGTGAACGATCCGGCCGAGGTGTGGAGACTCTCCGACCTGATCCTCACGGAAGTCCGACTTCGCGACGTCCCTGTGACGCCTCTCCCACGAACCCCTCACGTCCTGGGCTCCTCATGGGGGTCACAGCCTGCCAGGACCCCCATGAGGAGCCCAGGACACCCCCGCGCCACCTCGGACGGCCACCCGCCCGCCGGACGCCCTCCAAATCAGGCGACCGTCAGCACCGCGAGGGCCGCCACGGAGGCGGCGATCAGCGCCAGGGCGAGGCCCGTCGCGATTCGGCCGGGGCGGCCGAGGGCGTGGTCGCCCATCAGGTCGCGGTCACGGCCGAGACGGCGGAGGAAGGGGAGGAGGACCAGCAGCAGGACGGCGTTCAGGGCCTGGGTGAGGAAGAGGAGCTGGATCAGCGGGGCGCCGGGGATGAGGACGATCGCGGCCGCGACGACGGTGACGGCGCCGAAGCTGAGGTAGAAGGGGCGCGCCTCGGAGAAGGTGTCGTCGAGGTCGGCTTTGTCGCCGAGGGTCTCGGAGATCGAGTAGGCGGTGGAGAGCGGCACGATCGCCGCGGCGAGGAGCGCGGCGCCGAGGAAGCCGAGCCCGAAGAGCGTCGCCGCGGCGCTCCCGGCCAGCGGCTCGAGCCCGCGCGCCGCGTCGCGGGCGTCCTCGACTTCGATCCCGGCGGCGTGGAGGGTCGCGGCGCAGGCGACGATCACGAATAGGCCGATGACGCCGGTCAGCACCGCGCCGACCACCACGTCGACCCGCTCGTAGGGCAGGTCCTTCGGCTTCAGGCGCTTGTCGACGGCGTAGGACTGGATGAAGGCGAGCCCCCACGGCGCCAGCGTGGTGCCGACCGTCGCCACCGCGACGAGCAGGCCGTCGCGGCTCAGCGGCAGGTCCGGGACGACCGCGCCGCGCGCCGCCGCGCCCCAGTCCGGGTGGGCGAGGATGCCGGAGACGACGTAGGCGACGAAGACCGAGCCGAGCGCCAGCAGGACGTGCTCGACGCGGCGGAAGTTCTCCCGCAGGACCAGCGCCGAGACGGCGAGCGCGGCGATCGGCACGCTGACGTAGCGGCTCATCCCGGTGAGCAGCTGCATCGCCGCCGCGACCCCGGCGAACTCGGCGCAGAGGGTGCCGGTGTTGGCGACGACCAGCGCGGCGAGGACGGCGGCCGCGGCGCGCCCGCCGAAGCGCTCGCGGACCAGGGTCAGGAGCCCCTTGCCGGTGACGATGCCGAGCCGCACGCCGAGCTCGTGGAAGACGATCAGCGCCGCGGTCGAGACGACCAGCACCCAGATCAGCTCGTAGCCGTACTTGGCGCCGAGGATCGAGTAGGTGGTGATCCCCGCCGGGTCGTCGTCGGAGAGACCGGCGAGCAGGCCGGGCCCGAGCACCGCGAGCAGCGCCGAGACCCCACCCGCCGCGAGCAGCCGGTGGCGACGGCGGACGATCAGCCCGTGCAGGTGGCGGGTCGGGGCCCCGGCTGACACGTCGCGGATCCTAGGAGCCGGAGGGCCGCGTCCGGGGAGTAGGGCCGTAGTCCGCCGTGTGGTCTTGCCGCGATGGAGGCGAGCGCCGGGGAGCTAGGTTGCCCGGTGTGAACCGCGACCGGAAATGCAGTCTCGGGGCGACCGAGTTCTGGATCGCCGGCTGGGTCGGCGGCGCCGCGATCGGGGTGGCCAACGGCGCGGCGCGCGAGCTGACCTACGGGCGTCGCGTCCCGGAGCCGGTCGCGAACCGCATCTCGGCGGGCACCGCGACGGCGGCCTTCCTGGCCTACTTCCGGATGCTGCAGCGCCGCCGGTCGCTGCGCTCGCGCCGCGAGGCCCTCCTCGTCGGCGCGACCTGGGTGTCGCTGACCGTCGGCTTCGAGTTCTCCCTCGGCCGGGCGCAGGGCAAGGAGTGGCACGAGCTGACCGCCGAATACGACCTCGCCCACGGCCGCCTCTGGCCGCTGGTTCTCGTCGTCGTCCTGACCGGCCCCGAGCTGACCCGGCTGACCTCGCGATGAGCGGCGCGGCGATCGAGACCCGGCAGCTCAGCAAGCTCTACCCGGGCGGGCACGGCATCGCCGAGCTGACCATGAGCGTCCCGGCGGGGGAGGTCTTCGGCTTCCTCGGCCCCAACGGCGCCGGCAAGACGACGACGATCCGCACGCTGCTCGACCTCATCCGCCCGACCTCCGGATCGGCGAGCCTGCTCGGCCTCGACAGCCGGCGCGACAGCGTCGCGATCCGCCGGCGGGTCGGCAACCTCCCCGGCGACTTCGGCTTCGGCCGTGACGTGACCGGCCGCGAGGGCGCTGGGGCTCGTCGCCCGCCTGCGCGGCAGCGGGACCGATCGCGCGCCGGAGCTCGCCGAGCGCTTCCGCGCCGACCTCGACCGGCCGCTGGGCGAGCTCTCGCGCGGCAACCGCCAGAAGGTCGGCCTCGTGCTCGCCGTCTTCCACCGGCCCGACCTGCTGATCCTCGACGAGCCGACCGGCGGCCTCGACCCGATGATGCAGGAGGAGTTCCTCGCCCTGGTCGGCGAGGAACGCGACCGCGGCGCGACCGTCTTCCTCTCCTCCCACGAGCTCGACGAGGTCGAGCGGATCTGCGATCGCGTCGGCATCGTCCGTGATGCGCGGCTGGTGGCGGTCGAGCGCGTCCCCGACCTGCTCGGCCGCGCCCGCCGCAAGGTGACGCTGCGGCTCGCCGCGGGGGAGGAGGTCGAGGAGCTGCGCGGGCTCGCCGGGGTGAGCGACGTCGAGCGGGTCGGCGGCCAACTCAGCTTCCGCTTCGCCGGCGACCTCGACCCGGTGGTGAAGGCGCTGGCCCGCCACCACGTCACCGACCTCGAGATCTCGCGGCCGACCCTGGAGGAGGTCTTCCTCGGCTACTACGAGGGCGGGGGGCAGGGACGATGACGGCGAAGCTCGCCGCCCTGATCGGCTTCCACCTGCGCGAGCGCCGGCGCTCGCCGCTCGCCTGGGGGCTGCCGCTGGGGGCGATGTCGGCGTTCATCGTCGCCATCTACCCCTCCGTGCAGGGGGCGCTCACCGAAGTCGTCGCCCAGTACCCGGAAGGCCTGAAGCAGGCGTTCGGGATCGGCGAGCTCGCCAACGTCGAGCAGTACCTGCACGGCGAGATGCTGAGCCTGATCGTGCCGCTCGCGGTCGGCTATCTCGCCGCCCGGGCGGTGGCGAGCGACCTCAGCGGCGCCGCCGAAAGCGGGCGGCTCGAGGTGGTCCTCTCGGCGCCGGTCACCCGGGCGGCGGTCTGCCTCGGCGCCTTCCTCGCCGCCGCGGTCGAGGTCGCCGCGGTCCTCCTCCTCACCCTGGTGCTCAGCCTGCTCGGCAGCCTCGCCACCGGCGCCGGGCTCGGGGTCGGCCACGCGCTGGCGGGCTTCGCCGCGGTCTGGCCGCTCGCCCTGGTGGGCGGCGGGCTCGCGGTCGTCGTCTCCGGCTTCTCGCTGAAGACCAGCGTCGTCACCGGCGTCGTCGCGGGCGCGCTGGTCGCGATGTACGTGATCGACCTGCTCGGCAAGCTCGACGAGAGCATCTCCGGGGTCCGTTATGCGTCGATCTTCAAGTACTACGGCAACGCGATCGAAACCGGGATCGAACCGGCCGCCTTCCTCGGGCTGACGGCGCTCGCCCTGCTCCTCGCCGCGGTCGGCGCGTGGCTGTTCGAACGGCGGGACCTGACCGCCTGATCGCGCCTGCCGTCGGTGGCCGGACGCTTGCCGTCCGCGGCCGCGGGATGGGATATTTGGGGTAGATGTCCCTTACCGATCGAGATGGCGAGGACCAGCGGGACGACCGCCTTCCCCGCCTCATCGAGGTCGGCTCCTCGCTGCTCGCGGAGCTTGACCTGGAGGCCGTCCTGCGCTCCGTCGTCGAGGCGGGGCGCGAGCTGACCGGCGCGCGGTACGCGGCCCTCGGGGTCCTCGACGGCGACCGGCAGGAGCTCGAGCGCTTCATCTACCTCGGCATCGACGACGAGACGCGCCGCGACATCGGGCCGCTGCCGCGCGGGCGCGGGGTGCTCGGCGAGCTGATCCGCGATCCGCGCCCGCTCCGCCTCCCCGACGTCGAAGCGCACCCGCACGCCTACGGCTTCCCGCCCGGCCACCCGGCGATGCACACCTTCCTCGGCGTGCCGATCACGATCCGCGGCGAGGCCTTCGGCAACCTCTACATGACCGAGAAGCGGGGCGGGGTGGAGTTCGACGAGGCCGACGAGGAGGCGGCGCGGGCGCTCGCCAACTGGGCGGCGATCGCGATCGAGAACGCCCGGCTCTACACCACGCTGAGCGCCCGCGAGGCGGAAACCGAGCGGGCGCTGCGCCGCGCCGAGACCTCGGCCGACATCGCCCGCACGGTCGGCGGCGTGACCGACGTCGACCGCGTCCTCGACCTGATCGTGAAGCGCGGCCGCGCGTTGATCGAGGCCTGCACGGTGCTGGTGCTGCTGCGGAAGCGGGGGCGGCTCGTCGTCGCCGCGGGGGCGGGCCGGGTCGGCCCCGGGCTCGAGGAGCTGACGATCCCGACCGAGGACTCCGTCTTCCAGGCGGCGATGCAGGAACGCGTCGCCCAGCACCTGGAGCGGGGGGCGCCGCCGTCGGAGGCGCGGATCCGCGAGCGCCTCGGCGCCGAGGCGGCGCTGGTGGTGCCGCTGCAGTTCCGCGGCCGGGCGGTCGGCACGCTGGTGGCGCTCGACCGCGAAGCGGGCGGTGATTTCGACGACGAAGACCTGCGGCTGCTGCAGGCCTTCGCCGCCACCGCGGCGATCGCGGTCGGCACCGCCCAGTCGGTCGAGGCCGGGCGGCTGCAGCAGCAGGTGGAGGTCGCCGAGGACGAGCGGCAGCGCTGGGCGCGGGAGCTCCACGACGGGGTCCTCCAGTCGCTCGCGGCGGTGCGGATCACCCTCGCCGCGGCCCTGCAGGGAAGCGGTGAGGACCGTGACGCGCAGATCGAGCGCGCCGCCGAAGCGACGGTCGAAGGGCTGGAGGAGCAGATCACCGAGCTGAGCCGGCTGATCAACGACCTGCGGCCGGCCTCGCTCGAGCGCCTCGGCCTGGCGGGCGCGCTGGAGGCGCTCGCCGAGGAGTCGGCGAACCGCGGCGACTTCGAGGTCGCCACCGAGCTCGACCTCGGCGGCGAGCTGTCCGGCGACGAGGAACGGGCCGTCTACCGGCTCGTCCAGGAGGCGCTGACCAACGTCGTCAAGCACGCCGGCGCCGAACACGCCTGGGTCCTCGTCCGCGACGACGACACCACGGTGGAGATCGAGGTGCGCGACGACGGCAAGGGCTTCGACCCGGCCTTAGGCCCCGGCCGCGGCCTCCTCGGCATGCGCGAGCGGGTCGAGATGCTGGGCGGCACGATCGAGATCGACTCCCGGGCCGGAGGCGGGACGAAGGTCAGCTCGACCCTGCCGCTGCGCTTGGGGTAGGTCGGTGTCCTGGGCTCCTCATGGGGGTCCTGGCAGGCTGTGACCCCCATGAGGAGC
>CALCIA010000288.1 GCA_937907435.1 uncultured Actinomycetes bacterium
GCCCCTCTCGCCACGGCCACAGCCTGCCCGGGCCGTGGCGAGAGGGGCGGGCCCTTCCGACGGGACGCGGCGGCCTCAGGCCGGCACGGTGTCGTCGCGTAGGAGGCCCGCCAGGGGGTCGCGGCCGGACCAGGTGCCGGCGGAGAAGTAGGGGCGGAAGCGGATGAAGGCGGATTCGTGGTGGAAGCCGGCGGTGCGGTCGCGGCGCACCGCTGTCATGTGGGGGCCGGCGTCGTCGTGGGCGTAGGCGCGCATCGCGGCGGCGGTCTGCCAGAGGGAGAAGGTGGAGACGAGGCGTGGGGGGTGGGCGAAGCCGGTCGCGGCAAGGAGGCCGGGGGCGTTCCCGAGGGCGGCCTCGGCCCGGGCGCTGGTGGGGAGGAAGGTGTGGAGCCGGGTGATGCGGGGGCGGCCGAGGGTGAGGGCGACGACCGGCTCGTCGTCGTCGGTCGGGGTCGGCTTCACGGGGAGTCCCGGCATCGCGGGCCAGGCGCCGAAGACGCGCAGCGGTCGCATCCGCACGTGCCAGCCGGCGGCGAAGGGCCCGGCGAGGGACGGGTCGGCGAGGAAGCGGTCGAGGTGCCCGTCGTCCTCCCAGGCGGCGATCAGGCCGACCGCGGCGGCGGAGGGCTTCGGCAGGACGGCGGCAGAGAGCGGGGCGGTGAGGACCGTCTCGGCGTAGGTGAGGCCCGCGACGGTGGCCGGGGCGGGGGCGGGGCGGAAGTAGGCGCGGAGCCCGCGGCGGGTCCCGGTCTCGGCGAGGTGCACGGATGCGATCACTGGCGTCCTCCTCGGTAGCTAACCTAGTGATGACTAGGTTAGCAGCGAAACAGCGATGGCCGGGAAGAAAAGACTCAGTGCGGCGGAGCGGCGGGAGCGGATCGTCGCCGCGGCCACCGGCCTGATCGCCGGGCGCGGGTACGCCGACGCGCCGATCGACGCGATCGCCCGGGACGCGGGCGTGTCGCCGCCGGTCCTCTACGACCACTTCGCCTCCAAGCTCGCCCTCTACGAGGCGGTGCTCGACTCGCACTTCGCCAACCTGCGCGCCATCTGGGGCGCGCGCTTCCCCGCCGCCGAGCTGTCGGCCGAGTCGGTCGCCGCCTCCTTCGACGCCTGGTTCGCCTACGTCGAAGCGAACCCCGACGCCGCCCGCATCCTCTTCCGCGAACCCGCCGACGCCGATGCCGCCGCCATCCACCGCGCCGTGTCCGAGCGCAGCCGCGCCCTGGTCCTGCAGCCGCTGCTCGGCATGTCCGCGAGCGCGCCGCTCACGGGCACCGACGCCGACCTCGAGATGACCTGGGTCGTCCTCCGCGGCGTCCTCCAGGGCCTCGCCCTCTGGTGGGTCGACCATCCCGACGTCCCCCGCGAACGGGTGGTCGCCACCGCCCTCGGGTCGCTCTGGCACGGCTGGGGCAGCTTGCTGGGCGGTGCCTAAGGGTGTGCGGAACCTCACCCTCAAATGTGAGGACCGTGATTAGCGTTGCCCTGGCCCATGGCCGGTGTCCTCGACATCACGGCGGTGCTCGGCGACCGAGAGGTGTCGCGGGCCGAGGTGTTGGAGTGGGAGGGACGCCGGGCCGCGGTCGTCTACAAGAAGCTCGGGATGGGGACGCCGCCCGCGGATGTCGCGGCGCGCCGCGAGGCGCTGGTGGCGAAGAAGCTGGAGCTGGGACACGCGGAGATCGAACGGCGGCTGGCGTGGCAGATGGCGCTGGCGGGGCGGTCGAGCCGGCTGATGTCGGCGCTCTCGCGCGGCGGGCGGCGGCTCTGCATCGTCGAGCTGCGCGGCAGCGGCGGGACGGCCGAGGCGGTGCCGGCCTTCTACAAGGCGGCGATGGACGCGGGCGAGGAGGCGCCGCTGCTTGCCGCCGCGCCCGACCACTGGGTGCTCCGCAAGCGCGAGGACGGCATCCAGCAGGTGATCGAGACGACCGGCGGCGCGCCGCCGGCCTCGTGCATATATCTCGACGAGAACGAGGTCGGCCAGATCTTGACGCCCGCCGACCCGAGCTTCCCGGTGCAGTGGGTGTCCTTCGGCCGCACCCGCCTCGACGGCCCGCCCGCCGGCGCCCTCCGCCACCAGTTCCGCGACGAGCCCGGCGGCCGGTTCACCGCGCGGCTGACGATCGAGTTCCCGCGCGTCACCCCGGGCCGCTTCGTCGCCGGGCACCGCCGGCACCTCGCCTGCGAGTTCTCCAACTGGATCGAAGCGGCGAGCGCCGCCGGGTAGCCGCCCGGCCCGCGCCGGGCTAGGCGAGGAGGTGCGCGGCGGCCAGCTCCAGCACCTCGGAGCGGGGCCGGGGACCGTGGTCGGCGGCCATGAAGTGGTTGCCGATCAGCAGGGAGAAGGAGAGCATCGCGCGGGCCTCGACCTCCGCCTCGTCGTCGACGAATTCGGCGAAGCGGGCGCGGAGGAAGTCCATGCGCTGGTTGTCGACGCGGCGCAGGCGGGCGGCCACCGCGGCGTCGCGGCGCGACCAGTCGCGGACCGCCAGGTCGATCGGCAGCAGGCGGTCGGAGAAGGTGAGGGCGCCGGCGCGGCGCACGCTCTCGCGCGGGTCGTCGCCCTCCTGGTAGCGGTCGAGGACCCGGCCGACGCTCTCGCGCTCCCAGCTGTCGAGCATCTCCTCGAGCAGCGCCCCGCGGTCGTCGAAATGCCAATAGAAGCCGCCGCGGCTGACCCCGAGGCGCGCCGCCAGCGGCTCGATCCGGACCGCCTCGGGCCCGCCCTCGGCGAGCATCCGCAGGCCCTCCTCGATCCAGCGGCTGCGGGGGGTGCGGGTCGGCGGGGCCATCGAAGGAGTCTCGACGAAGCTTGATCCATACAGTAGTGTATGGATCGTGACGCAGGAGATCGTGGTGCGGGAAGTGGAGGTGCCGGCGAGCGCGTCGGGGCTCTCGACCCTGCCGCGGGTCGATTACCGGGACGGCTTCCGCCTCGACCTCCCCGACGGCCCCGAGCTGAGCGGCGAGGAGTGGGCGCGGGAGATGCTCGACGGCGCCTCGGCGGACACGCGGCGATCGCTGCGCCGGGCCTGGCCGCTGCTCGGCCTGAAGATGGCGCCCTCCGGAGCGGAGGGGGCGATCCTCGGCTGGCGCCTGCGCCACAGCGGTCCCGACTACGCCCTGCTCGGCGCCGAGTCACGGATCGGCATGCCCGCCGAGCTGCTCTTCCGCCCGGAGCCGGGCGCCTTCTTCTTCGCCACCTTGATCCAGCAGCGCAACCCGTTCGTGCGCGCGCTCTGGGCGCCGATCGGCCCGCCCCACCGGCGCGTCGTCCCGGCGCTCATGCGCCGCGCGGCCATGCGGGTCGGCGGGCGCCCGCGGTCCCCGGTCCCACGTCCCTGACGTTGTGGTGTGCGAAATCCGCCCATACGGCGGAAACGGAACACCGCGAGCGCCGCGCGGTGCGAAATCCACCTCTGCGGTGGATAAGGAACCGCGCGAGCGGCGCCGAGTACCGGGGGCCGGCGCCGCGCTCAGCCGTCGGCGACGAGAGCGGCGGCCATCGCGCCGGCGGCGTGCATCGCCTCGGTGCTGCGCGAGGCGCGGCAGAGGACGAAGGCGCCCTCCAGGGCGGCGATGATCGCCAGCGCCTTGTCGCGGTCGCCGACCCGCTCGGTCAGCGCCGCGGTCCAGCGCTCGAAGACGGCGGCGGTGGCGGCGCGCAGGCGCTCGTCGGTGCTTGCCACCTCGAGCGCGACGGTGGCGATCGGGCACGCGTCCTCGAAATCGGTCGCCTCGAGCGTCTCGGCGGCGCCGCCGAAGATCGCCCGCACCGAGGCCTCGGTCGTCGCGTCCGCGTCGTAGACCGCGGTGACCAGCGTCTGGAAGAAGGCGCCCGCCGAGTGGATCACCTCCTCGCCCAGTTCCACCTTGCCGCCGGGGAAGTGGTGGTAGAGCGAGCCGAACGGCGCCTCGGCCTCGGCGACGACCTGCTTCAGGCCGGTGCCGTTGTAGCCCTGGCGGCGGAAGAGCTCGGCGGTCGCGAAGAGGATGCGGTCGCGGGTGGGGACCCGCGGCTGGGCGGCGGTCTCGGTCACGCCGAAGAGTGTACGCTCCCACTCACTAGAGCGATCTACCTAGAAGGGAAATCGAGATGAAACTTCGCAACGTCCTCCTCGGTGCCGCGCTCGCCCTCGCCGCCCGCGCCGCGCTGCCGCGCCTCCTGCTCCTCAAATTCGCGCCCGCGGTCGCCAAGCTGAACGCGGGTGACTACAAGCCCCTGCTCGACAACTACGCCGACGACTTCGTCCTCCACTTCCACGAGGGTCCCCATCGCTGGAGCGGGGACTGGGTCGGCAAGGCGGGCTTCGACGCCTTCCTCCAGAACTTCACCGCCGCTGGAATAAGGGGCGAGATCGTAGCCATCGCCACCAGCGGCCCGCTCTGGGCACTGACCATGTGGGTCCGCTTCGACGACCACGCCGACGCCCCTGACGGCACCCGCCTCTACGCGAACTCCACCGTCCTCGTCCTCCGCACCCGCTGGTTCAAGGTGGTCGAGCAGCACGACTTCTACCTCGACACCCAAGCGATCGTCGACTTCGACCGCAAGCTGGAGGAGCTCGGCGTGGAGGCGGTGCCGCGGCCGGCTTAGGGAGTCAGGGCGCTGGTCCGCGGGGAGTCTCCGAGGGGCGTTGGTTCGAGGCTGGCGCCCGGGAGGGACGAGGACCCGCAAGCTGTCGCCCGGATAGGGGACGCGCCACTCTCGCGACGGCCCGGGCAGGCTGTGGCCGTGGCGAGAGTGGCGGGTGTGCGGAAGGTGTGGAGGGTTGTGCGCGGGGCGTCACGGGAGTGCGTCGGGAGGGTCACGGAACCGTGACCGAGGTCAGACCTCGTCACAAAGAGCGTGAGAACTCCACTCTTCCTCCCGTGTTGTCCAACACCGACCTACGCGCTGCGTGTATTGACCCCCCT
>CALCIA010000289.1 GCA_937907435.1 uncultured Actinomycetes bacterium
CCTATAGCACGGTCAACTCACGCAGCGCGTAAGTCGGTGTTGGACAACACGGGAGAAAGACCGGAGTTCCCGGCGTCTCTGTGACGAGGTCCGACTCCCGTCACGGCTCCGTGACCTTCCCGTCGCTCCCTCGTCACCCTCCCGCCGGTGTCCCTCCACACCTCCCGCACACCCGCCCCTCTCGCCACGGCCACAGCCTGCCCGGGCCGTGGCGAGAGGGGCGCGTCCGTAATCCGGGCGACAGCTTGCGGGGTATGGGCCCTTCCGGGCGACAGCTTGCGGGTCCCCGTCCCTAACCGGGCGACAGCTTGCGGGGCCTGGACCTTCCCGGCCGCCGAACCTCTCAGCCGGGCCCCGGCTCGATGACCCGGTTGTCGATCGCGAAGCGGACCAGCTCGGGGCGGGTCTCGACGCCGATCTTCTCGAGGAGCTTCGCCCGGTTCACCTCGATCGCCCGCACGCTGAGGAAGAGCTGTTCGCCGATCTCGCGGTTGGTGTGGCCGAGGGCGACGAGGCGCAGGAGCTCGAGCTCGCGCTCGCTGAGGTCGTCGAGCGGATCGGCCTCGAGCTTCGCCATCTCGCCGCCGAGGCGCGGGTCGACGTAGGAGCCGCCCGCCGCCGCGGTGCGGATCGCCTCGCCCAGGTTGCGCTCGGCCGCCTGCTTCAGGACGAAGCCCGCCGCGCCCGCGCGCATCAGGTCGCGGGCCAGGCGCGGGTCGCTCTGCATGGTGAGGATGACGATCGCCGAGTCGGATACCGCCTCGCGCAGGCGGGGGATGTCGGTGCGCGGATCGGCGCCCGGCATCTGCAGGTCGAGCACCAGGACGGCGGGGCGGCGGTCCGCGGTCAGCTTCGCCGCCGCGGCGGCGTCGGCGGCCTCGCCGATCACCCGCAGGTCAGGCTCGGCTTCGAGCATCGCCCGCAGGCCGGCGCGGATCACGTTGTGATCGTCGGCGAGGACGACGGTGATCTCGCGCGCCTCGTTCACGCCACCAGTCTGACGCGGGGGACCACTTGCCGCAGCGCCCGCGCCGGGTCGGGAAGTGCCGTCCGACGCGGCGCTACGCTGGGCGCGATGAACGCCGAGGGGGCGGAGCGCAAGATCGCCGTGGTGCTCACCGACGACCACGCCGTCGTCCGCGGCGCGCTGCGGGCGCTGCTCGAGGCGCAGCCCGACCTCGAGGTGGTCGGCGAGGCCGACGACATCGCCGGCGCGCGCCGGGCGGTCGACGACCTCGCGCCCGACGTCCTCGTGCTCGACGTCAACCTGCCCGACGGCCTCGGCGTCGACGCGGTCGCCGGGCTGCGCGAGGCCGCCCCGGGCACGCAGGTCGTCCTGCTGACGATGGAACGCGACATCGGCCTCGCCCGTCGCGCCCTCGACGACGGCGCGCTCGGCTACCTCTTCAAGGACGTCGCCCACCTGGAGCTGGTCGAGGCGGTCCGCGCCGCCGCGCGGGGCGAGCGCTACCTCCCGCCCGCCGTCTCGGCGGGCCTGTCGCGCGACCCCGACGAGGCCTCCGCCCGCACCCTCTCGCCGCGCGAGACCGACGTCCTGCGCCTGATGGCCCTCGGCCACACCAACCGCGAGATCGGCGAGCAGCTCGACCTCAGCGTCCGCACGGTCGAGACCCACCGCGCCCACATCCAGCAGAAGCTCGCCCTCTCCACCCGCCCCGAGCTGACCCGCTATGCCCTCGAGCACAACCTGATCGACCCCTAGCGGGGCGCCCACCTGACGAGTTCGCACTTTTCCGCGGTAGGCGCGGAAAAGTGCGAACTCGGTTCGGGGACGCCGGCTGTCGCCTCGGGCGGCTGATCGCCGGGCCGGGGAGGTTTCGATAGGGACTGTGTTCAGGGACGAAGCCGTGCGCTTCGTGACGGAGCCGTGAGGGTTCCGTCTCCCGGGCACGCCGCTGGAGGCAACCTGTTGTCCTTTGTCACCCACAGGGCTACAAAGGACAACCGCGCCGAGTTCGCAGAAAGCCGCGATATGCGCGGAGAAGTGCGAACTCGCCCGGGCGGCGGCTAGCGGATGCTGGCGCGGCTGACCAGGTGGTACTCGGCGCGGACGCCTTCGCCGTCGTTGTCGAGACGGGTCGGGGTGACGTCGACGTGGAAGTCCGGGCAGCCGAGCTCGACGTCGTGGGCGCGGTCGATCAGGAAGAGGACGCCGCCGACGGTGCCGAGGCAGATGTCGTCGGGGCCGCGGGGGTCGGTGGAGTGGACGAGGCGCACTTCCGGCTCGCCTGTCTCGTCGGCGACGTGGCGCAGGACCAGGGTGCCGAGCTGCGAGCGCAGGTGGACGATCGCGTCGACCGCGGCCGGGGTCGCCCAGACCCGCTGGGCGCCCATCGCCCTGGTCCGTTCGGCGTTGTGGCGGGCGGTCGTCGTCATGTCCCCATCGAATCGCGACGGCGGGCCCGCCGCATGCGGTCAAGGCCACACGCCGGGATGTGGAGACGCCGCTTGGGGGCACCGCCCGAGTCTCAGGTCCAGGTGCGCGGCCAGGGGCGGCGCTCGGGCGGGCGCCGCACGGCGATCCGCGCCGCCGCCGCGACCGCGCCGGCGTCGGTCACGAGCACCGGGTCCAGCTCCAGCGCCGCGATCTCGGCGTGCGCGGCCGCCGCGGCCGCGGCTCCCTCCAGCGCCCGCCCGAGCGACCCGAGGCCGGTGGGCGCCACCGCGTCGCCGAGCTCGAGGCGATCGAGGAAATCCGCCGCGTCGCCCTCCGCCAGCGGGCACAGGCGCGCGGCCGGCTCCGCGTCGGGCGCCCCGGCCGGGCCGCAGCGGAGGACCGGGCCGAAGAGCGGATCGGGCGCGACCGCGATCCGCAGAGCGGTCGCCCCGGTCGGAGTCACGCTCGGCGCCGACGCGCCATCCGTCGCGACCGGTCCGCCGGTCCCGACTCCATCCGGCTCCACCCGGATCCCGTAGCAGTCGAGCAGCCGGGCGGCGGCGTCCTCGTCGAGCTCGGCCTCGCCGCCGTCCCTGCCCAGCGCCGCGGCGATGATCGCCGCCGCCTCGTCGGAGCGGGGGACCGCGGTCGGCGCCGGCGGCGAGGGCAGCTCGCGCCAGGCCTCGACGCTCGCCGGGTCGGCCAGCTCCAGCGCCAGGTCGAGCGCCTCGCTCACGCCGTCGACGCGGATCGCACCGACCTGGTCGAAGAGGCCGCGGCCGGGCGGCTCGCCGGCGGCGCGCTCGGCGATCACGACGATCGGCATCCGCGCGCCCACCCGCCGCGCGACGCGGGCGAAGCGCCGCGGGTCGCTGAACGACTCGACCTGCAGCAGGGCGACCTCGGTCGCCTGGTCCTCCTCCCAGTACTCGAGCAGGTCGTTGGCGGTGACGTCGGCGCGCGCCCCGAGGTCGACGAAGGTGGAGACGCCGACCCCGCGCCGCGCCGCCCCCTGCAGCAGTGCCCGCCCGGCGCCCGCGCCCTGGGCGACGATGCCGATGCCGCCGTGCGGCGGGCGCTCGGCGCTCGCGGTCAGGTTGAGTGCCCGGCCCGGCCGGTTGTCGAGGACCCCGAAGGAGGCGGGCCCGACCAGCCGCGTCCCGGCGCGACGGCAGACCTCGCGCAGCGCGCGCTCGCCCGCGGCGCCCTGCCGCTCCCAGGCGTCCGGCGCGCCGCGCACCACCACCGCCCGCACCTCGTCCGCCGCCCCGCGCGCCCAGTCGATCGTCGCCTCCGGCGGACCGTCGATCGCCGACACCGTCGCCGGGTCGAAGAAGGCGGCGACCGCCGCCCGCGCGGCGACGGCGTCGCGCTCCTGGAAGCGCGCGATCGCCTCCGGGTCGGGCGAGGTCGGCATCTCGACCAGGACCGATCCGGGCTCCGCGCGGACCTCGACCGGGAAGCCACTGTGGCGGAACATCGAGATCATCGCGTGGTTTTCCGGCAGGACGTCGGCGACCATCCGCGCGAACCCGTCCTCGGCCGCGCGCTCGGCGACCTGCGCGAGCAGGACGCTGCCCAGTCCCTGCCCCTGCAGCATCGGGCTGACGGCGAAGGCGATCTCGACCAGGTCGTCGTCGATCGCGGCGATGAACCCGTGGCCGACCGGGCGGTGCGCCTCCCCGCGCAGGGCAAGCAGGCCGAAGCGGCGCTGGTAGTCGACGTCGGCGAGGATCTGCGCCGCGTCCTCCAGGTCGGGGGCGCCGGTGAAGAAGCGGAAGGCGAGCGAGCGCCGGTCGAGCCCGCCGAAAAAGTCGAGCAGGAGCGGGGCGTCGTCCGGGCGCACCGGCCGCAGGGAGACGGTCGAGCCGTCGCGCAGGACTACGTCGGAGGCGAGGTTGGCGGGGTAGCTCAAGCCCGTGCCGCCTCCAACTCCCCCAGCAGCTCGCCGTACTCCGCCAGCCGCACGATGCCGAGATAGCGGCGCCGCACCCGGTCGTGGGCCGCGGCCCCGAGCCGCGCCGCTCGTCGCGGATCGCCGAGCAGGCCGCGGATCGCGGCGGCGAGCTCGCGCGGGTCACGCGGGTCGACCAGCAGGCCGCTCTCGCCGTCGACGATCTGCTCGGCGATGCCGCCGATCCGGCTGCCGACCACCGGCCGCCGCTTCCACATCGCCTCGGCGACGGTCAGGCCGAACCCCTCGGCGAGGCTCTTCTGCACGACGACGTCGGCGCGTCGCTGGATCGCGTTCACCACCACCGCGTTTTCGTCGAGGTCGGCCATCGGCAGCCCGACCAGGTGTACCCGCCGGCGGACCGCCTCCGGCAGCGCCCGCCGATGGCCGCACACCTCGTTCCAGACGAGCGCCCCCTCGGGGTCGTCGGCGACCGCGCCGGCATCGGGCCCCGCGAGCAGCAGGTGGACGTCGGCGGCGTCCGCCGGCTCCCCCGCCAGGCACTCGAGCAGCCCGTCGGGGTCCTTCAGCCGGTCCCAGCGGGAGACCTGCGCGACGAGCTTCGTGGTGGCGGCGATCGGCTCGTCCTCGATGACCTCGGCGCGCCGCTCGACCCGGCCGGGGCTGCCGTCGGCGCGGGTGAAGAGGGCGCCGTCGGCATCGTCGGCGGTGAGGCCCGCCGCCCCGAGGATCGCGGTCACGGTGCCTTCCCCGAGCTCCTGGTTCTTCGGCGAGAACGGGTCGATCGAGGGCGCCATCGCGCGGCAGCGGTCGGGGTCGAGGTCGGGCCAGACGAGGCCGCGGCGGGAGAAGACGCAGAGGTCGGCGGCGGCGACGTCGGGCAGCAGGAAGTCCTGCGCGGCTAGGGCCGTGGCGCCCGGTTCGTCGATGCCGATGTGGCAGCGCCAGACGACCGTCGCGCCGAGCGCGCGGAAGTGAGGCGCCAGGCCGGCGGTCTGCGGGTCGTGCAGGAAGACGACGTCGTCGGTGTGGACCAGGCCCTCGAAGTGGCGGGCGCTCCGCTCCAGCGTCTCCTCATAGGCGGCGCGCTCCTCGTCCCCAAGCGGCCCGCCGTCGCCGAGGTCGCCGTGCAGGTTGTTGTGGAGGCGCTTGGTGAGGCGGAAGAACGCGGGATCCTCACGCAGGACCGCCCAGCGCGTGTCGATCCAGGCCCCGCGCGCATAGGGCAGCAGCGAGCGCAGCATCTCCGCGACCCCGCCGCCGCGCAAGGTGGAGCTGACGTTCCAGATCGCCCGGCCCGCGAACTGCTCCCGCGCCCGCCGCGCCGCCGCCTCGACCCGCGCGTACTCGGCGGCGCCGAGCAGCGGCGCGAACGCCGCGGGGGAGCGCGACGGCAGGAGGACGAACTTCGGCCGCGCCATCGGTGCTCCTTTCTCGGGATTCGGGAAGGTGGGACGACGCTAGGCCCCCGGCCCGGCCGCGGCATCCGGGGAAGGCCGCAGCAAGGCATCGGCACCCCACCGATGATGGGGCGGCGGCGGCAGGCGGAATCCGGTGCGGATTGGTTGCGACGAGGCCTGGGCGCGGCGTGGGGCGGGGGTCCGGGGCGCCGGCGGCCGTCCCGAGGTGGGTCCGAGGGTGTCCTGGGCTCCTCATGGGGGTCCTGGCAGGCTGTGACCCCCATGAGGAGCCCAGGACGTGAGGGGTGCGTGGGAGAGGCGTCACAGGGACGTCGCGAAGTCGGACTTCCGTGAGGATCAGGTCCGGAAGCTTCCACACCTCGGCCGGATCGGTCACAGAGATGCCGGGAACGTCACACTTTCCGGCCCTCAGAGGCCCTTTTCGGGCCGGAAACAAGGGGTCGAATACGCGCTGCGTGATTTAGGGCCCCTATAGCACGGTCAATCCACGCAGCGCGTAAGTCGGTGT
>CALCIA010000290.1 GCA_937907435.1 uncultured Actinomycetes bacterium
GACGTTCCCGGCATCTTCGTCAACGATCCGGCCGAGGTGTGGAAGCTCCCGGACCTGATCGTCACGGAAGTCCGACTTCCTCACGTCCCTGTGACGCCTCTCCCACGCACCCCTCACGTCCTGGGCTCCTCATGGGGGTCACAGCCTGCCAGGACCCCCATGAGGAGCCCAGGACCTCCCTCGGACGGCCGCCCGCGCCACGGACCCCCGCACCCCCGCCGTCCCGGACCCCCGCCCGCCCCTACCCCCGCCGCGGCGGCATCCAGGCGAAGCGCTTCGCGGCCACGGCAGCCCCCACCACGGCCCAGCCGATGAGGATCGCGACGTCTAGCAGCACCGGGCCAGTCGGGACGGCGCCGACGAAGGCCCGGTGGACCAGGTCGGCGACGTGCTCGACCGGGAAGACCTTGGCGACGTCCTGCAGGAACGTCGGCAGTTCCGCCAGCGGGATCCAGATGCCGGAGATGAAGAAGAGCGGGAAGGTGATCAGCTGGATCATCGGCTGGGCAGAGTCGGCGGAGTCGGCGAAGGTGCTGAGCGCATAACCGAGGCCGCAGAAGGCGAAGGCGCCGCCGATCACCCCGAGCACCAGGGCGGGCCAACCGTCGGCCGGGATGCGGACGTCGAAGGCGACCGCGCCGACGATCAGCAGCAGCGCCACGGTCCCGATCGCCATCAGCACGACGGTCAGCGACTGGCTGACGATCAGCGCCCAGGCCGGCATCGGCGTCGCCCGGCGCCGCTTCAGGATCCCCAGCTCACGCTGGCTGACGACCGTGGCGACCAGCATCGCCAGCGTGGTCAGGGTCAGCGAGAAGACGACGACGCTCGGCACGAAGAACTGCCGATAGTCGATCGTCACCCCGCTGACCGTCGTTTCGCCGCCGTGGAAGACGCCCGCCAGGAGCGCCAGCAGGATCAGCGGGATGACCAGCGTGAACATCCGCGCTTTCTTGTTGCGCAGGAAGGCACGCAACTGGAAGCGGGTGACGTGCAGGACCAGGTCCATCAGGCGACCTCCTCGGCCGGGGCGCCCGCCGCTTCCGCGGTGAGGCGCAGGTAGACGTCCTCCAGGGTGGGCCGGCGGACCTCGAGCTCGCCGACCTCGATGCCGCGCCCGTCGGCCCAGGACCCGAGCCGGGTGAGGTCGGCCAGCGGCGCGGCACTGTGCAGTTCGATCCGCCCGTCGCGGCGCTCCGGCTGCATCAGCGCCAGCAGGTCGTCGGGAAGTTCCCAGTCGTCGACGCCGGGCGGCAGGCTGAAGAGGATCTCCGAGGCCGCGATGTCACGGTGGCCGATCGTCGCCGGCGTCCCCTCGTCGATGATCCGCCCGCCCGCGATCACCGCGATCCGGTCGGCGAGCCGCTCCGCCTCCTCCATGTAGTGGGTGGTGAGGAAGATCGTCTTGCCGAGGTCGCGCAGGCCGTCGAGCATCTTCCAGGCGTCGCGCCGCGCCGCCGGGTCGAAGCCGGTGGTCGGCTCGTCGAGGAAGATCAGCTCCGGGTCGCCGATCAGCGCCAGCGCGACGTCGAGGCGCCGCCGCTGCCCGCCGGACAGCGTCCCGGTCATCTTCTCCGCCGCCTCCGGGCCGAGCCCGACCAGCTCCAGCGTGTCGTCGACCGGCCGCGGCCCCTTATATAGACCGGCGTACAGCTCCATGCACTCGCGCACGGTCAACTCCTGCTCGCCGGGCGACTCCTGCATCACGATGCCGACGCGCTGGCGCCAGTCGGAGGTCGCCTGGGCGGGATCGACGCCGAGCACGCTGACCCCGCCCGCGTCGCGCTCCCCGAATCCCTCGAGGATCTCGATCGTCGTCGTCTTCCCGGCGCCGTTGGGACCGAGGAACGCGAAGATCTCTCCGTGGCCGACCTCCAGGTCGACCCCTGCGACGGCTTCGACGTCCCCGAAGGAGCGCCGCAGCCCGTGAACGCTTATCGCCGTATCCATGGCGAGGAAGCTACGGTGCCCGGCGCGGCGCCGCATCGGCTCGGGCGCCGAACTTCGTCCTCAACCCCTGGGTGGAGGCGCCGCCCCCACGCTCAACCCCGGCGCCCATGACAAGGCGGAGGCAGCCTCCTAACCTGTGTGCATGCAGATCTTCCGCCCGGACGACGAACCGGACCGCCCGCACGGGATCATGATCCTGCGCCAGCGGCTCGGCAAGGTGGGCGGCGCGCCGGCCTCCGCGGACTGCAAGGCGCCGCTGCGGATGCGGGTCTGGCCGGTCGTCTCGATGGTCCTGATCCTGATCTCCGGCCTGATCGGCACGCCGACCCCCGCGCTCCACGGCGAAGGCCTGGTGACGCTGCTCGGCGGCGGCACGCTGGCGGCGCTGATCGCGATCGAGGTCTACTTCGATCCCCAGGACGACCGCGCCGAGTTCGTCTTCATCCTGCTGCTCGGCCTCGCCTCGATCGCGTTGATGACGGTGCAGCCGTCCGGGACCGCGGTCCTCGGCACCTACGCGGCGGTCGCCTCGGCGGTGATGCGGCTGCCGAAACGATTGGCGCTGGCGGCGATCATCCCGATCATCGGGATCGTCGACGTCGGCATCCTGGCGACCGCGAGCGACCGCCTCCTGGTCCTCGCCTGGACCAACATCGCCTACGTCTTCATGTTCGTGATCGGCCACCTCGTGCGGCTGAGCGAGAACCACCAGATCCAGGCGCGGGAACTGCTCGCCGAGGAGGAGCGGACGCGGCGGGCGCGCAACGAGGCGGCGGCGCTCGACGAGCGCGGGCGGATCGCGCGCGAGCTCCACGACGTGCTCGCCCACTCGCTCTCGGCGCTCTCGGTGGAGCTCGAGGGGGCGCGCCTGCTGGCCCTCGACCGTGATGTCGACTCCGACGTGATCGCGGCGATCGGCCGCGCCCACCGCCATGCCGCCTCCGGCCTCGACGAGGCGCGGGCGGCGATCAAAGCGCTGCGCGGCGACTCCGTCCCCGGCCCGGACAAGCTCGAGGAGCTGATCGAGGAAATGCGCGCGCACGGGATCGAGTGCACGCTGGAGATCAGCGGCAAGCCGCGCCGGCTGCCGTCCGAAGCGGCGCTGGCGGTCTTCCGCACCGCCCAGGAGGCGCTCACCAACGTGCGCAAGCACGCCGAGGAAGCCGAGCTGGTGGCGATCCGCCTCGACTACGACCCCGACGGCGTGCAGCTGATCGTCGCCGACTCGGCCGGCGACGGGGCCGAGCCGCGGGTCCCGCAGCCGGCGGCGCTCGCCGGGGCCGGGGCGGGCTACGGCGTCAGCGGGATGCGCGAGCGGGCCGAGCTGATCGGCGGCCGCCTCCTCGCCGGGCCGACCGAGGACGGCTTCCGGGTCGAGCTCTGGGTGCCGGCGTGACCGACGGCGGCGAGCGCGCGCCGCTGCGGGTGATCGTCGCCGACGACCAGCGCGTCGTCCGCGAGGGCCTCACCCTGATGCTGGGCCTGATCGACGGGATCGAGCCGGTCGGCGCCGCGGCCGACGGCGAGGAGGCGCTGGCGATGGTCGCCGCCGAGCGTCCCGACGTCGTCCTCATGGACCTGCGGATGCCGCGCCTCGACGGGATCGAGGCGACCCGCCGGCTGGCCGAGACCCACCCCCACGTCGGCGTCGTCGCCCTCACCACCTACGCCGACGACGAGACCGTCGTCCACGCCCTCCAGGCGGGAGCCCGCGGCTACCTGACCAAGGACGCCGGCGCCGAGCAGATCCAGAGCGCGGTCGAGCGCGTCGCCGCCGGCGAGGCGGCCATCGACCCCGCCGTCCAGCGCCAGCTCCTCACCGCGGTCACCCGCGGCGACACCCCTCCGGCCCCGGACGACGACGAGCTCCCCGACGGCCTGACCCCGCGCGAGGCCGAGGTCCTGGAGCTGATCGCCGCGGGCCTCTCCAACGGCGAGATCGCCGACCGCCTCGTCGTCAGCGCCGCCACCGTGAAGAGCCACGTGAACCACCTCTTCGCCAAGATCGGCGCCCGTGATCGGGCCCAGGCGGTGGCGTATGCGTACCAGCATGAGCTGGTGTCGCCTCGGGAGGGGTAGCGGCGGGACGGGCGGGGGTCCGCGGCGCTGCAGGCCGTCCGAGGTGGCGCGGGGGTGTCCTGGGCTCCTCATGGGGGTCCT
>CALCIA010000291.1 GCA_937907435.1 uncultured Actinomycetes bacterium
CCGAGAACTCCGGTCTTCCTCCCGTGTTGTGCAACACCGACCTACGCGCTGCGTGGATTGACCGTGCTATGGCAAGGTCAAAGTACGCAGCGCGTTATCGGCCCCTCGATTCAGGCCCGAAAAGGGCCTCTGGGGGCCGGAAAGTGTGACGTTCCCGGCATCTCTGTGTCCGATCCGGGCGAGGTGTGGAGGCTCCCCGACCTGATCGTCACGTAAGTCCGACTTCGCGACGTCCCTGTGACGCCTCTCCCACGCACCCCTCACGTCCTGGGCTCCTCATGGGGGTCACAGCCTGCCAGGACCCCCATGAGGAGCCCAGGACACCCTGGACCCCACTCGGACGGCCGGGAGCGCCCGAACCCCCGCCCGTCCCTTCCCCAGGCCTTCGCCCCTTTTAAGCCGGATCCGGCGACTTGAAGTGGAGCATCTCGACCTTCGAGAGCATGCCGTTCTCGCCTGAGTCGGAGAGGCGTTTGGCGGATTCGCTCTGGATCTCGAAGACCTTGTCGAGGGTCTCGGTGAGGAGGGCGGAGACTTCGTCCCAGCCCTTTTTGTCGACGACCATCGGGGTGCGGCTCAGGTGGCGGTCCTCTTTCTCATCCATGGAGCCGCTTTTGACGGCCTCCTCGATGTCGTCGAACATCGATTTGAGCATCGCGCCGGAGAGGCCGGGGCGGAGGCTCTGGGGCATCCGGGCCCATTCGCTGTCGCTGAGGAACTGGCGGCGCGTGGCACGGTAGAAGTGCTCGGTGGCGCCGCGGCGCTGCTTGGTGTCGACGAGCTCGATGCAGTCGTATTTCTCGAGCACGCGGACGTGGTAGGCGACGAGGTTGAGGCTCTGATCGAGCTCCTGGGCGAGCAGGTTGGGGCTGGCGACCCGCTCGTTCAGAATGATCAGGATCTGTACGCGCAGTGGGTGTGCGAAGGCTTTGGCGACGATCTGTTCGACGCCATCCTTCTTCTTCGTCTTAGGCAAGGGGGACTTCCTTCGGTCGGTGGCAAGGGGCACAGCGGTGGCAACGCGCCGATGCGAAAACGCTAATCAGTGTAAGTCAAGAAGTCCAGAAACGATCTTAAATTCTCGTTTATTTGTCGGCTTTTACCGGTTTCAACTTGATTGCTGTAAACGGCTGGAGTAAAACTACGTCTCCGCCGAAAGCGGGTGGCGGACAGGGAAACGCAGCACCGACACGGAGGTGGCGACAGTGCGGATGGGACGTTTGCAGGGGCGGATGGCGCCTGCGGCAATCACGAAGGGCTCCTGAACCACGGAGCAAGGGGCGGGGCGGTGGTCGCCGTGACAGGCTAGGTCGGTGGCGCCTTGGAAGCTGCCGTTGATCGTCATCGCGATCGCCGTCCCGATCGTCGTCGGCATCCTGCTCGCCGGGCCCGAGGCGGGCCTGGCCCTCGGCGCCTTGGTGGCGGTGGTGCTGGTCTACGTCGCGGTGCGGATGCGCCCGCGCGGGGGGATCGGCGATTCGCCCGACCCGACGGTGCGCCGGCGGCTGCTGGTGGTGGTGAGCCGCCCGGTCGAGGACCCGGTGACGACCGCGGCGATCGCCGGCGAGGCGGGCGTCGACGGCACCCGTGACCTCGCCGAGGTGAGGATCCTCGCGCCCGCCCGGATCGGCTTCCTCGACCGCTGGGCATCCGACCTCGAGCCCGCCCGCCGCGAGGCGCAGAAGGCCCTGGTCGTCTCCGTCGCCTCGCTGGCCAAGGTCGGCGTCGTCGCCGAGGCGCGGGTCGGCGACGAGGACATCGTCCAGGCGGTCGAAGACCAGGTGGGCAGCTTCAAGGCGACCGAGGTGGTGCTGGTGACGGGGACCGACGAGGACGACCCCGCCGCCGCCAGCGCGGCGGGCGAACTGGCCGACCGCCTGCGCACCGGCTTCCGCCGCCTCGTGGTCGGCATGCCCGGGTGAGTCCGCGGCACGGCGCGACGAGCCGCCGGCCGCGCGGGTCCGGCGGCGCGGACCGGGCCTCCGCGACGACTACGTGAGGCTGCCGAGGAGCTCGCCGATGCGGACGGCGGGACGGGTCGGGGCGACGAAGCCGTCCGCGACGGGGTGGAGGAGGCCGCTGCGGGTGAGCTCGTCGAGCGCGCGCTCGATGCCGTCGCGGGCGGCGAAGTCGTCCCCGGCGCCGATCAGCTCGCGGGCCAGCTCGTCGACGGTGATCCGGGCCGGGTGATGGTCGAGCACGCGCTGGAGCACCACCGCTTCCAGACGAGCGTCGACGCGCTCGTTGGTCTGGGTGTTCTCGGGCGCCGCCATCGTCGGGACGCTAAGGGTCCGGCTGCTCGTCTTCTCCCCCCGGTGCAGGCTTGCCGTTCTCGCTAAGTCCGAGAACTGTGAGGACCCAGGGCTCGTCGATCGTCGTGGCGTAGAAGTGCTGGACCGACCCGCGCACCGGCGCGGTGTTCACCAAGGTGACGGTGCCGCAGTCGGCGAGCACGCGGACGTGATAGCTGACGTTGGAGAGCGGCTCACGCAGCGCGTCGGAGATCTGGCGCGGGCTGAGCGGGTCCTGTTTCACCATCGCCCGCAGGATCTGCCTGCGCAGCGGGTGCCGCAGCGCGACCAGCAGTTCGTTGTCGTCGGTGTTGTTCGCGTCGCCCGCCATGGTTCGGGCGGCAACATAGAGCAATTGAAATGTTTTGTCTACAAACGGAGGCGTATCTGACGGGTCTCCATGAAGGCTTAAAGTTCTTGTGACACTTCCGTGCGGAATGTTTGAATTTGCAGGGATTCTTGGCCTAAATCGTCACATGGGCAGGACGGCTGATTGCCGATCCGTGAGGTTTCTGCGCCCCGGTTTCCGTCCATCTCGATGCAGACAAACAGTTGCGTATGTTTTGACCGGCTGCTAGCCCCCGTCGCCAAGGCCAAGGTTGGGATCGGCGGGCGCGGGTAAGTTGCCCGGACCCGTGAGTCGGGGCGACGTGATGGGGAGACAAGCCGCAGAGCCTGAGCATCGCTTTGGCGCCTCGCCGCCGCTGACGATCGGCGTCGAGGAAGAGCTTCTGTTGGTCGACGAGGGGAGGCGGCTGATCCCGGACGCCGAGCGGGTGATCGAGGCTCTCGACGCGGCGGCGCGGGAGGCGGTCAGCACCGAGATCTTCGCCGCCCAGATCGAGCTGAAGACGGGGATCTGCGGCGACGCCGCGGCGGCGGTGATCGAGCTCGCCGACCTCCGCGCGGCGGTGCGGGCGACCGGGGTCGGGCTGCTCGGAGCCGGGATCCACCCCGACGACGACGGCGGCGAGGCGCGGCTGGTGAGCAAGCCGCGCTACGACGTGGTCAAGGAGGATCTGGCGAGCCTGCTCTCGACGCCGCCCTCGGGGCTCCACGTCCACGTCGGCATGCCCGATCCGGAGACCGCGGTGCGGGTCGCCAACGCGATGCGCCTGCGGCTGCCGATGCTGGCCGCGCTCGCCGCCAACTCGCCCTTCCGTGACGGCGCCGACAGCGGCTTGGCGAGCGCCCGCGCGGTCGAGGTCCGCGCCTACCCGCGCTTCGAAATGCCGCGCGAGTTCCTCGATTACGAGGAGTTCCTGGCGGTCGCCGACCAGCTGGTCGAGGCGGCCGGGGTCGACGACTACACGTACATCTGGTGGGACGTGCGGCCACACCCGAAGCTCGGCACGGTCGAGGTGCGGGGGATGGACGTGCAGCCGACCGCGGCCGCCAACGCGGGCTTCGCGGCGCTGATCCGGGCGCTGGCGGCGCGCGAGGTCGACCGGCCCTCCTCCAGTGACCTGCAGCGCGAGGCGCTCGAGGAGTCCTATTACCAGGCGATCCGTCACGGGCTCGAGGCGCGGCTGATGGTCGCCGGCGGCGAGGCGGCCCCGGCGCCGGAGGTCGTGGCGCGGGCGCTCGCGGAAGCGCGGCCCTACGCGGAGGACCTCGACGGGCCGGGCGCCCTGGCGGAGATCGAGCGGATCCTCGTCGAGGGCAACGGCGCCGACCGCCAGCGCGCCGCCTTCGAGCGCGGCGGCATCCCCGCGGTGCTCGAGTACCTGGCCGAGGCCACCGCCGCGGATTGACCCCCGCGCCCGGCTCGCCGCCCGTGGTGAGTTCGCAGAAGTCCGCGCTATCCGCGGCTTACTGCGAACGCGCCCGGCGCCCCCTCTGGCGAGTTCGCACTTCTCCGCGCTATCCGCGGATTTCTGCGAACTCGTCGGGGCGGGGCTAGCCTCGGCGCATGCACATCAGGGAGGCGGACGAGGGGGACGCGGCGGCGGTCACGGCGCTCTGGACGGAGGCTTACGCCAAAGCTGGGCCGGAAGGCCGGCAGGAGCCATACGCCTTGCAGGAGTACTTCGCGGTCGCCGCCGTCGCCCACGTCACAGTCGCGATCGACGACGGCGAGGTGGTCGCCGTCGCCGCGGTCTTCCCGCCGGGCGCGCCGGGGCGCTCGGTCGCCGGGCCGGGGGAGGCGGAGCTCGCGCGGCTGGCGGTCGCCGACCGGGCGCGGCGGCAGGGGGTCGGCCGCGCGCTGGTCCTCGGTGCGCTCGAGCGGGCGCGCGGGCTCGGCGCCGAGCGGGTCGCGCTCTGGAGCCGCCCGTACCAGACCGCCGCGCACGCTCTCTATGAATCGCTCGGCTGGCGGCGTGTCCCGGAGCGCGACGAGGACGACCGCGACGGGCGCCGCTGGGTCTTCGTCCTGGACCTTTGACCGAACTTTCGCTTGTCCTCCGATCGGCCGATTAGGCTGGCCGCCGTGATCATCACGACCATGAACGACCTCGGCCCCGGGTACGAGATCGAAGAGGTTCTCGGCGAGGTCTTCGGCCTCACCGTCCGCTCGCGCAACGTCGGCTCGCAGATCGGCGCTTCGCTCAAGTCCCTCGCCGGCGGCGAGTTGAAAGGCATGACGAAGATGCTGAAAGAAGGCCGCGAGCACGCGACCGAACGGCTGGTCGAGGAGGTCGAAGCGAAGGGCGGCAACGCGATCGTCGCCTTCCGCTACGACACCTCCGAGCTCGGCACCACCTGGACCGAGGTCTGCGCCTACGGCACCGCCGTCCGCGCCCGCCAGAAATAGCCAAAAGCCGACTTCCCCCGGCTTTTACAATCGGGTGATGCCCGATCCCGTTCCCGAGCCCACCTACACGCTCTACCGGCGCGGTATGGAGCTGCTCGAGGAGGGCGACTTCGAGGACGCCGCCGAGCCCCTCGCCGAGGCCGCCCGCCGCGAACCGGAGAAGACCTCCGTGCGCGAGGCCCTCGGCCGTGCCTACTACCGCGCCGGCCGCTTCCGCCTCGCCGCAGTCGAGTTCGGCGCCGTGGTCGACAGCCACCCCGTCAACGACTACGCGCACTTCTGCCTCGGTCGCGCCCTGAGCATGACCGGCGAGACCCGCCGCGCCCGCCACCACCTCGCCCTCGCCTCGAACCTCCGCCCCGACCGCCGCGACTACCGCTTCTACCGCCGCCTGCTCGACGCCTGAGCGTCGGCGGCACAGGTCCCAAGGGGAGCGCAGGGGAGGGACGACACGCACCCCCGGCGCTCCCCCGGATGAGTTCGCACTTCTCCGCGCTATCCGCGGATTACTGCGAACTCGACCCGAGGGGGTGCGACGAAAGCGTTGCGGAAGGGCCCCGTGACCACGCGTTCGCGGGGACCGGTTGATCAGCGGCTCAGGTGAGGAGCGGGGTCACGCAGCGGAAGTGGAATTGGCTCAGCGGTGATCCGACGAAGATTTTTCCGGATGGAAACAGTGCGATGCCGTCGTATTCGTTGGCGAGCGCCGTGATCTGGTTCGTCCACTCGCCACTTACAAAGATCTGCGCGCCGGGTTCTCCCGCGAACACCGTGAGGGCCAGTACCGCCGGCAGTTCCCCGCCCCTCGCCGCACACACCCCGGCGGCTTCGACGGCGTTCACTGCCGCGGCGCTTGCCTCCAGATCCCAGCACGCCCCGGCGAACTCTCGGCGGCCCGCCGCACAACCGACCGCGTGGCCGTTGATGGTGGTCGCGTCGGTGGCGTGGTCGGCGGCGGTCGCGGTCTGGGCGTGGCGGGCGGAGTCGGCGGAGTTGGCGTGGGCGGCGTTCGGGACCTCGCCCAAGGTTTCGACCCTGATCTGGGAGCCGAGGAGGGAGCGGGGCGCGATGCGGTTGCCGGGGACCGATCCGACCTTGAGGCGGTTGCCGGGCAAGGATTTGACCTTGATCGTCTTGCCGTCGATCTTGGTCGCCGCCAGCACCGTGCCGCCGAGGGCGACGAACAGGGCGAGGCAAGCGACCACGAGGGCCGGCGGGGGCGGCCGCCATCCCGAGCGCTTCATCTCTCCACCTCCATCGAACGAGGACTTCCCAGTGCTCAGGCGATACCGGAGCGGTCTGAGCCTAATAGACTCGGGCGGTACATACGGTCGGTGGTCAAGGGAAGTCCGGTGCGAAACCGGCGTGGTCCCGCCACTGTGACCGGGTCGAGGAGGTCGCGGGCGCCGCTTGTCCGGCGCCGGCCACTGGGGACGCTCACGTCTCCGGGAAGGCGCGGCCCGCCCAAACCCCGGAAGCCAGGAGACCTGTCCCCGGCCAGCCAAGACGACCCTCGAGGAAAGGGTGGCTCATATGCCAAGAACGATGAAACTGCGGACGGCCGCCGCGTGCGCGCTGGTCCTCTGCCTGGGGCTTGCGGTGACCGCGAGCGCCTCCGCCACGACGGCGACGCTGCGCGTGGTCGGCAAGGGCAACGTGGTGCTCGCCGAACAGTCGGTGAAGACCGCCAACGTCTCCGTCAAGACCAGCCCGAAGGCGACCTGCCTCGGCGCCGGCACCGGCGGCAGCGGCAAGAAGGTGGCGCTGAAGGGCAACACGGCGCTCGGCCTGCTGGCGAAGGGTGCCCAGACGATCAAGCAACTCGCACCGCTCACGCTCACCGACCACTTCAGCTTCGGCCTCGGCCTCTGCGGCGTCGGCAAGAGCGTCGCCAAGGGCAACGCCTCCTGGTACCTCAAGATCAACCACAAGGGCGCCACGGTCGGCGGCGAAAAGGCGAAGATCAAGGCGGGCGACGAAGTCCTCTGGGACCTGGCGCCGACCTACCCGTATCCGGAAGAGCTGGTGCTGAGCGCGCCGCGGCAGGCGACCGCCGGGGTGCCGTTCGCGGTCCACGTCTACGCCTACAACGAAAAGGGCAAGCGCAAGCCGATGAAGGGCGCGACGGTGACCGGGGCGACCGGCCCCACCGACGCCCAGGGCAAGGTGATGGTGACGCTGACCGAACCGACCCTGATCAGCGCCGCGATCGGCGACGCGATCCCCTCCGCGCAGGAGCCGGTCTGCCTCGGCAACGAGTGCCCCGCCGGTAGCTGATGTCTCGCCGCGGCACGGCGGTCGCGATCGCACTGCTCCTCGGGGCAGCGCTCGTGGCCGCCGGCTGCGGTCTCGGCCCCGGCTCCAAGGTCGGCTCGGTCGACCTCACGGTGACGCGCGAATTCGGCGCCGTGAAGATGACGGAAGCGTCAGGGGAAGCGAACGAATCCGACACGGTGATGCGCTTCCTCGAAGGGGAGGTCGACCACCTCGAGACGCGCTACGGCGGCGGCTACGTCAAGTCGATCGACGGGATCGAAGAAACGCAGCGGGGCGGCCATCCCTACGACTGGTTCTTCTACGTGAACGGGGTCGAGTCGCCGATCGGCGCCGCCGAGGTCTCGCTGCAGGGCGGCGAGCGCGTCTGGTGGGACATGCACGACTGGGCGGCGACCGCGCACGTGCCGGCGGTGGTCGGCTCCTGGCCGGCGCCGTTCACGACCGGCTGGGAAGGGCACGCGCCCGCGGTCGTCGTCGAATGCGAGGGGGGCGGGGACGCGTGCGCGAGCGTGCGGGAGGCGCTCGAAGGCGAAGGCGTGAAGATCGCCTCGGGGTCGCCGAAGGGCGCGATCCGGGTGCTGGTCGGGCCGTGGGCGAAGGTGCGCTCCGATCCGACCGCGGCGCTGATCGAGGGCGGGCCGGCGGAAAGCGGCGTCTACGCGGAGTTCGCTCCGGTGGGCGGGGGCGCGACGGGGGGATCAAGCCCCGGCGGACGCACGGCGGGCGGCGCCGCCTCGGCCGGCGGCTGGGAACTCGTCGGGCTTGACGAAAACGGCGCGAAGGCACGCGGCTTCGGCGCGGAAGCGGGGCTGGTCGCGGCGACCCGGCACTTCGAAGGGCCGCCGGTCTGGCTGGTCACCGGCGGCACTGTCGGCGCGGTGCGAGCGGCTGCCGAAGCGCTCGATGCCGACGACCTGCGCGACCATTACGCGGTGGAGAGCGAAGCGGGGACGGTGACGCCGCTGCCGCTGCGCTCGGGGTCGTCAGGATGAGATCGCCGTTCGCCTACATCCCTCGTCGGGGGCCGCTGCAGTCGGCGCGGCCGGGCGCCGCGGTGGCCTACCTCGGCGCGCTGGTCGTCGTCGCCTTCCTTTATTCGAACCCGGTCGTGCTGCTCGCGGCGGGCCTCGCCGCCTGCCTCGCCGGGCGGCTGGCCGGCGCGCGCACGGCGGTGCGCGCGGCGCTGCGGATGGGGCTTGCGCTGGCGCTCCTGATCGTCGTCGTCAACGCGCTGGTCGTCGACCGCGGGGAGACGGTGCTGGCGCGGCTCGGCCACCTGCCGATCCTGGGCCAGGTCGACGTCACCCTGGAGGCGATCGTCGCGGGCGTCTCGATCGGGCTGCGGGCGGCGGTGACGATGATCGCCTTCGGCGTCTACTCGGCCTGCGTCGATCCCGACCGGGTACTGCGGGCGCTGCGCCCGATCGCGGCGCGCTCGGCGCTGACCGCGACGCTGGTCTCGCGGCTGGTGCCGGTTGCGGCCGCCGACGCGGGGCGGTTGCGCGACGCGGCGCGCCTGCGCGGGCCGGGGGCGGCCGTGGTGGGACGGGGCGCGCTGGCGCGGCGCCTGCTCGCCGGGTCGCTCGACCGCGCCATCGACGTGGCGGCGACGCTCGAGCTGCGCGGCTACAGCCTCGGCGGTCCGCGCGGGCGGCGGCGGCGCGAGCCGAGCCGCCACGACGTCCGCTTCTACGCGGTCGCGGCGGCGGTGCTGGCGGCGGCGATCATCGGCAAGGCCGCGGGCGCGGACGACTTCCGTCCCTATCCGACGATCCACATCGGGCTCGGGCCGGCGACGCTCGCGCTCTGCGCGGTGGTGCTTGCGAGCGGGCTGGCGCCGTGGCGGGGCTTGCGCGGTCGGCGGTCGGCCCGGCGGCACGGCGGGTGGCCGCGGGGTCGGAGGTCCGGCGGCGGGCGAGCGGAGGTGCCTCGGCCGGAGGCGACGGCGGATGCCGGTGGCGCGGGGGTGCTCCGTGTCTGAGCTCGCGATCCGCCGCGGCGTCGCGCCCGCGCTCGCGGTCGAGCGACTGTCATACGCCTACCCGCGCGCCGCGGCGCCGGCGCTCCTCGACGTCTCGCTGGAGGTGGCACCGGGGGAGTTCGTGCTGCTGGCGGGACGCTCGGCCTCGGGCAAGTCGACGCTGCTGCGCGCGGCCTGCGGCCTCGTCCCACACTTCCACGGGGGCGAGGTGGACGGGCGGGTCGAGGTGGCCGGGCACGACGCGATCGCCGCCGGGCCGGGCGAGCTCGCCGTCGCGGTCGGTTACGTCGCCCAGGACCCGGAGACGCAGGTCGTCTCGACCACGGTCGCGGCGGAGATCGAGCTGCCGCTGGAGATGCGCGGGGACGGTCCCGGCGACCGGGCGCGGGCGGTCGAGGAGGTGGCGCTGGCGCTGGCGATCCCGCACCTGCTCGGGCGCGCCGTCGACACGCTGTCGGGGGGCGAGCTGCAGCGGGTGGCGTTGGCGGCGGCGCTGGTGACGCGGCCGCGGCTGGTGCTGCTGGACGAGCCGACCTCGCAGCTCGACCCGGTGTCCGGCGACGAGCTGATCTGGCTGCTGCGGCGGCTGAACGAGGAGTGGGGGGTGGCGGTGGTCCTGGCCGAACACCGGCTCGAGCGCTGCCTGGCGGCGGCCGACCGGGTGGTCGCGGTCGAGGCGGGACGGATCGGCTTCGACGGGTCGCCGCGCGAGTTCCTGGGCTGGACGCGGGAGATGGACCCGACCCTGACGACGCCCGCCGCGCGGCTCTTCTCGCTGGCCGGGGTGGAGCCGCTGCCGGTGGGCGTGCGCGACGCGCGGCGGACATTGGGGGAGGGCGGGGCCCCGCGGGCAGCCACCGCCGTCCCCCGCCCGGGGAAGGGTTTGAGCGGCGAAATCTCCCCCCCGTCGCGTCTTTCGCGACTCGGAAAACGCGAGAAAGACCCCCGCGCCCTGGAGGCGAAGGGCCTCTGGGTCGAGCTCGACAGCGGCGCGGGCCCGCGCGACGTCCTCCGCGGCGTCGACCTAACCGTCGCCCCTGGCGAGCGGGTCGCCCTGATGGGCCGCAACGGCGCCGGCAAGAGCACCCTCCTGCGCACCGCGGCCGGGCTGATCGGCCCGGTCGCCGGCCGGGTGGCGGCGGAGCGGATGGCGCTCCTCACCCAGAACCCGAGCGACTTCCTGGTCCGCGAGCGCGTCGGCGACGAGCTCCCCGGCGAGCTCGGCCTCGCCGCGCTGCGCGCGGTCGGCATGGAGCACGCCGCCGACGCCGACCCGCGCGACCTCTCCGGCGGCGAGCGCCAGCGCCTCGCCCTCGCGATCGCCCTCGCGGGCCGCCTCGACGGCGACGGCGTCCCCGGCCTCGTCGCCCTCGACGAGCCGACCCGCGGCATGGACCGGGGCCGCAAGGACGACCTCGTCGCCCTGGTCGACCGCCTCGCCGCGCAGGGCGCCGCGGTCGTCATCGCCACCCACGACGTCGAGTTCGCCGCCGAGTTCGCCCGTCGCGTCGTCCTGCTCGGCGACGGCGTCGTGATCGCCGACGGCCCGAGCGCCGAGATCCTCTCCGGTGGCTGGTACTTCGCCACCGAGGTCGCCCGCGTCCTCGACGTCCCCGGCGTCGTCACCCCGGAGCAGGGCGCGGTCCACCTCGCCGAAGCACCTGAGGGGTCCGAGCGGGGTGGGCCATGAGCTGGCAGCTCGTCAGCTTCCTGATCCTCGCTGCGGTCCTCCTGGCCGGCTTCGGCTGGTACGAGCGCTCGCGGCCGCCCGCGCAGGTCGTCGCCCTCGTCGCCGCCCTCGCCGCGCTGGCGATCGCCGGGCGGGTCGCCTTCGCCGCCTTCCCCAACGTCAAGCCGACGACCGACATCGTCATCTTCGCCGGCTACGCGCTCGGCCCGGCGGCGGGCTTCGCGGTCGGCGCCTTCTCGGCGCTGATCTCCAACTTCTGGTTCGGGCAGGGACCGTGGACGCCGTGGCAGATGGCGGCCTGGGGCCTCTGCGGCATCCTCGGCGCGGCGCTGGCCCTCGGGAGCCGCAACGTGGGACGGCTGACGCTTGCCGCGGCCTGCGGCCTCGCCGCGGTCGGTTATGGCGCGATCCTCAACTTCTCGCTGATGGCGACCTACGGCGGCGGCCTCTCCTGGGAGCGCTTCTGGCTGCTCGAGGGGCGCGCGGTCCCCTTTGAAGTCGCCCATGCACTCGGCAACGTCGTGCTCGCTCTCGCCGCCGGTCCCGCAATGATTCGCATGTTGATTCGATTCCGTGAACGTTTCGAATGGCGGCGGGGGGAGATCGAGGCGGGGGCGTCGGTCGGCGGCGCGATGCCGTCTCCCGGCCCGTCCGACCTCGTGCCGCCGCGCGGCACCATCGCCACCACCGGTCGCATTGCCGCCGTCCTCGTCGCCGTCCTCCTGCTCGGCGCCTTCGCCTCGACCCGCGCCGACGCCGCCTCTGACGGTGGCCCCGAGGCCGCGGCCGCCTGGCTCGAACGCGCCCAGAACGAAGATGGCGGCTGGGGCGAAAAGGCGGGCGCCGAGTCGGGGCAGGAGATGACCGGCTGGGCGATGCTCGGCCTCGAGGCGGCCGGGATCAACCCGCAGGACGTCACCACCGCGGGCCACTCGCCGGTCGCCTTCCTCCAGGGCGCGATCGCCGAAGTCCAGAGCCCCGGCGACCTCGCCCGCACGATCCTCGCCCTCGAGGGCGCCGGGATCGAACCGCGGGAATTCGCCGGTCGCAACCTGGTCGCGGCGCTGCTCGCCAAACGGCGCAAGGACGGCTCCTACGAGGGCTGGCCGAACTCGACCGCCTACGCCGTCCTTGCCCTGCGCGCGGCCGGGATCGCCAACGTCGCCGACTCGGTCGAATGGCTGCGCGGGACGCAGAACGAAGACGGCGGCTGGGGCGACGTCGCGGGCGCGCCGAGCAACGCCGACGGCACCGGCGCGGTCCTGCAGGTCTTGACGCCGTCGGCGCAGCCGGCGAAGCGGGCGGTCGGCTACCTCCGGCAGGTACAGCAGAAGGGCGGCGGCTACCGGGTCAGCGGCAACGGCGCGCTCAACACGCAGTCGACCGCCTGGGCGGTCGAGGGGCTGCTCGCCGCGGGTGCCAACCCGGCCGAGTTCAAGCGCGGCGGCAAGTCGGCGCTCCAATACCTCGAAGCCAACCAGGTGGGCGACGGCCACTACCGCTATTCGTCGAAGAGCGATCAGACGCCGGTCTGGGTGACCGCGCAGGTGATGGTCGCGACGGCGAAGAAGCACCTGCCGCTCGAAGCCGTGCCGCGAGCGCCGAAGCCGAAGGTGCCGAAGCCCGCGCCGACGCCGACCCAGGCCCCGGAACCGCTTCCCCTGCCGCTGCCCGAAGAAGGCGGCGTGACGCCGACGCCGACCCCGACGCCGCAATTCCCGTCCGAAGTCCCGGGCGTCGGTTCGACGGGCTCGAAGGCCCACCACGGCGGCGGCAAGAACGGGAAGAACGGCGGGACCGGTGGAGTCGGCACCGCGCCGGGCGTGACGGCACCGACCGAAGTGCCCGGCATCGACGAAGGCGCGCTCCCCGAAGACACCTCCCCGATCGAACCCGCGGGCGGCGAATCGCTCTCCACCGGCGCGCCCGCCGGCGAAGCGGAATCGGACTCCGGCTCCGGCGGCTCGGTGCTTGGCTCGATCCTCGCCGGGCTCCTCGTCGGCGGCATCCTCTTCGCGATCGGCTTCGGCCCGTACCGGCGCTGGAAGGCGACGCACCCGAAGGGCGGGCCGCCGCCGGGAGGGCCAGGGACGCCAGGCGGCCCGCCGACGAACGGTGGCCCCGCGGCGCCAGGCGCTCCGGCGCCCGGGAGCCCCACCTACGCCGGCGCTCCGGCGTCGCCCGCCTGGCCGACGGCGCCCGGCGCTCCGGCACCGCCGCCGAACGCCCCCGCGCCCGCGCAGTCGCCCGACCCCTCGGCCATCAACGCCGCGCCGATCAACGCGCCGCCGCCCGCTGCCCCCTCGCCATACGCGGCGCAAGGCGCTCCGCCGCCGCCCCCGCGCTGAGGCGACCCCCTTGCGCTGTTCCTTATTCCGGCATGGCCGAAGTAAGGAACAGCGCGGCGGCGAGTACCCTCGTCCCATGGACTTGGCGCCTGGCAGGGTCAACCGGGTCGATGCGCGCGCGGGGGCGGGGCGATGCTGACCCGTGCCGCGGCGGTCGAGGCGATCGCCGGCGCCCACTTCGAGGTGGTCGTGATCGGCGGCGGCATCACCGGTGCCGGGGTCGCGCTCGACGCCGCCTCGCGCGGCTACTCGGTCGCCCTGCTGGAGCGCGACGACTTCGCCGTCGGCACCTCGAGCCGCTCCTCGAAGATGGTCCACGGCGGCCTCCGCTACCTGCAGAACTTCGACCTCGGCCTGGTGCGCGAGGCGCTGCTCGAGCGTCAGCTCCTGGTCCAGCTCGCGCCGCACCTCGTCTACCCGACCCCCTTCCTGGTCGCCGCGCTGGGCGAGGAGAAGCGCGACCGCAAGGTCGGCATCGGCCTCAACATGTACGACGTGATGGCGACGACGCGGGTCGGCCGCACGCGCCGCGAGATGCGCTCGTCCCACGCCGAGGGCGAGGACTTCTACTGGTCCCCGGACCGCCACCGGACGATCGACCACGACGAGGTCCTGGAGCTGGTCCCGGCGCTCGCCTCGCGCGACCCGCACGACGCCTACCTCTTCTACGACTGCCAGACCGACGACGTGCGGCTGGTGCTGACCGTGCTCGGCGAGGCCGAACGCTACGGCGCGGTGATGCTGAACGGCGCCGACGTGGTCGAGGTCACAGGCGGGCAGGGACGCGCGGCCGGGGTCGCCTTCGTCGAGGCCGACTCCGGCGAGCGGATCGAGGTCGCCGCCGACCACGTCGTCAACGCGACCGGCGTGTGGGCCGACACGATCCGGCCCGAGGTGGTCGAGGAGGAGGACGTCCCACGGATCGCACCCAGCCGCGGCACCCACCTACTGCTCGACGCCGCCGATCTGCCGATGGGCAGCGCGGCCTGCATCGTGCCCGCGGGCGAGGGGCGGATGATCTTCGCCCTGCCCTGGTACGGGCGGACGCTGATCGGCACCACCGACAACGACTTCGACGGCGACATCCGCCACCCGCGCCCGGCCGAGGCCGAAGTCGAGTACCTGCTCGACGCGGCCAACTCGTTCTTCGGCACCGCGCTCGGGCCGGGCGACCTGGCCGGCGCCTACGCCGGGGTGCGGCCGCTGATCTCCAGCGGCGACCCGCGCAAGTCGGTCGACATCTCGCGCAAGGAGGAGCTGTACGAGACGTCGTCGGGAATGCTGACGATCACCGGCGGCAAGCTCACGACTTACCGGCGGATGGCGAAACTGACCGTGGACCGGCTGGTCGAGCGGGAAGGGCGGGAGGCGCCGTGCCGGACGGCGGAGATCCCGCTCGGGATGGAGGCGCGCCCAGCCGACCTCGAGGCGCCCGACGAGGTGGGGGAGGAGGCGCTCTCCCAGCTCGCCTTCCGTTACGGCCACGCGGCGCGGCGGGTGCTCGACCTGGCCCGGGAGCGGCCCGAGCTGGCGGCGCCGATCGTCCCCGGCCGTCCCGACCTGCTGGCCGAGGTGGTGGTGGCGGCGCGCGCCGAGCAGGCCCGCTCGCTCGCCGACGTGCTGCTGCGGCGCACCCGGCTGGGGATCCTCGCGGCGCCCGCGCTGCGCGACCCGGAGGCGCGACGGCCGATCGCGGCGGCGCTGGGCGGGGAGCTGGGCTGGTCGGAGGCGCGGATCGAGGCGGAGATCGGCGCCTGGGAGGACGTCGCGGCGGCCGAAGGGGTCGACCCGGCGCTTGATCTGGGCGCCGGCGCGAAGGCCGCCGCGCCCGCGGCCGAGGCCATCGACTGACTTTCACTAAAGTCGCCCTCCGATGACCAAGACCGAGCTCGAATCCAAACATCTTGCAGACCTCCACCAGCTCGCCGCCGCGGCCGGCGTCGAGCGCTTCCGGATGCTCACCCGCGCCGAGCTGATCGAGCGGCTGAGCGACGGCAACGGTGACGGCGACGAGGGCGGCTCCGCGCCGCGGGGCGCCGACGCCGAGGAGGGTCGCGAGCGGCCGCGCCGCCGCCGCCGCCGCGCCGCGAGCGGGCGCGAGCGCGAGGAGCGCACCGACGTCGAGGAAGAAGAGGAGCAGCCGCCGGCGCGCAGCAGGCGCGCCGCCGCGCCCTCCCGCGAGGCCGAGGACTCCGATCGCGACGCCGAGGGATCGGACAAGGCCTCAGATGAGGACGGGGAGGGTTCCCGTCCGCGCCGCCGTCGTCGCCGGCGCCGCTTCGGCCGCCGTCGCGAGGGGGTCACGATCCAGGACCTGCTGCTGCCCGCCGAGTCGGGCCGCCAGGCGGTGCTGCTCGCCGAGGGCCGCGAGGCAGCCACCGAGCTGCTGCGCGGCGTCGCCGCCGACCTCGCCGAGGCCTCCGACGGCCCCGATCCGGTCGCCCTGCTGATCGATCCGAGCCCCGAGGAGCTGGCCGACTGGAAGCGCGAGGCGCCGAAGGCCGAGCTCGTCTCCGCCGGCCAGGCCCGCCACGCCAGCGACGCGCTCGCCGCGGCCCAGCGCCGCGCCGCCGACGGCGAAGACGTGATCCTCCTGGTCGACTCCCTGACCCGCTTCACCGAGTCCTTCGGCGACACCGACGGCGCCAAGGAGCTCTTCGACGCCGGCCGCGCGAAGGCTGCGTCCGGCAAGGGGTCGCTGACCGTGGTCGTCGCCCTAGAGCGCGGGTAGTTCGACCGGTCAGAACTCTCCGCGGTTGGAAACCGGCGCTATACGCGGATTTCCAACCACGGCAGGGCGGCGCTTACCTGCGGTAGGCGATGCGGCGCCACGACGGCTCCTTGGAGAGCTCGATGAGCTCGGAGCTGCGGTCGGGCTGGACGTAGCCGAAGGTCTGGCTGCGCTCGTCGAAGACGACGTCGAGCTCGCCCTCCTTGACCCGCTGGTCGAGCCAGGCGCCGCGGAAGACGAGGCGGCGGATCCAGTGGACGAGGCTGCGGTTGGAGGGGCCGACCAGGTCCTCCCAGTTCTCGTTGATGTGTTCGCCGAGGGGGGAGCTCGGCTCGGCGATCTCGCCGCTGACCGCGAGGTCGAGGAGGTCGTCGAGCTCCTCGGGGGTCAGCCCCTGGTGGACGAAGGCCAGCTTCACCGCCGCCTGCTCGACCCGCTGCGCGAAGTCCTCCTCGTTGAACGCGAAGCGGAGCTCTCCGTACTCCAACACGTAGTCGGAGCCAGACTCGTAATTCCCTCTGCGGGTCGTTTTCTTTTCCATGTGAGTTGAAGCCGATGCCGTGACAAAGCCCGTGTCGCGGCGGGGTGCATCTTGCCGATCATCCTAGTTCCGTGCCTCGCCGGGCACACCCCTGAACGCGGGGTTGCAGTGAGAAGGGATTTTGGCGATGAAGTCGTGCCAAAAAAGCCGAATTCCGTCGGGGGGAGAGATTTGGGCGGCCCAGACCTTGGGTCGGCGATGGCTCCGTCGCGCTTCGAGAACCTGCCCCGCCGCACCGTCGGCGGCCACGAGGTGCCGGTCGCGACCGGCTTCCGCGCCCGTGCCCTGGGACTGTCCCTGCTCGACCGCGAGGACGCCGGCCCGGGCCTCCTGATCCCCCGCTGCGCCGCGGTCCACACCTTCGGCATGCGATTTGCCCTCGACGTCCACTTCCTCGACGCGGACGGGATCGTCCTGAGCACCCGCCCCGCCGTCCCGCCACGTCGATTCGTCTCCCACCGCGGCGCCGCGGCCGTGCTGGAGATCCCTGTGTAGGGAGGGACGGGGGCCGCGGGCCGGCGCCCGGAAGGGGCGGGGCCCCGCAAGCTGCCGCCCGGGAAGGGATGGGAGGCCCGCAAGCTGTCGCCGGATAACGGACCCGCCCCTCTCGCCACGGCCCGGGCAGGCTGTGGCCGTGGCG
>CALCIA010000292.1 GCA_937907435.1 uncultured Actinomycetes bacterium
ACCGGCCCTCGGCGCCCGTCGTGGGCGTCCCGTCACGGATCCGTGAACCTCCCGTCACCCTCCCGCGCACGTCCCTCCACACCTTCCGCACACCCGCCCCTCTCGCCACGGCCACAGCCTGCCCGGGCCGTGGCGAGAGGGGCGGGTCCCCTACCCGGGCGCCAGCTTGCGGGGCCTGGACCCTTCCGGGCGCCGGCCTGCGGGGCCCCATCCCTTCCCCCGTCCCGACCCCCCGAACCCCTACCGACCCTCCGAAAGCACCCCTTCCAGCCGGGTCAGGGCTTCGGCGCGGTGGGTCTCCAGCTCGGCGGTGAGGCGGTCGGGGTCGTGGGCGCGGGCGGCGGACATGATGCGGTCGTGGGCGGCGATCGCGTCGTGGCGGGCCTCGGGGGCGTTGTAGTACATGGCCCGGTACGTTTCGGTCGAGTCCCAGAGGAGGCGGATCACGCGGAGGGTGTGGTTCTGGCCCGGCGACTCCAGGAGGCCGAAGTGGAAGCGGCGGTTGGCCTCGAGCTCGGCGGCGACGTCGCCGCCGTCGACCGCGCGGGCGCAGTCGCGGGCGGCGATCTCGACCCGCTCCAAGGCGTCCTCGTCGAGCAGGGGCAGGGCGCGCCGCGCCGCGCGCTCCTCCAGGAGCGCGCGCAGCTCGTAGATCTCGCGCAGGTCGTCGACGTCGAGCTCGGTGACGAAGTAGCCGCGCCGCGGCAGGTAGGTGACCTGGCCCTCCTGCTCGAGCACGGCAAGCGCCTCGCGGACGGGGGAGAGGCTGATGCCGAGCGCGTCGGCGATCTCCTCCTGGCGGACCTTGTCGCCGGGGGCGAGCTCGCCCGAGGTCAGCGCGCGGCGCAGCCCTTCGACCGCGTGCTGGGCGATCGTCCCGGGCCGCGTCGCTCCGGCCGCGGCGCTCATCGGAACGCCGAGATGCCGGTCAGCGCCTGGCCGATCGACAGCGCGTGGACGTCGGCGGTCCCCTCGTAGGTCACCACCGACTCCAGGTTGTTCATGTGCCGGATCACCGGATACTCCAGCGTGATCCCGTTGGCGCCGAGCACCTGGCGGGCGGTGCGGCAGACGTCGAGCGCCGCGTTGACGTTGGCGAGCTTGCCCAGCGAGACCTGCTCGGGGCGCAGCGCGCTTTCGTCCTTCAGCCGGCCGAGCTGCAGGGCGACCAGCGTGCCGCGGTTCACCTCGACCGCCATGTTCGCCAGCTTCTGCTGCTGGATCTGGAAGCTCGCGATCGGCTTGTCGAACTGGGTGCGCTCCTTGGAGTAGGAGAGGGCCGCTTCGAAGCAGGCGCGGGCGGCGCCGACGGCGCCCCAGACGATCCCGTAGCGGGCCTCGTTCAGGCAGGAGAGCGGGCCTTTCAGCGAGGCGACCTCGGGCAGGCGGGCGGAGTCGGGCAGACGCACCTCGTCGAGCAGCAGCTCGGAGGTGACCGAGGCGCGCAGCGACAGCTTCTTGTGGATGTCCTGGGTGGTGAAGCCCTTGGTGCCCTTGGGGACGACGAAGCCCATCACGCCCTCGTCGGTCCGCGCCCAGACGACCGCGACGTCGGCGACCGAGCCGTTGGTGATCCACATCTTCTGGCCGGAGATGATCCAGTCGCCGCCGTCGCGACGGGCGCGGGTGCGCATCGAACCGGGGTCGGAGCCCGCGTCGGGCTCGGTCAGGCCGAAGCAGCCGATCGCCTCGCCCGCGGCCATCCGCGGCAGCCATTCCTGCTTCTGCTCCTCCGAGCCCCATTTCCAGATCGCGAACATCGCCAGCGAGCCCTGGACCGAGACCAGCGAGCGGATGCCGGAGTCGCCGGCCTCGAGCTCCATGCAGGCGAGCCCGTAGGCGGTCGCCGAGGCGCCGGCGCAGCCGTAGCCGGTGAGGTGCATGCCGAGCACGTTCAGCGCGCCCAGTTCCTTGGCCAGCTCCAGCGGGATCGTCCCCTCCTCGAACCAGTCGCCGACGTAGGGGGTGACCTTGTCGCGGACGAAGGCGCGGACGGTGTCGCGGATGTCGCGCTCCTCGTCGGAGAGCATCCGGTCGATCGCAAGGAAGTCCTCGGGCCGGAGGGCGGGGGGAGCGGCGGTGCCAGAAGTCATCTTGTCAGCCTCTAAGATAGATTTTCGAAAATCGCAACTTCGCCAACATACAGCAATTCCGGCGACCCGGGCTCGGGCGGCTCCGGCCTGGGGCCGCTCAAGATCCTCGACTTCTCGCGCGTCCTCGCGGGACCGTTCGCGACGATGCTGCTGGCCGACTTCGGCGCCGAGGTGACCAAGGTCGAGCGGCCCGGGGGCGGGGACGAAACGCGCTCCTGGGGCCCGCCTTATGACGAGCGCGGCGAGGCGACCTACTTCCAGTCGGTGAACCGCAACAAGGCGAGCGTCGTCCTCGACATGTCGACCGAGGAGGGGCTCGCGGAGCTGCGCCGGCGCGCCCGCGGGGCCGACGTCCTGGTCGAGAACTTCCGGCCCGGCCTGATGGCGGGCAAGGGCCTCGACTTCGAGACCCTGCGGGCGGCGAACCCGCGGCTCGTCTACTGCTCGATCACCGGCTTCGGCAGTGGCGAGGGCGGCGCCGCGCTGCCCGGCTACGACCTGCTGATCCAGGCGCTGGGCGGGCTGATGAGCGTCACCGGCGAGCCCGACGGGCAGCCGATGAAGGTCGGCGTGGCGCTGGTCGACGTGCTGGCGGGGCTCTTCGCGACGGTCGGGATCCTGGTCGCCCTGCGCGCCCGCGAGCAGACCGGGGAGGGGCAGCTGGTCGAGGTCGACCTGATGTCGGCGCTGCTTGCCTCGCTGGTCAACCAAGGCGCCGCCTACACGATCGCCGGCGTCGTCCCCGAGCGGCTCGGCAACCGCCATCCGAGCATCTCCCCTTATGAGGTCTACGCGACGGCCGAGGGCGAGCTGGTCCTCGCGGTCGGCAACGACCGCCAGTTCGCGGCGCTCTGCGAGGAGCTCGGCGCGCCGGAGCTGGCCGCCGAGGAGCGCTTCGCCACCAACTCCGACCGGGTCGCGAACCGCGATGCGCTGGGCGCCGAGCTCGAGCGCCTGCTCGCCGCCCGGCCCGCCGCCGAGTGGTCGGCCGCGCTGCTCGCCCGCCGCGTGCCCGCGGGCCAGGTCAACGACCTCGGTGCCGCCTTCGCCTTCGCCGAGCGGATCGGCCTCGGGCCCACCGTCGCCATCCCCCGTGAGGACGGCTCCACCGTCGACCTCACCCGCAACCCGATCCGCCTCTCGGCGACCCCGGCGAGCTACCGCACCGCGCCGCCGAGCATGCCCGCGGACTGAGGGGGCTGCTTCTTCTTCCGCCCGAAGAGCTTGCGCAGGCTGGAGCGCCGCCGCCAGCCCACCCGCGAGCGCGGGTCCTGCTGCACCCACCCGGTGCTCTCGGGGTCGAACGGGAAGGTGGGCTCCCAGACCTCCAGGTCGACGACGCCGACGTTGCTCCACTTGCCGTCCGCGGCGTCGAAGACCAGCTCCACGACCGCGACTTTGGCGGCCAGCAGCTCGCGCGTGAACGCCTCGTCGTAGGCGTCGTTGACGTCGGCCGGCCAGCCTTCGTCCTGGCGGCGCCACCAGCGCTTGTGGAAGGCGGTCGTCTGCGCGTGGTGGTCGGCCCCGTCGGCGATCGTCACCACCGGGTACATCTGCCCGCCGGAGCGGGCGAGGTCGATCGCCTCCTTCGAGTCGTCCCGACCCAGGCGGGCCGCTTCCTCGGTGGACGGATGTGCCACCGCCTCAGCGTAACTGGCGCGCCTCCGGGCGAGCGGGTACCGTTGCCGCATGTCGCCAAGTGACCAGTCGGGCCGTCCGGTCCTCATCGCCTACGACGGATCCGACCAGGCCAAGGACGCGATCGCCGAGGCGGGCCGGGTCCTCGGCGGCGGCCGGCGGGCGGTCGTCCTGATCGTCCGCGAGCCGATCGAAAGCTTCGAGTTCGTCGGGCTCGGCGGCGCCCGCACCCTCGACCCGGCGACCGTCTCGGCGATGCAGGAGGCGGCGCAGAACGAGGCGATCAACGTCGCCGAGGAGGGCGCGGCGCTCGCGCGCGAGGCGGGGTTCGACGCCGAGGCGCGGGTCGAGTCCGCCGCCAGCGCCTGGCAGGAGATCGTCGCGGTGGCCGACGAGCTCGACGCCGACGTGATCGCGATCGGCTCCCGCGGCCGCACCGGCCTGACCAAAGTGCTGCTCGGCAGCGTCGCCTCGGCGGTCGCCCAGCACAGCCGCCGCAGCGTCCTGATCGTCCACCCGGAGACGGTGGGCGAGGCCGGGTCGCGCTGAGCGCCGGCGGGCGCCGGTACTGACAGGGCGCTCAGGCCCCCTCCGCAGGGGGTTCAGGTCCCTCGTAGCGAAGGCCGCGAGGCTCGACGATCAGGGCATGCGAACGAAGGTGATCGCCGTGGGCTCGATCGCGGTCCTGGCATTGCTGCTGCTGGCGGCGACCGCGAGCGCCCGCACTCGCGGCTTCACGATCTACAACCTCTCCGGCGCCGAAGTGAGGCTCGCCGAAGTCAGCACCGTGGCGACGCCGGCCGGCGAACCCGTCTTCGAGAACGGCTCGGTCAAGCCACAGAAGGGGATGGTGCTGCAGCCGGGCGAATCGCTCCACTTCGAGCTCGAAAATCCGTTCAGCTACACGCGCCGCGCGTCGCTGCGCTTCGAAGGCGGCGGCACCCAGTACAACCTGACCGCGGACAACTACTTCGCGACTCGCTGCAGCGCCGGCGGCGCCAACCGCCAGTGCAAGATCGACGACGGCGGCAACCGGATCACCTTCCTCGACGCGCCGGGCACCGTCGACGTGCTCAAGGCGGACGACATCCAGGGCCAGGCGAAGGTGCTGAAATCGCTCTGCACCGAAGCCAACGACTGCTCGTTCGAACCGCTGAAGCGGTTCGCCACCTACACGCCGGGCAAGGTCTACGGCTCGACCGTCACCAACTGCGAAGACGCCGAGGTCGAGACGACGATCGCCGCCGAGACCACGGAAGGGATCACCAACAGCGTCGGGATCGAGAGCGAGACCGAGGTCGACTTCCTCAAGATCTTCAAGCAGAAGATCACGCTGAAGTACAAGATCGACGTCACCAAGGAGCACAAATTCAGCCAGGACGTGAAAGTCAAGGTGAAGCCGGAGCACGTCGCCTGGGTCAGCATCAGCGTCCCCGTGATCCGTGATCTCGGCACCTGGACCGTGCACCTCGGCAACACCGAATGGGTGCTGGAAGGGGTCGCTTTCGACAGTCCCGACCCGACTCGGTCGGGACAGTACGTCGCCGACCAGGAAAAGCTCCCCAAGGACAAGCTCGAAGCCGAATGCAGTCACCACCGTCCCGACAACGAGGTGGTGCGCTCCTCCGCCGCGCTCGTCGGCACCCTGCATCACGGCACCGCCGGGGCCGACCTGCTCCTCGGCGGTCCGGAAAGCAACACGCTCCACGGCCGGGGCGGCCCGGACGTGATCCGCGGCGGCGGCGGTCATGACGTCCTCTACGGCGGCGCCGGCGACGACTTCATCAAGGGCGGGCCCGGCGCGGACGTCCTCTACGGCGGTCCCGGCGCCGACCGCATCGACGATGTCAGCGGGCCGACCGTCGTCCACACCGGCGGCGACGCCGGACCGGCCTGGGACCGCGTCGACGTCGCCGACGGCCGCGCCGACGACGTCGTCGTCTGCGAAACGCCGCTCAGCGCGGTCTATGTCGATCCCGGCGACACGGTGCGGGGCGACTGCGGGCGCGTGATCCGCGCCACCCCCGACTCCGGCACCGCCTGACCGACCCGCCGCGCCAGGGACCGGCGCCGCCCCGGCGCCGTTGGATTAGGGTTCTCCCACCTTTCCGCCGGAGGTCGGAGCCCGTGAGATTCGAAGATCAAGCGCGATCGGTGCGGCGCGCCGCCCGCATGTGGTTGCGCCCCGGCGACGCGGTGATCGCCCCGGCGATCGCGGAGCTTGCCGCGCTCGCCCTGCTGCTGGCCGGGGTCGAGGTCGTGCTGCTCGTCGACGGGCCGCTGGTGTCGATCTGGCAGGTGTACCTCTTCCCGGCGGTGGGCCTGCTCTACGTCGGCGCCGGCCTGTTCGCCTGGACGCGGCGGCCGGGCAACGGGATGGGGGCGCTGATCGTCGCCGGCGGCATCGTCTGGCTGGCGGCCGGGCTCGTCAACACGGGGCTGGCGGCGCTGATCGCGGTCGGGCTGGTGGTCACCACGGTGCCGCTCGCCGTCGCCGTCCACCTGCTCCACGCCTTCCCCTCCGGTCGCCTCCGCGGCCGCGCGAGCCGGATCACGGTCGCGGTCGGATACTTCGTCGTCCTCGTCCTGCAGGCGCCGCTGTACCTCTTCGACCAGGGCGAAGGGGGGCCGACCACGGTCCTGCAGATCGCCGACAACCACGACATCGGGCGGGTCGGCCACTGGGTGCAGGACGCGGTCGGCCTCGCCGTGATGGTCGCCACCGCGGTGATCCTCGGCGGCCGGCTGCGGCGGACCGAGCCGGGGAAACGGCGCATCCTCGCGCCGCTCACCGGCTACGGGATCCTGGCCGTGCTCTTCGTCCCGGTCAGCGGCATCGTGGTCCAAGCCTGGTTCCCGGAGGCGGGCCTCGAACTGGCGGTGGCGCAGCTGGCGGTGATGGCCGGGATCCCGGTCGCCTTCGTCGCCGCCGGCCTCAGCGGCGGCTTCGCCCGGACCGAGGACGTGCAGGAGCTCGGCGCGCTGCTGAGCGCCGAGGAGGGCCGGCCGGCGCTGCGGGCGGCCCTGCGCGAAGTCCTCGGGGACCCCTCGCTCGACCTCCTCTTCCGGGTCGCCGACCCGCCTCGCTACGTCGGCCGCGACGGGGCGGAGGCGACGCTGCCGGCGCCGGGCTCCGACCGCTCGGTCGCCGAGGTACGGCTGGGCGGGCGCCTGGTCGGGGCGATCGTCTACGACGCGACCCTGGTCGCCGATCGCGGGCTTGTCGACGACGCGGCCCGCGTGACCGCGCTGGCGATCGACCACGAGCGCCTCACCGCCGACCTCTTCGCCAGCCGCGAGAGCCTGCGGATCTCCCGCGCGCGGCTGCTCGAGGCGGGGGACGCCGAGCGGCGGCGGATCGCCCGTGACCTTCACGACGGCCTGCAGACGCGGCTGGTGCTGCTGGCGATGCTCGCCGGGCGCTCGGGCGCCGGCGACGACACCGCGGCGGAGCTGAGCGCGGGCCTCCAGGACGCGATCACCGAGCTGCGCGAGCTGGTCCAGGGCGTGGTGCCGGCGACGCTCACCGAGCGCGGCCTCTACGCGGCGGCCGAAGAGCTGACCGACCGGATGCCGGTGCCGGTCGCGATCGACTTCGACCCGGCCGGCGGCAAGCTGCCGCTCGGGGTCGAGACGGCGGGCTACTTCGTCGTCTCGGAGGCCTTCTCGAACGCGGTCAAGCACTCCGGGGCAGAGGAGATGCGGCTCAGCATCGGCCGCTACAACGGCAGCCTGCGGATCGAGGTCGTCGACGACGGCGTCGGCGGCGCCCGCCTCGGCAACGGCCTGCGCGGCGTCGCCGACCGCGTCGACGCGCTGAGCGGCGAGCTGACGATCGTGAGCCCGCCCGGCGGCGGCACCCGGATCCTGGTCGAGGTTCCGTGCGCGTAGTCATCGGCGAGGACCAGGCGCTGATGCGCGAGGGGCTGGCACTCCTGATCGAGCAGGACGGCTCCGAGGTGGTCGGCCGCGCCGCCGACGCCCCGGACCTGCTGCGCAAGGTCGGTGCCCACCGCCCCGACCTGGTCGTCGCCGACATCCGCATGCCGCCGCGCAACGCCGACGACGGGCTGCGGGCGGCGCTGCGGATCCGCGCCGAGCACCCCGAGGTGGCGGTCCTCCTGCTCTCCCAGCACGTCCAGCGCAGCTACGCGACCGAGCTCGTCGAGCAGGGCACGGTCGGCGTCGGCTATCTGCTCAAGCAGCGCGTCGCCGACGTCGCCTCCTTCACCGCCGACCTCCGCCGCGTCGCCGCCGGCGGCTGCGTCCTCGATCCGGAGGTGGTGGCGACGATGATGGCCCGCCCCCGCCGCGACGACCTCCTCGACCGCCTCACCCCCCGCCAGCTCGAAGTCCTGGCGCTGATGGCCGAGGGCCGCAGCAACGTCGCCATCGCCGAACGCCTGACCCTCACCAAGAAGGCCGTCGCCCGCCACGTCTCCCACATCTACGACACGCTGAACCTGGAACTCGCCGAGGAGGACCACCGGCGGGTGCTGGCCGTGGTGCGGTATTTGTCGCGGTAGGGGGTCCGGGGGGCGGGCGGCCGTCCGAGGGAGGTCCTGGGCTCCTCATGGGGGTCCTGGC
>CALCIA010000293.1 GCA_937907435.1 uncultured Actinomycetes bacterium
TCACGTCCTGGGCTCCTCATGGGGGTCACAGCCTGCCAGGACCCCCATGAGGAGTCCAGGACCTCCCTCGGACGGCCGGCGGCGCCGCGGACCCCCGCCCCGTGAGGCGAAGGCGAACAGCCCGGCTAGGACTCAGCCCTCGCCGGCGACGGTGCCGACGAATTCGGCTACTTCTTTTTGCTGCTCCGGGTTCAGGATCGCCGGAGGCATGCGGCCGGGGGCCTGGGAGTCGACGCCTTCCTTCTGCGCGTTGAGGACGCGTTCGGCGACGCCTTTGGCCGCCTTCGCGTCTTCGGCCTGGCCGGAGGGGGCGAGGAGTTCGTCGAGGTTCGGGCCGTAGTTGCCGTCGGTGCCCGCCGCGTAGAGCGTGTGGCAGGTGCCGCAGTTGGTCTCGAAGAGGGACTGGCCTTCCTTCAGGTGCGCGGGCACGGCCTCGGCACCGGTGTTCGCGTCGCCGCTGCCGCGGAACGCGAGCCACGGGATGACCACCGCGAGGACAAAGACCAAGAGGCCGAAAGTGATGAAAGTGCTCTTCTTCATGGAGAGGCGGCGCGGATACTAACTCGCGGCACCCCCAGAGGCGGCGCCGCCACCCGCCGGCGCCGGCGTCGTCAACCGCCGGCGATCAGCTCGCGGTGGTCCAGATCCCGGTACCAAGGGCACATCCGGTGCAGCTCGCAGTCCCCGCATTTCGGCTTGGGACGGCAAAGCGTGCGCCCGTGGCGGATCAGGTTGACGTGCAGCTCGTAGGCGTCCTCGGGCGGCACGATCGCCAGCATCTCGTCGTGGGCGCGCTCCAGCGAGGCGTTCGCCGGGAAGAGCCCGAGCCGCCCGCCGACCCGGTGGATGTGGACGTCGACCGGGATCTCCGGCAGCCCCCAGCTGAAGATCAGCACGCAGGCGGCGGTTTTCCGTCCCACGCCGGGGAGCGACAGCAGGTACTCCCGCGACTCCTCGATCGGCGCGTCCTCGGTCCAGTCCAGGTCCGGCTCCGGGCCCAGCTCGCGCAGGATCGCCTGGATCCGCGGTGCCTTCTGCTGCGCCAGGCCGCCCGGCCGGATCGCGTCCTCGACCTCCGCCACCGGCGCGTCGCGCACTTCGTCCCAGCCCGGGAAGCGCTCCTTCAGCAGCTTGAAGGCCCGCCCGCTGTTGCGGTCGTTGGTGTGCTGGGACAGGATCGTCAGCACCAGCTCGTCGAGCGGCCGCCGGTTCGGCTCGTTGACCGGCACCCCGTACATCTCCCGCAGCCGTTCGCGGAGCGCCCGCACGCGCCGCCGATCCGGGCGCCGCCAGGGCTTCTCGTCGCGTTTCTTCGGGGAGGTCGTCGCCATCGTCAGGATCGCTGCTTAAGGCAGGATTACAATCGAAGGTTCATGTCGCGCGCCTTCTCCGCCGTAACCGCGTGGATGCCCAAAGGTTGGGGCGATGCCGGGAGGCAGCTCGGCATCCTCGTCGGCGTCGACGTCATCTACGAGCTCGGCCGCGGCATCGCCGACTCCAACCGCGCCGACGCGATCCACCACGGCGCCCAGGTGATCTCGCTCGAGCGCTCCCTGCACTCGCTCTTCGAGCCGGACCTGCAGAAGTACTTCCTCTCCTTCCACTGGACGATCGACCTCGCCAACTTCCTCTACCTGAACGCCCAGTTCTCGATCGCCCTCGTCTTCCTGATCTGGCTCTACCTGTTCCGCAACGAGTCCTACTACTTCGTGCGCAACATGTTCGTCGTCTCGATGTGCCTGGCGCTGATCGGCTACATCGGCTTCCCGACCGCGCCGCCGCGAATGTTCCCGCACGACGGCTTCATCGACACGATCACGAAATATTCATCGGTCAATCACGACTCGGCGATCGCCAAGGTCTTCATCAACCCCTACGCGGCGGTGCCGAGCATGCACTGCGCCTTCGCGCTGATGATCGGCGCCACCGGGGTCGCTGTCTGCCGCCACTGGTGGTCGCGGGCCTGGTGGGCCTTCTGGCCGATCCTGATCGCCTGGGTGGTGATCGTCACCGCCAACCACTACTGGGTCGACTGGGCGCTCGGCTGGCTGGTCGCGCTGGCGTCGTTCGCGATCGCCAAAGGGGCGCTGGCGCGCTGGAAACCGGAGGCCTGGGACTGGCAGACGTCGAGCCGAAGACGCAGCGGCGCGCCGCAGGAGGTCGAGGCGTAGGGACGCACCCGACGGCCGCGGACCGGCGCTCCCTGCCGAGCTGTTCCTTTTGCCGGACGGGTCGGCAAAAGGAACAGCTCGGGGCAGCTTTGGCCGGCGGACCGCCCCGCGACCCTCTAGCCTCATAGGCCGATGGCATCGTCGACGGCGCCCCCGCGGGCACCCGGCGGCCGCAACGGCCGCCCGTCCCCGCCCCGCAACAGCCAGGAGCTGCGCGCATATGCCCGCGACCGCTTGATCGAGTCGCGGCTGACGCCCAACGCGATCTCGCTGATGGGCCTCTTCGGCAACCTCGTCGCCGCCTTCCTCGTCACCCAGCGACTCTTCTTCCTCGCCGGGATCGCCTTCATCCTCGGCTCGGTGATGGACACGCTCGACGGCCGCTATTCGCGGATGTCGGGCAAGGGGACGCTCTTCGGCGCCTTCCTGGACTCCACGCTCGACCGCATCGAGGAGGGCATCGTGATCGCCGCCGTCGCCGGTTACTTCGCCTCGCGCGGGGAAGACTTCGCCGCCGCGATCTGCGTGGTCGCCGTGCTCGGCTCGCTGATGGTCTCCTACACCCGCGCCCGCGCCGAGGCGCTGGGGGTCGAGTGCAAGGTCGGCCTCGCCACCCGCCCCGTCCGCGTGGTGCTACTTTCGATCGGCCTGATCTTCGCCAAGGGCGCCGGAATCGGGGACTTCGAACTCCTCGCGCCGGCGATCTACGTCATCGCCGGTCTGACGATCTTCACCGTCTTCCAGCGCGTCTGGCACGTTCGCAACGAACTCACCCGCATGGACGCGGGCGCGGCGGACGCCGGCGAGGACGGGTCGTAGAGCCAAGTCTGTAACCAGCACGGGCGCCGGGTGTCCTTTCCCACTCAGCGCCATTCGAGGAGGAACCAAAGCACTTATGAGCGAGAGCAACGGAGCACACGGGCGCGACGAGGCCAAGGTCCGCGTCGCGATCGTCGGGGTCGGCAACTGCGCCAACTCCTTCATCCAGGGCGTCCAGTACTACAAGGACGCCGACCCGCGGGAGGAAGTCCCGGGCCTGATGCACGTCGACCTCGGCGGCTATCACGTCCGTGATGTCGAGTTTGTCGCCGCCTTCGACATCGACGCCGACAAGGTCGGCAAGGACCTCTCCGAGGCGATGTGGTCGGGGCAGAACAACACGATCAAGTTCGCCGACGTGCCGAAGGTCGGCGTCACCGTGCAGCGCGGCATGACCCACGACGGGCTCGGCAAGTACCTGAAAGAGAAGATCACCAAGGCGCCGGGCGAAACCGTCGACGTCGTGAAGGTGCTCCAGGACTCGAAGGCCGACGTGCTGGTCTGCTACCTGCCGGTCGGCTCCGAGGACGCCACCAAGTGGTACGTCGAACAGGCCCTCAAAGCCGGCGTCGGCGTCGTCAACTGCCTGCCGGTGTTCATCGCCCGCGAGGACTACTGGGACAAGCAGTTCGAGAAGGCCGGCCTGCCGATCATCGGCGACGACATCAAGAGTCAGGTCGGCGCGACGATCGTCCACCGCCAGCTCGCCCGCCTGTTCCACGACCGCGGCGTGCGCCTCGAGCGGACCTCGCAGCTGAACGTCGGCGGCAACATGGACTTCTACAACATGCTCGAGCGCGAGCGGCTGGACTCGAAGAAGATCTCGAAGACCAACGCCGTCACCTCGATCATGGGGCACGAGCTGCCCGACGAGAACGTCCACGTCGGCCCGTCCGACTACGTGCCGTGGCTGACCGACCGCAAGTGGGCGCACATCCGCCTCGAGGGCAAAGCCTTCGGCGACGTGCCGCTGACCGCGGAGCTGAAGCTCGAGGTCTGGGACTCGCCGAACTCGGCGGGCGTCGTGATCGACGCGGTGCGGCTGATCAAGCTGGCGCTGAACAACGGCATCTCGGGGCAGCTCGACGGGCCGTCCAGCTACCTGATGAAGAGCCCGCACTCGCAGCGTCCCGACGACGAAGCGCGGGAACTGACCGAGGAATTCATCACCGCCAACGCGCGCGGCGCGCGCACGCCGGTGGAAGAGGTCCCGCAGGACTGAGCGTCCTTCCAGAAGGAGCCTCAAGGGAGCCCGCTTCGGCGGGCTCCTATTCTTTGGCGCCGACGTGCCCTCGCCCCAGCCACTGACGATCGCCCAGGTCTCCCCGCACCGGCGGGCGACCCGGAAACCGGTCAACGAGTTCGTCGCGCGGCTCTCCGAGGAGCTGGGGCGGCGCGGGCACCAGGTGGTGCGGATCGGCAGCGGCGAGCCGGTCAAGCGGCCGCTCACGGCGCGTCCCTACGACATCGTCCACGTGCACGAGCCGTTCGCGCCGAGCGTCTCCTCGGCGGCGCTCCGCCACTCGCTGTCGCTGAACGTGGCGACCTTCCACGCACCGCAGGAGCGGGCGCTCTCGACGCAGGTGGCGCGGCCGCTGGTGGAGATCTTCTTCGGGCGGATCGACGCGCGCACGGTCACCAGCGCGGCGACCGGCGCCCTGCTGGAGCGCTACTTCCCGGCGAGCTACGAGCTGGTTGACCCGGATCGGGACTGGAGCGCGATCGCCGACGACTTCGAAGCGGTGTACCGGCGGGTGCTGGCGCGGCGCCATGACCCGACCGGGGACCCGGCGCTGCGCGCCGAGCTGGCGAAGCGGCCGCTGATCGAGGTCGACCTCCACATGCACACCGACCACTCCGGCGACTGCGCGACGCCGGTCGGGGTCCTGCTGCAGACGGCGCGCGACCGCGGCCTGGGGGCGATCGCGATCACCGACCACAATGAGGTCTCGGGGGCGCTGGAGGCGGCGGAGATCGCGGCCGGGATGGACGGCCTGAAGGTGATCGTCGCCGAGGAGGTGAAGACCGCCGAGCAGGGCGAGGTGATCGGCCTCTTCCTCAAGGAGAAGATCCCCAAGGGACTGACGATGGCGGAGACGATCGCCGCGATCCGCGAGCAGGGCGGGCTCGTCTACGTCCCGCACCCGTTCGACCGCTTCCACTCGGTGCCCGACTATGAGCACCTGCTGGACATCGTCGAGGACGTCGACCTGTTGGAGGTCTTCAACCCGCGGGTCATGCTGACCTCCTTCAACGAGGAGGCGGTGCGCTTCGCGGGCAAGTACCGGATCGTCCCGGCGGCGGGATCTGATTCCCACGTGGCGCAGGGGCTGGGGAGCGTGCGCCAGCGGATCCGCGATTTCGACGGACCCGCCGAGTTCCTCGAGGCGATGCGGGACGCCGACATCACCCGCAAGCACAAGAACCTCGTCTACGTCCAGACCCTGAAGTTCCTGCAGACGACTGGGCGGCCGAAGGCGCCGAAACGGCGCGTTGCGAACGCCAAACCGGCGCGTGGGGGGCGGCCGCGACGGCCCGTCTCGGTGCGCCGCTCGGCCGGCGGGAGATCCGGCAAGAGCTGATGCACTCCTCTCGTCGCGAAGGAGCCGCGCCGACCTCGTCAAAGAGGTCCCGGCAGATGCACTCCACCGACGACGAGATCCGCGAGAAGTACCTCGAGAGGGCGATCCGCGAGCTCAACCAGATGAGCCGCGAAATCCTCGAGTGCCCCTACTGCCCGCGGGGGAAGCTGATGCCGGTCCTCGGCTCCGGCCACCCGCAGGCCGACGTCTTCATGCTCAAGCACTCGCCGATGTCGGCGGAGATCGAGGAGGGTGTCGCCTTCTACGGCCGGGCGGGCAACGCGCTGATGAAATCCTTCAAGCGCCTCGGGATCGACCCGCTGGTCGTCTACGGCACGCTCTGCGTCAAGTGCCCTGTGGCCGAGCCCGACCTCGCCCCTCAGGAGTGCGTCGCCCGCCTCATCGAGGAGATCGCGATCGTCCAGCCGAAGATCGTCGTCATCATGGGCGAACCGAGCCTCCGCGTCCTCAACGGCCTCCAGGTCCCCCTCTCCCGCCAGATCGAGAAGCGCGAGGGCGACATCCAGGCCTTCACCCCGACCATCGACGCCCTCTACGTCCCGGATATCGACGAAAGCCTCGACGAAGAGGGGGCGAAGCAGAGGTTCTGGAGGGCTTTTCGGATGCTCGGGAAGTGGTACGAGGATTTGCCGCCCTATTAGGGGGCGCGGGGTGGGGGTTCGGGGCGCTTGCGGCCGTCCGAGATGGCGCGGGGAGGTCCTGGGCTCCTCATGGGGGTCCTGGCAGGCTGTGACCCCCATGAGGAGCCCAGGACGTGAGGCGTTCGTGGGAGAGGCGTCACAGGGACGTCGCGAAGTCGGACTTACGTGACGATCG
>CALCIA010000294.1 GCA_937907435.1 uncultured Actinomycetes bacterium
TGGGCTCCTCATGGGGGTCACAGCCTGCCAGGACCCCCATGAGGAGCCCAGGACCCCACTCGGACGGCCGCCGACCCCCTAACCCGCCTCCCCCACGAACGCCACCGCGTCGATCTCGACCGCCGCGCCACCCATCAGCCCTGCCACCTGCACCGCGGTGCTCACCGGCAAGGCGTCGGCGAACAATCTGGACCGGACCTCCACCAGCTGCGCCCAGTCGTCGAAGCTGGTCACGTAGGTGGTCACGCTGACGATGTCGTCGAGGGTCGCGCCGTGCGCTTCGAGGGCTTCGGCGAGCCGGCCGAAGGCTCGCTCGGCCTGGACGCCGAGCGGATCCTCGGCGCCGGTGCCGTCGGGGTCCGCGCCGAGCTGGCCGGCGACGTGGAGCCAGCGGCCGGGCCCGGCGACCGCGGCCGACTCGCTGTAGCTGCCATGGGTTGACTGAATTCGCTTGATGCTCACGTTCCGATCCTCCGTTTCTGGCCGGTCCATAGTTGTTCGCGCAGGAGGAACTTCTGGATCTTTCCCGTCGCGGTCTTCGGCAGCTCCTCGACGACGGTCACCTCGCGCGGTGCCTTGAAGGGGGCGATCAGGTTGCGCACGTGGGCGATCACCGCGGCCGGGTCGATCTCGACGCCCGGTTCGGCGGTGACGAAGGCCACCGGCCGCTCGCCCCAGCGGTCGTCGGGCGCGCCGACCACGGCGACCTCGAGGACGCCGGGGCAGCCGGCGATCGCCTGCTCGACCTCGACCGAGGCGATGTTCTCGCCGCCGGAGATGATCACGTCCTTGCTGCGGTCGCGCAGCTCGACATAACCGTCGGGGTGCATGACGCCGACGTCGCCGGTCTTGAACCAGCCGTCGACCTGGGCGGCGCGGGTCGCCTCGGGATCGTCGAAGTACCCGAGCATCACGTCGTTGCCGCGCAGCACCAGTTCGCCGGTGGTCTCGCCGTCGGCCGGGACGTCGTGGCCGCCCCCGTCGATGACCCGCGGCCGCTGCGCGATCACGTTGCCGACGCCCTGGCGGGCCTTCAGCCGTGCCCGCGCGGCGGCGTCGAGCGCGTCCCACTCGGGGTGCCACTCGCAGAGCATCACCGGCCCGAACGACTCGGTCAGCCCGTAGGCGTGGGTGATGTCGACGCGCAGCTCCGCCAGCCGGGAGAGGAGCGCGGGGGAGGGGGGCGACCCGCCGGTGGTGATCCGGATCGGCCGGGACGGCGGGGCCGCGTCGGGGTGTGCCGCCATCGCGGTCAGCACGGTCGGGGCGGCGGCGGCGTGGCTGACCCCGCGCTCGCGCACGTGGCGCCAGATCTCCGCCGGGTCGACCTTGCGCTGGCAGAGGTGGAGGCTGCCCGCGGCGGTCACGCCCCAGGTCAGGCACCAGCCGTGGCAGTGGAACATCGGTACGATCCAGAGGAAGACGCTGTCGGCCCGGAGCTCGTTGTGGAAGGCCATCGCCAGGGCCTGGAGGTAGGCGCCGCGGTGGTGGTAGACGACCCCCTTCGGCCGGCCCGTGGTGCCGCTCGTGTAGTTGATCGAGAGCGGCGCCGTCTCGGCGACGACCGGCTCCTCCGACGGCGTCGCGGACGCCAGGCCGGCCTCCACCTCGTCCTCGGCCAGCACCGCGGGCCCGCCGCTCGCCGCCGCCGCGACCTCGCCCGCGAGGTCGGCGAGCTCGCGGTCGGCGAGCACGATCCGGGCACCGCTGTGGTCGACGATGTAGGCGAGCTCGGCGACCGAGAGCCGCACGTTCACCGGCACCAGCAGGGCGCCCGCGAGGGGCACCGCGTAGTGGGCGAGCAGCAGCAGCTGGGAGTTGGAGCCGACGGCGGCCACCCGGTCCCCGGGCTCGACCCCCCGGCTCCGCAAGAGCCCCGCGAGGCGCCGCGCCCGGTCCCACAGCTCGCCGTAGGTCCACTGGTCGTCGCCGTCGACCACCGCGGGCCGGTCGCGGTGGACCACCGCGGAGCGGCGCAGGAAGGCGACGGGCGTGAGTGGCTCGAAGCACACCGAGCCGCCGTTCGGGCCGGTCGCATCGAAGCCGAAATCGTGTCTCTCCATGGCCGGGGAGACTAGCGTCCAAATTCTCATTTGACTAGCTAGCGCTCGCTAGCTATTCTGCCCGCGCATGGGTGCTCGGGAATCCTTCGTACGGGTGATGGCGCAGTTGGCCGGCGGGGCGGTGATCGTCACCGCCAAGGACGCCGACGGCGCCCCGCGCGGACTCACCACCACCGCCGTCTGCAGCGTCTCGGCGGAGCCGCCGCTGCTGCTCGCGTGTGTTGCCCGCTCGAGCCGTACCGTCCCGGCGCTGACCGCGGGCGGCGCCTTCGCGGTGAACGTGCTCGGCAGCTCACACCTTGATGTGTGTCGCACCTTCGCCTCGAAGGCGGAGGACAAGTTCGCCGGGGTCGAGTGGCGCGAAGGTGTGCTCGGCCAGCCGCTCCTCGACGACGCCGCGATCGCCTGGGCGGAGTGTGAGGTCGAGCAGATCGTCGAGGCCGGCGACCACCTGATCTTCATCGGCGCCTTCCGCCACGGCGAGGTGGCCTCTGCCGCCGCCGACCCGATCGTCCACTACCAGCGCAGCTTCGGCCGCTGGAACGAAATCGAGGAGTGAGAGTTGCCCTTCGTCAACTTGCGCATCAACGAGGAGCTCCTGACCCCGGAGAAGGAGAAGGAACTCCTCTCGACCCTGACCGAGGCGGTCGTCTCGGTCTACGGCGACGACTTCCGGCGACACACCTGGGCGGTGGTCGAGCCGGTGTCACCTGAGCGGTGGTCGGTTGCCGGCCGGTCGCTCACCTCTTGGGAAGAGGGTTCATGAAGAGGCGGGGCTGGGTTAGGCAAGCGGCTCGCTTGCTGGTTCAACAAGGAGGATCGATGGAGTTGAGAAGAGGTTCACGGGGGAGCGTGGCGGTCTGCTTCGCGGCCCTGCTGCTCGTGGTCGGCCTGGTCGTGTCCGGTTGCGGCGGAAGCTCGTCGTCGGGTGACTCGACCGGTGGCGGTGAAGGCGGCGGCGGTGAAATCACCTTCGGGGTGCTGACCGCGCTGTCAGGTTCGGCGGCCACCTACGGGGCGGCCGAAAAAGTCAGCTCGCAGATCGCGATGGAAGAAATCAACGCGAAGGGCGGCATCAAGGTCGGTGGCGGCGGCTACAAGGTGAACCTGGCCTACTACGACCAGGCCTACGACCCGACCAAGGCGGCGACCGCGGCGACCAAGGCGATCCAGCAGGATGGCCTCGAATTCGTCTCCAATCTCGGCGGCGGCACCGTGCCCGCGGTTCAGCCGATCACCGAACGCGCGGGCGCACTGTTGTTCTGCATGTGTGCGGGCTCCGAATTCCTCGGCCCCGACCATCCGCTGACGTTCCGTCCGTACTTCGCCGACCCGGATTCGCTCGCTGCCTCACTCGCCTACCTGAAAAAGTCCAACCCGGCGGCGAAGCGGGTCGCGTCGATCTATCCGGACGAAGACGTCGGCCACGAAATGGCCCCCGAATCCGAACAGTTCATCGAAGAAGCCGGCTTCGAAGGGGAAATGGTGTTCGTCCCGCGCGGGGCCTCCGACTACTCGTCGACCCTGACCAAGGTGCTCGGGTCCAATCCGGACGTGATCAATTTCGGTCCCAACGATTCCGGCACCTACCAGACGATCATCAAGCAGGCATCGCAGCTCGGCTACGACGGCCCGTACATCTTCCCCGACACGCTCGAATTCGAGCCGACCAAGGAAGCGGTCCCGAGCGGCGCCCTGGAGGGGTCGCTCGCGAGCCCGTGCAACCTCGGCGCCAACACCGCCGTGGCGAAAGCCTGGGCGACGGCGTACGAAAAGAAGACCGGCGGCGAAGAACCACAGTGGTGGTCGGCGCAGCTGCACGACAACTGGATGCTGCTCGCGGCGGCGATGGAAAAGGCCGACAGCCTCGAACCGGAAGCGGTGGCGAAGGCCCTCAGTGAAGTGTCGATCGAAGGCGCCACCGCCGGCGGCGGAACGGTGAGTTACGGGCAGGAACGGAAATTCGAAATCCCGTACCCCGTCTGCGAAGTCAGCGGCGGGCAACTGAAACAGGTCACCAAAGGTTGATCTGACCGAGGGCGTCCGCCGTCCACGCGGCGGACGCCCTCCCTATCCGCTCATGTTCACTCAAGTACTGGTCAACGGAATCGTCCTCGGCGCCTTCTTCTCGCTGATGGCAGTCGGGTTGACGCTCATCTTCGGCGTCCTGCGCGTGGTGAGCTTCGTCCACGGCGTGCTGTTCATGCTGGGCGCCTACACCACCTGGGTGTTGACGAAGCACGGCGTGCCCTACCTCCCGGCGGTGCTGGGCGCGGGCCTCGCCGTCGGGATGTTCGGCGCCCTGCTCGAGCTCGCGGTGTTCAGGCGCTTCCGCGGGATGCTGGTCGAGGGCGCGGTGGTGGCGATCGCGCTGGCGATCCTGATCCAGAACCTCGCCAACCAGGTGATCCCGCTCTCGCCGCAGTCGGTGTCGACCCCGTTCGAGGGCTCGGCCCACGTCGGCGGCGTCTACGTCGCCTGGCACCGGGTGTTCGTGGTGGTCGTCGCGGTGGCGCTGATCGCGGGCCTGGCGCTCTTCATCAAACGCCACCGCTTCGGGCGGGCGATCCGGGCGCTCCAGCAGAACCCGCACGCCGCCGAACTCCAGGGCATCCGCCCCGACCTCGTCGGCCCGTTGGTCTTCGGCATGGGGGCGATGCTGGCGGGGCTCGCCGGCGGGCTGATCGTCCCGGTCCAACAGCTGCTGCCGGAAATCGGCGAAGCGCCGCTGCTCGACTCGTTCGTGGTCGTCGTCCTCGGCGGCCTCGGCAGCGTCGAGGGAACCTTGATCGCGGCGATGCTCATCGGCATCGCCCAGAGCGCCACCTCCACCTACTGGACGGCGCCCGCGGCGGTCACCGTCAGCTTCGTCATCGCGATCGCGGTCCTCGTCGTGCGGCCGCAGGGGCTGTTGGGCGATGAGTAGCGTGACCGCGGCCCCGCCCAAGAAGGTGTCGCCGCCCGCCCGGGCGCTCCCCGCGCGGGCGACCAGCGCCGCCTCGGTGATCCTCCCCCTGCTGCTCCTGGCCGCACTGTTCGCGGCGCCGGGGATGGTGGGCAGCTACCAGACCCACCTGTTCGTGCTGTGCCTGCTCGCGGTCGGGCTGGCGGTCAGCTACCGGCCGCTCCTGCTCGCCAACCAGGTGTCACTCGCACACGGTGCGCTGTACGCGATCGGTGCGTACACCTTCGCCATCCTCGCCGTCGACCACGGGGTCGGCTTCTGGCTCGCGGTGGGGGCGGGCGGGGTCGTCGCGCTGGCCGCCTCGATCCTGATCGGGATCCCCTCACTGCGCACCAGCGACGCCTACTTCTTCCTCATCACCTTCGCCTTCTCGGTCGTCCTCATCTCGATCATCCAGAACTCGCAGTCGCTCACCGGCGGGTTCGGTGGCATCTCCGGCATCCCGTACCCGCCGGGGGTGAAAACCGAAGAAGACTTCTTCTACCTGGCGCTGGTGGTGGTCGCGGTGACGGTCGCGGTCTTCATGGTCCTCGACCGGTCACGGTGGGGCCTCGAGCTGCGCGGCGTGGGATCGTCCCCGCAGCTTGCCGAGGCGGTCGGGATCGGCCGCAAGGGCACCCTCCTGCTGGCCTTCGGCATCGGCGCCTTCTTCGCCGGGATCCTCGGCGGCGTCTACGCCAGCTTCATCGGCTTCATCGCCCCGCAGAGCTTCAACCTCTGGCTGTCGGTGAGCATCCTCACCTCGGTCATCGTCGGCGGCGTCAGGTACATCTGGGGCGGCGTCATCGGGGCGGCGTTCATCTCCCTGGTCCCCGGCTGGATGGGGCTGGGCGGCACGTGGGAAGCGATCTTCGGCGCCTGCAGCGTGATCGTGGTGATGTTCGTGATGCGGCGCGGCATCGTCACCGAAGCGGTGGCGTTCTTCCGCCGGCGCTCCGCCGCCGTCGGCGCGCCCGTCGCCCCGGTCAGCCACGTCCTCGAACCGTCCGGCGGCGCGGAGGAGGCGGCGGCGGTGAGGCAGCCCGTGACCGACGACGTCGTCCTCGACGTCCGCTCGATCGCCAAATCGTTCGGCGGCGTGCACGCGGTCCGTGACGTCTCCTTCCAGCTGCGGGCCGGCGAGACGCTCGGGCTGATCGGGCCGAACGGCTCCGGCAAGACGACCACCTTCGACCTGATCAGCGGCTTCCGCCGGCCCGACAGCGGCGAGGTCCTGGTCAACGGGGCGGCGCTGCCCCGCAGCCCGCACCGGGTGGTGCGCAGCGGCCTCGCGCGCTCCTTCCAGGCGACCTCGGTCTTCGCCGAGCTGACCGTCTTCGAGAACGTCCTCCTCGCGGTCGGCGGCCAGACGCGGCGCAACCCGGTGCGGCGGCTGCTGATGCCGGTGCGGCGCTCGCGCCGCGAGCGCGCCCTCGCCGCCTCGATCCTGGCCGAGCTCGGCCTCAGCGCCTCGGCCGGGGTCGTCGCCGAGGACCTCCCCTACGGGCACAAGAAGGTGCTGGGGATCGCGGTCGGCCTGGCGACCGAACCGGACGTGCTCTGCCTCGACGAGCCCGCGACCGGCATGACCGAGGCCGAGATCGACCACCTGATCGCGATCCTCGAACACGTCCGCGCCGGCCGGCGGATCGCGATCATCGTGATCGAGCACCGGCTCGCCGTGATCCGCACCCTCTGCGACCGGGTGGTCGCGCTCCGCGCCGGCGAGGTGATCGCCGTGGGCGAAGCCGAACCGGTGCTCGAATCGAAGGCCGTCGCCGAGGCCTTCCTGGGGGGTGCCGCGAATGACTGACGCGCCGCTGATGGAGGTGCGCGGGCTGAGCGTCAGCTACGGCTCGGTGCCCGCCGTCAAAGACATCTCGTTCACGGTCGGGCGGGGACGGATCACCGCCCTGGTCGGCGCCAACGGCGCGGGCAAGACGACGACCCTGCGGGCGATCTCCGGCCTGCTGCCGACCAGCGGCGGCGAGATCCTGTTCGAGGGCGCGCCGCTGAAGCGCTCCGCCTGCGCCGTCCTCGACTCCGGCATCGCCCACTCGCCCGAGGGCCGCCAGGTCTTCCCCCACATGACGGTGCGGGAGAACCTCCAGGTCGGCGCCCACCTGGTGCGCGATCGCAAGCTCGCGCAGTCGCGCGAAGAGCGGATGCTGGAGCTGTTCCCGGTCCTCGACGAGCGCCAGTCCCAGCGCGCCGGGACGCTCAGCGGCGGCGAGCAGCAGATGCTGGCGATGGCGCGGGCGCTGATGACCGGCCCCTCGCTCCTGCTGCTGGACGAGCCGACGATGGGGCTGGCGCCGATCATCGTCGGCGTCATCCGCGAGCTGATCGAAGCGCTCGGCGAGGAAGGGACCTCGATCCTCCTGGTCGAGGAGAGCGCCGACCTGACCCTGCGGGTCGCCGACGACATGCACCTGATGGACGCCGGACGGATCGTCCTCTCCGGCAAGACCTCGGAGCTGGTCGGGACCGACGAGATGCGACGCCTCTACCTCGGCGGCGCGGCGACTTCACCACACACGTCCAAAGGAAAGGAATCCCTACGGTGAAATTCTATTTGATGTTCAACCCCTACTGCTGGCCTGACCATGAGACGCCGGTGAAGATGGCGGGCAGGCGCACCGACCTCTATCAGGACGTGGTGGAGGTCGCGGTCGAACACGCGCAGATCGCCGATCGCAGCGGGTTCTCGGGGGTTTTCTTTTCCGAACAGCACGGCAACGTCGAGGGCGTGCCGGAGGTGACCGACAACCCGATCCTCTGGGACCTCTTCCTCGCCGGTCACACCGAGAACATCATGGTGGGACAGCTCGGCAACACCATCACCGTCAACAACCCACTTGCGGTGGCCGACCAGATCGCCCACCTCGACCAGCTGACCAAAGGGCGGGCCCTCGTCGGCTTCACCCGCGGCAACACCACCCGGTGGGCCGACCAGTACGGCCAGCACATCCCGATGGGCGCCACGCGGTCGGACAAATCCGAGCACGACGAGCGCAACATGCGGGCGCTGATCGAGGCCTGGGAAATCATCAAGCTGGCCTGGACCGAGGAGATCTTCTCCTTCGACGGAGAGTTCTGGAAATTCCCGATCCCCGGCAGCAAGTGGGCCTACCCGCCGAGCAAGGAGTGGGGGGTGTCGGTCGGCGAGGACGACGAGCTGCTCGGCGTCGGGATCGCCCCCGGTCCCTACCAGGACCCCCACCCGCGGATCTTCGCGCCGATGTCCGGCCGGGCCGCCACGGTGCGCTTCTGGGCGCGCGAGGCGGCGACGATCATGTGCCTGACCCCGCGTGACGACCTGATCGAAGGGATGCTCAAGGTCTACGCCGACGAGGCGGAATCGAGCGGTCGCGAGGTGCGCCGCGGCGAGGGCATCATCGTCGGCGGCACCTACTCGATCGCCGCCGACGAGGCGACGGCGAAGCGGCGGGCGGCAGTGATGGAGGACTGGGACGCGATGCTCTACGGCGTCCCCCCGTACAACCTGCCGCACCCGATGGCGCTGAACGGGACGCCCCAGCAGATCATCGACCAGATCGGGGCGCTGCAGGAGAAGCACGGGGTCGAAGAGCTGCTCCTGATCAACGAGTTCCCGGCCCCGCACGGCCGCGAGGTCGCGACCGAGATGCTCGAAATGCTGGCGTCCGAGGTGCTGCCGGCATTTGGCGTCCGCGGCCCGGAGCCGGTGGGCGCGGGGAACTGATGACCGAGGGCGAGACCCGCGGCGAGGCGGAGATGGTGGGGATCCGCGGGCTCGACCCGGACGAGCGGCGGGTGGCCGTCAGCGCGAGGGCGCTGATGGCCCCGCTGACCGAGGCGTTCATGGCGGTCCCGCTCGCCGCCGTGCCGATCGAGGACGCCGCCTACGACCGGGCGCCGCGGGCATGAGCGCCGGGCTCGAAGTGCACGGGCTGGGCGCGCAGGCGGCGGCCGTCGCCGGCGGGGAGATCTCCCCCGGGCGCCTCTTCGAGGCCGCGCGCGAGGTCTGTGATGCCCTCGACGCCTACACCAACGCGGTCAGCGCGGTCTTCGACGGGGACCTCGAGCGCGAGCTGGCGGCGGCGGGCGACGGGCCGCTGCGCGGCGTCACGGTCGGCATCAAGGACATGTTCGACTGCTCCTGGCGCCGTCCCCACGACGGGACCCCGGTCCCGGTCGCAGCCCCCGCGGCCGGGCCCGCCGGCGCCGTCCGCCGCCTCCAGGAGGCGGGCGCGCTGCCGCTGGTGGCGGCGAACCTGCACGAGCTCGGCGTCGGCACCACCGGCCACATCTCCGCCAAGGGCCCGATCCGCAACCCGCTCGCCCTCGATCGCTGCGCGGGCGGATCCTCGGGCGGCTCGGCGGCCGTCGTCGCGGCCGGGGCGCTGCCCGCCGCGGTCGGCACCGACGCCGCGGGCTCGATCCGCATCCCCGCCGCCTACTGCGGGATCGTCGGCCTGAAGCCGACCTGGGGCGCCGTCCCGGTCGACGGCTACACCGGCGGCTACTCCACGATGGGCGTGATCGGCCCGATGGCCCGCGATGCCGCCGACTGCCGGCTGCTCGGCGAGGCGCTGCTCGGTCGTCCCCTCGCGGCCCCCGAGCCGGCGCCCCTGCGCATCGGCGTCCCGCGGCGCAGCCATTGGTCAGACGTGGACGGCGCGGTGCTCGCCGCCTGCGAGGAGGCGCTCGACGCCCTGCGTGCCGACGGCGCCGAGGTCCGCGAGGTGGAGCTGGCCGACACCGAGCACCTCGTCCTCGCCGCGATCGTCGCCACCGGGACCGAGCGCCTGCCGCAGCTCGACGCCGACTGGGTCGAGACCGTCCTGCCACGCCTCCATCCCTCGACCCGCGGCCTGATCAAGTCGCGCTTCGAGCTGAGCGCCAACCTCGTCCAGCGGGTGGCGCGCTACCGGGCCCTGGTGCGGCGCGGGCTGGCCCGCACCTTCGAGACGGTCGACGTGCTCGCGATGCCGACCGTGCCGACGACCGCGCCGCCGGTCGAGCGCCCCCGCGTGCAGCTGCCGTCCGGTCCCGCCTCGGCCGATGCCTCGGCGCTCCACTACGCCGCGCTCGCCAACCTCACCGGGGTGCCGGCGATCAGCGTCCCCTGCGGCCGCGACGCCGAGGGCCTGCCGATCGGCATCTGCCTCCACGCCCGCTGGGGCGAGGAGGCGGCGCTGCTGGCGCTCGCCGAGCGGCTCGAGCGCTCGACCGAACGCGCTTTCGTCCTGTCCGGGCCCGCCGCGGCCCCGAACCACCCGGAGGTGTCCCGATGATGTCGACCACCCTTGAACAGGGCGCGCTGCTGATCGACGGCGAGGCGCGCGCCGGCGCCGGCGCGGCGCAGACGATCATCGAGCCCGCGACCGGCGCGACGCTCGCCGAGATCACCCTGGCGTCGCGCGCCGACGTGGACGCCGCGGTCGCCGCGGCCCTCGACGGCAAGTGGGGACGGGTCGGCGCGGCCGATCGCTCGGCGCTCCTGCACCGGCTCGCCGACGCGATCGAGGGGCGCGCCGACGAGCTCACCGAGCTCGAGGCGCGCAACGTCGGCAAGGCGATCACGTCGGTGCGCGGCGAGGTGCGCGCGGCGGCGGGCGTCCTGCGTTATTTCGCCTCCGTCCCCGGCGCGGTCGAGGGCCGCTCCAACCCGATCGGCGGCTCGCTGCACTCCTACTCGGTGAAGCAGCCGGTCGGCGTCTGCGCTCAGATCGTGCCCTGGAACTACCCGCTGTCGATGGCGACGGCGAAGATCGCGCCCGCCCTCGCGGCCGGCTGCTCGACGGTGCTGAAGCCGGACGCGCAGACGCCGCTGTCGGCCCTCCTCCTCGCCCGCCTGGCGCTGGAGGCCGGCCTGCCGCCTGGGGTCCTCAACGTGGTCCCCGGGGACGGCCCCGGCATCGGCGCCTACCTGGTCGCACACCCGGGCGTCGACAAGGTCTCCTTCACCGGCTCCACCGCCAGCGGCACCGAGGTCATGCGCTCCTGCGCCGACTCGATCAAGCGCCTGACCCTGGAGCTCGGTGGCAAGAGCCCCAGCCTGGTCTTCGCCGACGCCGACCTCGAGCGCGCCGCCGCCGGGTGCGCCTGGTCGGTCTACGGGGCGGCCGGCCAGAGCTGCGAGGCGCGCTCGCGGGTCCTGGTCGAGCGCTCGGTGCTCGACGACTTCACCGGGCGCTTCCTCGACCGCGCCGCGAAGCTGCGCGTCGGCGACCCGCTCGAGGACGCGACGCAGATCGGCTCCTTGATCTCCCGCGCCCACCGCGACCGGGTCCACTCCTTCGTCGAGGGGGCGCTCGCCGCCGGGGCGGAGGTGCTTCGCGGCGGCACGATCCCGGCCGGCGACGGCGCCTTCTATCCGCCGACCGCGATCGCCGACCCCGACCACGGCCTCGACATCGAGCGCAGCGAGGTGTTCGGGCCGGTGGCGACGATCGTCCCCTTCGACGACGAGGCGGACGCGATCCGGCTCGCCGACGACACCCGGTTCGGGCTGATGGCGACGATCTGGACCGGCGACCCCGCCCGCGGCCCTCGGATCGCGGGCCGGCTCGATTCCGGGACGGTCGGGATCAACATGCCGTTCACGTCCTTCCCGGGAGTCCCGTTCGGCGGCTTCAAGCAGTCCGGTTTCGGCCGCGAGTTCGGCTTCGACACGCTCGACGACTACCTGGAGACGAAGAGCGTGATCATGTGGACTGGCCGTAAGAGCCCGATCCCGATCGACTGACGAGGTGACCATGCCCAGCTACGAGGTCGTACTTCCCTACCTTCTGGAGGCCCGGGCCGCGGAAGCGCCCGACCGGCCCTACCTGCGCGCCGTCGACGGTGCGCCGCGGACCCTCGGCGAGACCGCGGGAGCGGCCCGGCGCTGGGCCGGCGTGCTCGCCGCGGCCGGCGTCGGCCGGGGCGACTACGTCGGCTCGATGATGCCGACCGGCGTCGAGGCGATCGAGCTCTTCTTCGGCGTCAACACGCTGGGGGCGGTCGAGGTCCCCGTCCACACTGAGTACCGCGGCACCTTCTTCGCCCACGTGATCAACACCGCCAGGGTCGAGGTCCTGGTCATCGACGGTCGCTTCGCCGACCGGCTCGCCGCGGTCGCCGCCGAGATGCCGACGCTGCGGCGGGTGATCGTCGTCGACCCGCCCGCGGCGGCGCTCGACCTGCCGCTCGAGGTGAGCGACGCGGCGGACCTGCTGGCGGCGGCGGAGCCGCGGCGGCCGGTCGAGGGGATGCGCGTCAGCGACGTCTCGACGGTCCTCTTCACCTCCGGGACGACCGGCGTCTCGAAGGGCGTGCTGGTCCCTTACATGCACCTGCGGGCCTCCACCGAAGGCGCCTGGCCGCTCGACCTGATGGGGCCCGAGGACCTCAACTACCTGGTCCTCCCGGGCTTCCACATCAGCGGCAAGGTCGCGATCGACTCGATGCTCGCCGTGGGCGGTCAGGTCGCGGTGCGGGAACGCTTCAAGACCGAGGAGTTCTGGCCCGACGTGCGCCGGACCGGGGCCACCTGCACCTGCATCATGGGCGCGATGGCGGGGTTCCTGATGGCCGCGCCGGAGCGGCCCGACGACGCCGACAACACCATGGACAAGATCCTGATGCTGCCGCTGCCGGAGTTCCTCGACCGCTTCCGCGAGCGCTTCGCGCTGCGCGTCCACACGATCTACAACCAGACCGAGATCAGCTGCCCGATCGTCACTCCCGGGTTCACCACCGGTCACTACACCAGCTGCGGCCAGGTGCGCGAGGGGTATGAGTGCCGCATCGTCGACGCCGAAGACCAGGAGGTGCCGGTCGGCGAGGTCGGTGAACTCGTGATCAGGGCGGACCGTCCCTGGACGATGATGAGCGGCTACATCGGCATGCCGGAGAAGACGGCCGAGTGCTGGCGCAACCAGTGGCTCCACACCGGTGACGCCTTCCGGCGCGACGACGAGGGCTACTACTACTTCGTCGACCGGCTCAAGGACGTGATCCGCCGGCGCGGCGAGAACGTCTCCTCGATCGAGGTCGAGACCGAGGTCTGCACACACCCCGCGGTGCTCGAGTGCGCCGCGGTCCCGGTCGCCTCGGAGTGGACCGAGGAGGAGATCATGGTGTGCGTCGTCCGCAAGCCGGACCGTACTCTCACGGCTGCGGAGCTGATCGATTACCTGCGGCCGCGGATGCCCCGCTTCATGCTGCCCCGGTACGTCGATTTCGTCGCCGAGCTGCCGAAGACGAGCACCCAGAAGGTCCAGAAGACCGGGCTGCGCGAGCGCGGCGTCGGCGCCGACACCTGGGACAGATTGGCCGAGTCGGGCGAGGCTGACGCGCGCCCGAGGATTCAGACGCGATAGGAGGAAGGATGAGCGAGGACGCCGCTGCGAAGAAGGCCCGCGAGGAGGAGGTGGTGAAGGTGCTCCGGCAGTTCTCCGGCGCCTTCCAGACCTTCGACACCGACAGCTTCATCTCGACCTGGGACGAGTCGATGGAATCGATCGTCTACCAGCCGGAGGAGCTGCGCCACCCGATCCTGAGCCTGAAGGATCTCCGTGCCTACTTCGACAACGTCCCCAACGTGGTCAAGAAGATGCACGACATCCGGGTGATCGATTTCGACATCGACATCGACGGCGACGTCGCGATCGTCTACGTGCGGTTCTGGTGTCGGATCGCCTTCGCCAAGGTGGTCGAGACGGTCGACGGCCAGATCCGCCAGTCCTTCATCCTGCGCCGGCGCGACGGCGCGTGGAAGATCGTCCACTACCACGAGTCCCGCCAGGCGCCCGGGTTCGAGCAGGCCGTAGGGGACTGGTAGGCATCTGATATTGCTTCAAACACTTCGAACCGAAAGGAAATGAGTGGCTACCGGACGACCCAACGAGAACAGTGGAAGGGCGCGACCCCGTTACGACGCGCTCGTCGACGTGTCCACCGAGTTGTTCGGCAAGCACGGCTTCGAGGGGACGAGCGTCCGCATGATCGCGGACGCGTTGGGAGTGAAGAGCGGCAGCCTCTACAGCCACATCAAAAGCAAGGACGAAGTCCTTCACCGGATCGTGCTGACGGTCGCCGACGCGTTCTTCGACGCGGTCAAAGAGGCGGGCGAGGCCCCCGGCAGCCCGATCGACAGGCTGCGCGCGATGTGCCGTGCCCACCTGGAGGTGATCGATCATCACGGGCCCGCGGTCCGCGTGTACTACGACGAGTGGCGTCGGCTCGGCGGCAAGTCGAAGAAACAGATCCTGACGCTGCGCAAGGCGTACGAGAACTGCTTCACCGAGGTGATCGAAGAGGGGATCGAGGACGGCAGCTTCGGTGCGGTCAACGTACCCTGGGTCACCCTGGTCATCCTCTCCGCCTGCAACTGGTCGGTCGAGTGGTACTCGCACGACGGGCCGCGCAGCCCGGCCGAGATCGCCGACGGTTTCATGGAGGTCCTCTTCGACGGCATCCGCGCCGACAGCCCCGCCTACGCCGCCCCGCGGCGGAAGAAAAGCGCCAAACGCACGAAGCGCCCGGCAAGTAAACGCTAGCGAGCGCTTGCTATCCTTCGGCGGTGACCGCGACCCTCGCGTCCCTGATCGCCGAAGTGGCCGCGCGAGGCGCCGGGCGCGCGGCCGTGCGGCTCGACGAGCGGGTGCTGAGCTTCGGTGAGCTGGACGACCTGACCGCCCGGGTGGCCGGCTTGGTCACCGAGGCGGGCCTGCGGCCGGGCGACCGGGTCGGGGTCATGGTTCCCAACGTCCCGGAGTTCCTCGTCACCTATTACGGGGTGCTCCGGGCCGGTGGGGTGGTCGTGCCGATGAACGTGATGCTCAAACGGCGCGAGGTGGCCTTCTACCTCGGTGATTCCGGTGCCCAGCTGTTGTTCCACTGGCACGGGTGTGCGGACGAGGCGATCGCAGGCGCCGAGGAGGTGGGGTGCCGGGCGGTCGAGGTGGATCCCGACCGCTTTGCCGCACTGCTCGGCGGGTGTGAGCCGCAGGCACCGGTGGAGGTCGAGCCCGACGCCGCCGCCGAGATCCTCTACACCTCCGGCACGACCGGGCTGCCGAAGGGGGCCGTCCTCACCCACCGCGGCCTGATCGAAAATGCCCGCATCGCCGGCGAGGACATCCTTCTCCTCGACGCCGACAGCATCGTTCTCGGGGTGTTGCCGCTCTTCCATGCGTCCGGCCAGACCCTGGGCATGAACGCGACGATGTTCAAGGGTGGGTGCCTGACGCTGCAGCCGCGGTTCGATCCCGGCGCCGCCCTGGGGATCATCGAGCGCGACCGCGTGACCCACTTCCAGGGTGTGCCGACGATGTACATCGCGCTGCTGCACCACCCTGGGCGCGAGGGCTTTGACGTCTCCTCGCTGCGCAACTGCGTGGTCGGGGCGGCGGCGATGCCGGAGGACGTGCTCCACGGGTTCGAGGAGGCGTTCGGGTGCAGTGTGTACGAGGGGTACGGGCTCTCGGAGGCCTCACCGTTGGCGACCTTCAACCATCCCGGGCGGCCGAACAAGGTCGGCTCGATCGGCACCCCGTTGGCCGGGGTCGAGGTGAAGGTGTTCGACGACGAGGACCGTGAGGTGCCGACGGGTGAGATCGGCGAGCTCGTGATCCGCGGTCACAACGTGATGAAGGGCTACTGGGAACGGCCGGAAGAGACCGCCGAGGCGCTGCGCGGCGGCTGGCTGCACACCGGTGACATGGCGCGCGAGGACGCGGACGGTTACTTCCTCATCGTCGACCGCAAGAAGGAGGTGATCATCCGCGGCGGCTACAACGTCTATCCACGCGAGGTGGAGGAGGTCCTCTACGAGCACCCACAGGTGCGCGAAGCCGCGGTGATCGGGCTGTCGGACGAGCGGCTCGGCGAAGAGGTGGGTGCGGTCGTCGTCCTCCTTCCCGGCGCGGTCCTCGAGCCGGCGGAGCTCCGGGAGTTCGTCAAGGCCCGACTTGCCGCCTACAAGTACCCGCGGCAGGTGTGGTTTGTGGACGAGCTGCCGAAGGGCCCGAGCGGGAAGATCCTAAAGCGGGAGATCGACCGCCCGGCGGTCTGAGCGGCCCGCCCGCCAGTCCGGGCGGGTCTTCTCCCTGAAGGCGCGCATCCCCTCCCTGAACTCGCCGGCGAAGCAGCTCCGGCGCAGGGCGAGGAGCTCGGCCTCCTGGCGTTCGTCGAGCCGCGGGTTCTCGGCCAGCAGGTCGATCACGCTCTTGTTGCCGGCGACGGCGAGGGGTGCGTTCGCGGCGATCTTCGCGGCGAGCGCCAGCGCCTCGGCCTCGACCTCCTCGTCGTCCACGACCCGGTTGACGAGGCCGATCCTCTCCGCCGTCCCGGCGTCGAGGTGGTTGCCCACCAGGAACAGTTCCTTGGTCCACGCCACGCCGATCAGGTCGAGGAACCTGCGGACGCCGGTGTGGCCGTAGATCAGGCCAAGGCGCGCCGGTGGCATTCCCAGCTCGGCACCTCGTGCGCAGATTCGGATGTCACACCTGACGGCCAGCTCCAGGCCGCCGCCCAGGCAGTGGCCGTTGATCGCGGCGATGATCGGGAGCGGGGAACGCGAGACCTCTTCCATCGCGGGCTGGAACGGGTGGGCGATCAGGGCCGCCGCGTCGCGCTCGAAGTGCGACTCCCGGATCGACGCCAGGTCATACCCCGAGGAGAAGGCGGGTGGTTCACCGATGAGGATCACGCAGCGGGTCTCGCCGTCGGCCGCGAGGTCGCGCAGCTCCGTCGCCAGGGCGGCGAGGAGGTCATGGTCCAGTGCGTTGCGGCGGCTGGGATTGGAGAGCCGCAGAAGACACACCGCTTCTTGTGGATGCTCCCGGGTCACCTGACCCCGTATGCGGGCGTCACTCAATCGCTCACCTCACCCCTGAGAAGGCCGGCCAGATCGTCGCCAGAATATACTAGCTAGCGATCGCTAGTGTAAGGAAGGCATCTACTTGAGGAGGGACATGGGACTTCTGGACGGCAAGGCCGCGATCGTCACCGGGTCGGCGCGCGGGATCGGGCGGGCGACCGCCGAGCTCTTCGCCGCCGAGGGCGCGAAGGTGCTGATCAACGACCTCGACGCCGACGTCGCCGAGCAGACCGCGTCGGAGATCGACGGGGAGACCGCGGTCTTCGCCGGTGACCTGACCGCCGCGGGCGCCTGCGACGACCTCATCGCCGCCGCGGTCGAGGCCTTCGGCCAGGTCGACATCGTCGTCAACAACGCCGGCTACACCTGGGACGGCGTCGCCCACAAGGTCACCGACGAGCAGTTCCAGGCGATGCTCGACATCCACACGGTCGTTCCCTTCCGGGTCGCCCGGGCGCTCGCCCCGCACTGGCGCGAGGCGGCGAAGAAGGAGCGCGAGGAAGGCGTCGAGACCTTCCGCAAGCTGATCAACACCTCCTCCACCACGGGGATGTTCGGCAATCCGGGTCAGGTCAACTACGCGGCCGGCAAGGCGGGCGTCGTCGGCATCACCAAGACCCTGGCCAAGGAGTGGGGCCAGTTCAAGATCAACGTCAACGCGGTCGCCTTCGGCTTCGTCGAGACCCGCCTCACCGCCGCCAAGGAGGAGGGCGCCGAGATCACCGCCCCGAGCGGCGAGAAGATCGAGCTCGGCATCCCCGAGCAGCTGCGCACGATGGCCCAGGCGGTCATCCCCCTCGGCCGCCCGGCGACCCCGACCGAGGCCGCCTCCCCGGTCCTCTTCCTCGCCTCACCGCTGTCGAACTACGTCCACGGCCAGGTGCTGAACATCACCGGCGGCATGTTCGGAGGCATGTACACCTGATCGCGGGGAGCGTCCCATGCTGTTCCTGATCGGCCGTCGGCGGCGGAACTTGAGCGTTGCGGGGCAGAGGTCGACGAACCAGACCCCGTCGCGCAGGCTCCGCTCGCCGGCGTCGACCTCGACCGGGCGGGAGAAGGGCGGGCCGTCGACGACGAAGGTGTGGAACTCGCCGTTCTCGCCGGCCAGGTCGACGCCCGCCGCGGCGAAGCGGCCGAGCATCTGCGCGTCGATCGTCTTGCCGAGGAGGGAGGGTGGGAGGACGCCGTCCCTGACCGCGACGATGACGGCGCGGAAGCCGAGGTCGAGCACTTCGCGCATCAGCGCCTCGCGCGAGCGCTGCCAGAGCGGCAGCCACGCTTCCGTCCCGACCGAGGCGGCCACCGCCTCCACCCAGGCGCGGTGGCGCTCGATGTCGATGTCGCCGAAGATGCCGGTCCCCAGTCCGCGGCGCGCAGCCTCGGCGAGCTGCCTGCGCAGCGCCTCCTCGTAGCCCGCCCAGCTGGTGGCGGCAAAGGCGATCGGGACGCCGAGCGCCGCCGCCTGCGCCTCCAGCAGCTCCCGACGCAGCCCGTGGGACCGCGAGCGCTCACCGCCCTCGGTCAGCATCGTCACCAGCAGCCCCGGCTCGGCCCCCTGCCGCAGCGCGTGATGAAGCGCGAGCGCCGAGTCCTTGCCCCCGCTCCACGAGCAGTAGGCCGGGACGCCGTGCCGGGTCGGCGTCTGTCGCCGGGCGTTCATCATCCGGGGATTGTCGGGGATCGTGGGTGCGAGGTACGCATGCGTTCCCGACTTTGACCTCGCTATGGCAGGGTCAAAGTCCGGCTGGGCGCGGCGGTGCGACGGATTCGCGTTCGATCAGGTTGGGCGGGATCGGGACGACGAGGTTGGTCGGGCGTTCCCCTTTGACGACCCGATCGAGCGTCTCGACGGCTGCCGCGCCCATCTCCCGCAGGGGCAGCCGGATCGCCGAAAGCGGGGGCGCCGTGTACTCGGCGTCTTCGGCGTCGAGGGTGATCAGCGAGAGGGCATCGGGGACCGCGACGCCGCGTTGCCGGGCCGCGGCGAGCGAACCGATGCCGACCAGGAGGCTGGAAGCGAACGCGCCGGTCGGGACCTCGTCCAGATCGAGCAGGGAGCCCATCGCCTCGAAACCGCCCGCCCGCGTGTACGGGGTCCTGATGTCGACCGGGTCGGGAACCCCGGCCTCCTCGCAGGCGCGGACGAAGCCCAGTCGCCGCCGGCGGGCGGTGTCCGTCTCGTCGGAGTCGCCGATGAAGGCGAGCCGGGTGTGTCCGGCGGCCAGCAGCGTCTCGGCCGCGAGCCTCCCGGCAGCTTCGTCGTCGACGGTGACGCTGGGGCCCTCCGGCGAGCGGCGGTTCGTGTAGACGTGCGGCGCCTCGAGCGGCAGCTTCGCGATCACGTCCTGGTTGTCCCGCGAGGTCGCGATCACCAGGCCGTCGATCCGGTGCTCCTCGACCAGGCGCTCGTAGGAGGAGGGGGTGTTCTCGTCGCCGAGCTCGGCGAGCAGGATCGCGTACCCGAGCTCACTGGCCCGCTGCGAAGCGCCACGCATGATCAGGCCGTAGACGGGGTTCGTCAGGTCGGGGAAGAGCATGCCGAGGGCGCCGCTGCGTCCGGAGCGGAGGCTGCGGGCGACCGGATCCGGCCGGTAGCGAAGCTCGTCGGCCGCGGCCCTGATCCGCTCCCTCGTCTCCGGCCTCACGTTGATGCGGGAGTTGTTGTTGAGGACCTTCGACACGGTCGAGACGTCGACTCCGGCCGCTGCCGCGACATCGCGCAGCGTGGTTCGTCGGTACCGCCCCGGGCCTCCTCGGTTGGTCTCCATCGCGGGAACGGTATCATCCGCCGACCTTCGTAATCAATCGTTAGACTAAGGTTTCTCACAGGGATACCGAGGAGGGATCATGTCCGCGAGCAGCGCCATCACAGAACCGCCTTTCACCGTTTCCGCCCGCCGCCTGGGAGAGCCGTCGTGAGCGGCCTTCCGGAAGTCGAGGAGCAGCTCGACTGGCTGCGCTCGATGCACCTGATCCGCGGCTTCGAGGACGAGGTCAACGCGTTCTTCGCGAAGGGCCTGGTGCGCGGCTCGACGCACCTGTGCCAGGGTCAGGAGGCGGTCAGCGTCGGTGCCTGCCGGGCCCTGGCGGAGCAGGACACGATGACCTGCACCTACCGCGGCCACGGCGCCGTGCTCGCCAAAGGCGCGCCGCTGGACCGCACCTTCGCCGAGATTCTCGGTCGCGCCGGCGGCCTCTGCGGCGGCAAGGGCGGCTCGATGCACCTGACCGACACCAGCGTCGGCGCCTTCGGGTCCTTCGCCGTGATCGGCGCCCACCTCCCGATCGCGAACGGGCTCGCCCTGGGAGGCCGCCTGCTCGGTCGTGACTCGGTCAGCCTCTGCTTCTTCGGCGACGGCACGGCGAACATCGGGGCCTTCCACGAGGCGCTGAACCTGGCCGCGATCTGGAAGCTGCCGGTCGTGTTCGTCTGCGAGAACAATCTCTACGGCGAGTACACGGCGATCGCGAAGACGACGCCGATCGACGCCCTGGCCGACCGCGCGGACTCCTACGGGATGGCGAAGGCGCGGATCGACGGCAACGACGTCGGCGTCGTCTACGACACGGTCACCGACGCGGCCGATCGCGCCCGGAGCGGCGGGGGGCCGAGCCTGATCGAGGCGATGACCTACCGGCACAAGGGCCACTCGCGCAGCGATCCGGCCGCCTACCGACCCGACGGGGAGCTCGAGAGCTGGCTGGAGTGGGACCCGATCCTCCTGCACGAACGGGCCCTGGGCGAGCAAGGAGTAGCCGAGGCGACCCTCGGGGAGATCGGGACCGCCGCGGCCGCGGCGGTCGCCACGGCACGCGATCGGGCCCTCTCCTGGCCCGAACCGGACGCCGCGACGAGACTGGAGGACGTGTACGCATGAGTGAGATCACCTACCGCGAGGGGTTGCGGCGCGCGCTGCACGACGCGATGGCGGAGGACCAGACCGTGATCGTCCTCGGCGAGGACGTCGCCGCCGCCGGGGGCGCCTTCAAGGTCACCGACGGGCTGCTCGAGCGGTTCGGGGAGGACCGGGTCCTCGACACCCCGATCTCCGAGCAGGCGATCATCGGGGCCGCGATCGGCGCTGCGGCGCAGGGGCTGCGCCCGGTCGCCGAGGTGATGTTCGCGGACTTCGCCGCGACCTGCTTCGACGGGATCGCGAACCAACTGCCCAAGTACCGCTACATGACCGGCGGGCAGGTCTCGGTCCCGGCGGTGGTGAGGATGGCCAACGGGGCGGGCGGCGGCTACGCGGCCCAGCACTCCCAGAGCGTCGAGAACTGGTTCCTGAACGTGCCCGGGTTGAAGGTGGCCACACCCGCCCGCCCGGCCGACGCCTACGGCCTCCTGCGGGCGGCGATCGATGACCCCGACCCCGTCCTCGTCTTCGAGCACAAGGGCCTCTACAACGCCAAGGAAGAGGTGGGGGAGCTGCGGCGGGTGGAGTTGGGCAAGGCCGCCGTGGTGCGCTCCGGCACCGACCTCACCGTGGTTGCCTCCCAGCAGATGCTCCACCGGGCGCTGGAGGCGGCGGCGGGGCTTGCCGCGGAGGGGATCGAGGCGACCGTCATCGATCCGCGCACCGTCGCGCCGCTCGACGTCGCGACGGTCCTGGGGAGCGTCGAGGCCACCAACCGCCTGCTCGTCGTGCAGGAGTCGCCCGCCGCGGGTAGCTGGGGCGCCACGCTCGTGGCCGAGGTCAGCGAGCAGGCCTTCGAGCTGTTCGACGCGCCGCCGCGGCTGTTGAGCGGCGAGGCGACGCCGATCCCGTATGCGGCGAGCCTCGAGTCCCACTGGCTGCCGAGCGTCGAGCGGATCGCCGACGCCGTCCGCGCGGTGGTGGAGTTCTGATGCACGAGCTGACGATGCCCCGGTTGACCGACTCGATGACCGAGGGGACGATCGTCGCCTGGCTTGCCGCGGACGGCGCCGAGGTCGCCCGCGGCGACGATGTCGTCGACATCGAAACCGACAAGGCGACGATGACCGTCGAGGTCGAAGCCGACGGCGTCCTGCGGCAGATCGCGGCGGCGGGAGACGTGGTCGCCGTCGGCGAGCCGATCGCCACGGTGGCCGCGCCGGGCGCGGGCGGGGATGAGCGCCCCGTGCCCGCGACGGTCGGCGCCGAGGCGGCCGCGGACCCTCCCGTGAGCGCGGGCGCGGGTGGGGCGGTCGATGCGCCGCCGCGGCGGCGGCGCGGCAAGGGCGTCTCGCCGATCGCGCGCCGGATGGCGCGGCGGCTCGGCGTCGATCTCGACTCGGTCGCCGGCGGCGGCCCCGGCGGGCGCGTGATGAAGGCCGACGTGGCCGCCGCGGCGGCGGCGAACGGAGGGAGTGGACGCCCCGCGCCGGCGCCGGCGGCGATCGAGACGGCGAAAGGGTCGGTGGAGACGGTCGAGCTGACGGCGCTGCAGCGCACGATCGCGATGCGGATGGCCGAGTCGAAGGCCGTCGTCCCCGACTTCTGGGCGTCGGTCGAGGTCGACATGACCGCGGCGACCGACCTGCGTGAGCAGCTGCGCGGCCGGCTCGACCCCCTGCCGTCGCTGACCGACCTGATCGTCAAGGCCGCGGCCAAGGCGCTGCGCCGTCATCCACGCGCCAACGGCAGCTTCGTCAAGGACCGGTTCGAGTTCCACGGCCGGGTCAACGTGGGAGTGGCGGTGGCGGCCGAGGACGCGTTGCTCGTGCCCGTCGTCCGTGATGTCGACCGCCTCTCGATCTCCGAGCTGGCGGTGGAGACGAGGCGCCTCGCGGCGGCGGCACGGGAGCGAGCGATCACCCCCGCCGAGCTCGACGGGGCGACCTTCACCGTCTCCAACCTCGGGATGATGGGCGTGCGTTCATTCGCGGGCATCGTCGACAGCCCGCGGGCGGCGATCCTCTGCGTGGGCGCCGTCGAGGAACGCCCGATCGTCCGCGCCGGCTCGGTCGTCGCCGCCCCGACCGCCACCCTCACCCTCGTCTCCGATCACCGCATCCTCTACGGCAGCGACGCGGCCGCCTTCCTCGCCGACCTGCGGGAACTGCTCGAGCAACCGCTCGCGGCGCTTCTCTGAGCCGTTGGGTGAGTGGCTCCGCGAGCCTCGGGTGGGGGGTGGGGGTGGACGGGGGCTCTGAGGCTGGCGCCCGGAGGGACGGGGCCCCGCAAGCTGTCGCCCGGAAGGGACGGGGACCCGCAAGCTGTCGCCCGGGTAGGACCCGCCCCTCTCGCC
>CALCIA010000295.1 GCA_937907435.1 uncultured Actinomycetes bacterium
ACGATCGCCGGGCCGGAGCCGCTGTTGCCGCCCCCGCCGGGCGCGTCGCCGAGCGCCGACACGGCGGCGATCGAGGAGATGGGCAGCAGCGCCGCCACCACGGTCAGGGTGGCGATCAGGGCACGGCGACCGGGTCTCCGCCAGGACATGCCCCTATTAACCCACGCCAAGTCAAGGCGATGCGCTCCGGTCGGCCGCGCGAGCGCGAGATTGCGCCGCCGGCCACCCCGGGCCGCGCCGCGACCCGCTCAGCTCAGGTGTAGACGGGCCCGCCGCACTCGACCAGGGTGCCGTCGCCGCCCGCGTCTTCGACGTCCTTGCGGGCGCGTTCCACCGCGTCGTCGCAGTTGTCGGCCTGCACGCGCAGGTGGTGGCGGCGGCGCATCGTGCCTTCTTCGTCGGCGGCGCCTTGGACGAAGTAGACGCCCGACTCGGCCAGCTGCTCGATCGTGCGCTTGGTGAACTCGGCGCGAACGGTGACGTTGTAGAGGGCCACGGCGGGATCCTATGCCTCAGGGGCCGGCGCGGCCTCGCCGGTCAGCCCGAGCTCCGCGGCGCGCGGTTCGAGCGCGGCGATCACGAAGGCCAGGTGGGCGTCGAAATCCTCGCCCAGCTCCTCCGCCCCGAGGCGCATGTCCTCGCGGCTCACGGCGGCGGCGAAGCTCGGCTGCTTCATCTTCTTCTTCACCGACTTCGGGGTCATCCCGGCGATCCCGGTCGGCCGCACCAGCGCCACCGCGGCGATGAAGCCGGACAGCTCGTCGACGGCGAAGAGCGCCTTCGACATCCGCGTCTCCCGCGGCACCCCGAGGTAGGGCGCGTGCCCGGCGACCGCGTCGATCAGCTCCGGCGGGTAGTCGAGTTCCTCGAACAGCGCGATCGCGACGCGCGGGTGTCCCGTCTCCAGGTCCGGGTGCTTCTCGTAGTCGAGGTCGTGGAGGATGCCGGTCGCCGCCCACAGCTCGGCGTCCTTGCCGTAACGCTCGGCGTAGGCGCGCATCGCCGCTTCGACCCCGAGCACGTGCCGCCGCAGGGACTCGGACTCGGTCCACTCGCAGAAGAGCTCCCAGGCTTGGTCGCGGCTCGGCGCGGGCATCGGCCATAGTGTCTATCCGAAAACCCCCGCGCACGCCTGGCGGCGCCGCACACACTTCGCGGGGCGTCGTCCTCGGTCGGCCAAATGGCGCTGCCATTAGGCCTCCCTGCGTCCTACCCCCGCTCGGTGCGGCACTCGCCAGCCGCACACGCGGGTTTTCGGAGAGACACTCGGCTAACGATCCGCGTTTGCGAGGATGGCGGGGTGGAGACGCCACCCACCGCACCCGTCGTCGCGACCGGCCTCATCGGCGGCTTCGCGGTCGCCCGCGCCAGCGGCCGGCGGGAGCTCGGCGGCCTCTGCCTCGCCGCCTGCGGCGCCTGGTCGGCGCGCCGCTGGAACCAGGTCGGCGGCCCGGGCCTCGCGGCCGGCCTCGGTCTCACCTACGCGGGCGCCTTCGGCGTCTCCCACCCGCTGGCGAAACGGATCGGCGCCTGGCCCTCGGTCCTCGCCGTGACCGCGGTCGCCTCCGGCGCCGCCGCGGCCCTGTCTGACCGCCGCGCCTAGCGTCACGCCAACCCACCGCTCCTCCGTCCGCCGACGTCCCACCGGCCACCGAGCGGTGAGTTCGCAGAAAGCCGCGGTATGCGCGGAGAAGTGCGAACGCGCCCTGGAGGGTGTGGCGCTAGCGGTCCTCCCACCAGCGGACGATCGCGGGCCAGAAGCGGATCAGCAGGATCGCGGCGACGATCGCGATCAGCACGACGATGCCGCCGCCGCGCGCGGCGTGGTGGAACAGAAGCCGCTGTCCGAGCGCCATCGGCATCCATCGATCGTAGGCCGTGGAAAGTGCCGGCCGAGCGGTCCGATGTCCGTGACGGCGTGAAAGACCGACTGCTTGCCGTCGCCAGGCTCACCGCGAGCGCCGTCCCGGCCGGTGCTGCGACGGGCAACCGGTTGGTCGGCGATGCGACCCGCGTGCCGCCCAACACCGACGCAGCCGACGGCCCACCCGGCGCCGCCGTCCTGTTCGAGGTCGAACCTGTCGGCGGCCCGCGGCGCGCCGCCGCGCCGACCGAGCTGCGCCTCGCCACCCTCCGTCCCGGCGCCCAGCCGCCCCGCCACGACCCTCACCGTCAACAGCGACGGCCTCTTCGACGTCACCGACCTCGTCGTCACCTGGGCCAATCCCCAGCGCGACGCTTTACCGCCTTGCGCGTCCAAGCGTCGGCGGGTCGCCGCGCTGCGGCTTTCGCGGACAATTCGACGCAGGGCTAAAGGTCGCGCTCGCTTCTGCCGAAGGCGGGCTTGATGGGACTCAGAAAGGCATTCCTAATCGTTGCGGCCTGCGCCCTCGCGGCCCTCGGCCTGTCCGCCTGCGGAGGCGGCGGCAGCTCGAGCTCCGATTCCTCCACGACCGGCTCCGGGGGCCAGGAAGGCGGCACCCTGCTGGGCGCCTACTCGTCCTTCCCGGACTACCTGGACCCGGCCCTGTCCCACACGCTCGAAGGCTGGACCGCCACCTACGACACCTACATCCCGCTGCTGACCTACGACCACGCGAGTGGGCAGGCCGGCGGCAAGGTGATCCCCGGCCTCGCGACGGCGCTCCCCAAGGTGAGCGACGGCGGCAAGACCTACGAACTGACCCTGCGCAAGGGGCTCAAGTACTCAAACGGCGAACCGGTGGTCGCCAGCGACTTCACCCACTCGCTCGAACGCGCCTTCATCCTCAACTCCGGCGGCTCGCCCTTCTACGAAGGCATCGTCGGCGCGGCGCAGTTCATGAAGACGAAGAAGGGCGGGATCCCCGGCGTCGAAACCGACGACAAGAGCGGCCGGATCACGATCCACCTGGAAAACCCGGACGGCAGCTTCGAGTCGGAGCTGGCGCTCCCCTACGTCGCCCTGCTCCCATCCAACACTCCGAACAAGGACCTCACCGCCGAACCGCCGCCCGCCACCGGTCCCTACGTCATCAGCTCGGTCAAGGTCGGCAGCAAGTGGGAATACGAACGCAACCCGCAGTGGGCGACGAACAACGAGAAGCTGCTGCCGCAGCTGCCCTCCGGCCACGTCGACCAGATCAAGATCCAGGTGCTGCGCAACCCGCAGACCTTGGTCAACTACGTCGAATCGGGCAAGCTCGACTGGATGGGAACGGAAGTCCCGCCGGACCGCTACCAGGACGTCAAATCGAAGTACGAAGGCAGTCAGTTCCGGGTCGAGCCGACCTTCAGCAACTACTTCTTCTGGATGAACACGACCCAGGCGCCGTTCGACGACGTCAAGGTGCGCCAGGCGGTCAACTACGCGATCGACCCGGCGGCGCTGGAACGGATCTACTCCGGGCGCCTCGAAGGCGGCCAGCAGATCCTGCCGCCCGGCATGCCCGGCTACCAGAAGCTCGACCTCTACCCGCACGACATGAAGAAGGCGAAGGAGCTGATCGCCGAAGCGAACCCGAGCGACAAGGAAATCGTCGTCTGGACCGACAACGAACAGCCCTCCGACGACGCCGGCGCCTACTACCAGGGCGTGCTCGAAGAACTCGGCTTCAAGGTTGAACTAAAAGTCCTCTCGCCGGACAACTACTTCACCGTGATCACCAACTCCTCGACGCCGGAACTCGACACCGGATGGGCCAACTGGTTCCTCGAATACCCGAGCCCGAACGGCTTCTTCCAGCCGCTGCTCGCCGAAGAATCGATCGCGCCGACGAACGGCACCAACCTGCCGCGCTTCGCCGACCCGGCGCTGAGCAAGAAGATCGCCGAACTGGGCGAAGAACCGGTCGGACCGGAGCAGGAAGCCGCCTACGCGCAGCTCGACAAGGAATTCATGGAACAGGCGCCGCTGGCGCCGTACGGGACGAGCACCGCCTCGACCTTCGTCTCCAGCGACATCAACCTGGAAAACGTGGTCTTCTCGCCGAGTTTCGGTCAGGATCTGGCGAGCTTCGAATTCAAGTAGGGACGCAGGGGCGGCGAAAGGGGGCGGGGGGCGACGGTCCCCTTCCCTCACGAACTGCGGGAGGTTCGTCCAGGGGACCATCGCCCCCCGCCGCGGTGCGAATGCGGCTGGCGACTATCCTGCGCGGCCGATGCGTGACCTCGACCTGAAGATCCTCCGGGCGATGCGGACGCGTGGGCACACGCCTGCGGTGGAGCGGGCTGCCAGGCTGCTCGGCAAGGCGGGGAACAACGGCGCGGGGTGGCTCGTCGCGGGGGCGGCGCTGGCCGTTGCGGACAAGCGGCGGCGCTCCGCGTGGGCGGCTGCGGGGGCGCTCGGGCCGGCGGCGATCGGCCTCAACTACGGAGTCAAGCTGTTGGTCAGGCGGCCGCGCCCGGTGCTCAAGGGCCTGCCGCCGCTGGGCGGCGCGCCGAGCTCGCTCAGCTTCCCGTCGGCGCACTCGACCTCCTCCTTCGCCGTCGCCACCGCGATGACCCGGATCGACCGCCGCGCCGCGCTCGCCTTCGTCCCCGCCCTCGCCGTCGCCGCCGGGCGTCCCTACCTCGGCATGCACTACCCGAGCGACGTCGCGGTCGGCGTGGTGCTGGGGACCGCGCTGGGGCTGGCCGTCCCGCTGCCGCGCAGCGAAGCGCCGCTGCCGCCGAAGGCGCCAAGCGCCGCGGCGCCTGCCCCGAGCGCCTCGGTCCCGGAGGCGCCCGCCCCGCCCGACGCGCCCGCCCCGGAGGCCACGCCATGAAGGTCGGGATCGTCGGCCTCCCGAACGCGGGCAAGTCGACCCTCTTCAACGCGCTCACCTCGGGCGGCGCGCAGATCGGCAACTACCCGTTCACGACGATCGAGCCGAACGTCGCTGTGGCGCAGGTGCCGGACGAGCGCCTCGAGGCCGTCGCCAAGACCGTGAAGAGCTCCGAGCTCGTCCCGGCGACGATCGACTTCCATGACATCGCGGGCCTGGTCAAAGGGGCGAGCGAAGGGGAGGGGCTCGGCAACCAGTTCCTCGCCTCGATCCGCGAGACCGACGCGATCTGCCACGTCGTCCGTTGTCACCAGGACGCGGGCGTGGTCCATCCGGACGGGCGCGTCGACCCGATCGCCGACATCGAGACGATCGAGACCGAGCTGATCCTCGCCGACTATGAGCAGACCGAGCGGCGCATCCCGCGGGTCGGCAAGCAGGCCAAGGCCGGCGACAAGGCGGCGATCGCCGAGCAGGCCTGGCTGGAGGCGGTGAAAGAGGCGCTGGCGGCGGGCAGGCCCGCGCGCTCGGTCCCGGTCCCCGACGCGGCGCCCGACGCGCCCCGCAACCTCGGCGCGATCACCTCGAAGCCGATCCTCTACGTCGCCAACGTCGACGAGGACACGACCGAGGTCCCCGAGGGCGTCGCCGCCCACGCCAACTCGGTCGACGCCGGGGCGGTCGCGGTGAGCGCCCGGATCGAGGGCGAGCTGGCCGAGCTCGACCCCGCCGAAGCGGCGGAGATGCGCGAGTCCTACGGGGTCGAGGGCTCCGGCCTCGCGCGCCTCGTCCGCGCCGCCTACGAGCTGCTCGAGCTGATCACGTTCTTCACCGCCGGCGAGGGTAAGGAGGCGGTCGCCCGCCCCCTCCACCGCGGCGCCACCGCGCTCGAGGCCGCCGGGACGATCCACACCGAGATCATGGAAGCCTTCATCAAAGCGGAGGCGATCGGCTGGGCCGAGCTGGTCGAGTACGGCGGCTACGTGGCGGCGCGGGAGAAGGGTGCGCTGCGGGTCGAGGGGCGGGACTACGTGGTGCAGGACGGCGACGTAATAACGATCCGCGTCTAGCGGGCGAGGGCGGCCTTCGTGGCTTCAGTCGTCGACGATCTCGACGGTGCCGCCGTCGGTTTCGAGGAGGGAGACGGTCTGCCGCGCCGCCGCCGCGATCTCGATCCGCGGCGGGTCGGGCGGATCGGCCTCGTAGTAGGTCCCCGGGCCGTAGAACTGGCCGTAACGGAGGACGACGCCGATGCCGTCGTAGGCGAGCACCTGCCGCTCCAGCGCTTCGCGGGACTCGTTGCCGGCGGCGGGGGTCCAGGCGATGCTCTGGGCGAGGAAGCGTTCGGCCCCGGCCGCCTGCGCCGCGGCGATCAGGTTCGCGGTGCCCTCTTCGCGGATCCGCCGGTTGGCGGCCGCCTTCGCGGGAATCTCGGACGCGTCGTCGGGCAGGTCGGTCAGCTGGTACATGACCAGGTCGGGGCCGAAGTCGACGACCGCCTCGCGCAGCTTCTCGGCGTCGTAGACGTCGATCACGACCGGCTCGGCCCCGAGCCCGCGCACGAGCTCCGCCCGCTCGGCCGAGCGCGTCGTCCCCGCCACCGCGTGCCCCGCCTCGACCAGGAGCGGCGTCAGCTGCCGCCCGATCACACCGCTCGCGCCCGCCAAAAAGATCCTCATTCGCCCGAGGCTAGCGGTCGGCTCACTCCGGCCGATTCCCGGAGAGGATGTAGTCGGCCAGGAGCAGGCGCTTCTCGGGCTCGGATGCGCCGCCGTCGCCGAGCAGCCGGAGGATCCAGGCCTTCACTTCCTGCTTCTCCATTTCGGACGCCAGGCTGTCCGAACTCACGTTGAAGTTGGCCGTGGTCGTCAGCTCGGCCAGCGTCTTCTCTTCCGCCAGCGCTTCGGCGGCGACGCGACGAGCGTCCTTGACACGACGGTTGAGTCGCACGTAGGCGGATTCTTTGGCGAGCTCGTAGAGGTACTCGAAGCCGAACGCCTGACCGTTGAAGGTGGCGAACTTGGATCTGACCAGACCCAGGTAGCTCGCCCCGACGATGAGCCCGAGCAGCCACGGTTCGACGTCCGTCAAGAGTCCCGCCCGTCTGACCAAGGCGAACAGTGCGGTCGCCAGGCCGGCATTGACCAGGACGAAGACCGCGGAGATTCCCCAGATGCTCCAGCGCCCGGGCGACTTCCTCGGGACAAAGAAGACCTTGTCCATCTCAAGGTACGTCACGATTCCGGCCACCAAGGCCGCCACGACCTGTCCCACGCGTGACTCAGTGCGCGGGCTGGGCGTTCAACTTCGCGACCGCCCTGCTGATCGCCGCGTCCAGTTCCTCGACGGACGTGGCCTCGGCTTGTGGACTTCGACCAGCGCGGTGAGCGGATGTCTCCTCGATGCGGTGGCCGGCAAGAACCTCCCGGCCGGATCCCGTCAGGCGTACGAGATTCGAGGACGAGCGCTCGATCAGGCCGGTCGCGATCAAGTCGGCTTCGATCTGGGCCAATTCACGAGGGGTCAACCTCGCGCCGACCGCGATGTCGAGCGGGGTGCTCTCGAAGTCTTCCGCGACTCGCTCGAGCACGAGGAGATTCTTCGCCAGCACGCTCGGGTCTTGCGCCCAGCTAAGCCGGATCGGCTCGCCCTTGGCGCCGGCCGCTTCGCGAACTTCGATGCCCCGCCGTACGACTCCGACGAGGCCGCTGGCGATGGCACCGATGAGGACGCCCGCGATAAGTGAAACCTCAGTGACCACGTGCCGATCCTAAACAGGTACAAGTGTGGTTTCGAGGTTCTCCTGAGAGTTGGCACACTCTCCTTCGGACTTACGGACGTGCTCCTTTGCCCACCACCTTCTGGAACGTCATCCAGGTCGAGTATCCCCCAAGGGCGACCTCGAGCTGTTCGCCGGTCGTGGTGGTCACGCCGCCGGTCCCGTAGAGCTTCGCTTCGATGATCCGCGGCGAGTAGCCGGTCTTCGTGATCACGATCTTCTTCAGCCGCCCGTCGAGCAGGCCCGACAGCTTGGCGCTGATCTGCGGCCCGCTGAACCGCAGCGTCCAGTCGTGCAGGGGGCAGAGGTCGTCGTAGGGGTCGGGGACGCCGACCAGATAGGGGACGGCGCTGCCGAAGACGTTTTCCATGCTCTCGGTCTTGCCGCCCGAGCAGGCGGAGAAGAGCGTCTCGGCGACGTTGCCTTCGTACATCAGCACCTGGCCCTTGGTCTGTTCGGCGGCTTCGTCGGTGGTCGTGTACTCGGATTCGAGGCCTTTGTAGACCTGGCTGCGGGTGTCGGAGTAGAGGTCGAAGCCGTCGCCTCCGACCACGCCGGTCAGGGCGAAGGAGCGGGAGATGATCGCCTGCGCCTTCAGCTCGGCCATCGGCCAGGAGGGCGGCGACTCGTTCGGGATCACGCCCTTCACGTAGGCCTCGAGGGAGAGCGCGTTGACGACGTTCAGTTCGCTTGCGCCGGCGGGGACGACCTCGAGCGCGCCGCGGTAACGGGCGCCGCCGATGTTGACGACGCCGGCGCCGCCGGCCGCGCGCAGCTTCCCGCCGCACCGCTTCAGCGGCTTGCCGCCGGAGGTCCGCAGCACGACGACGTTGCCGAAGCGGTGCGCCTCGTAGCTGCGGGTCGGTTCGAGCTTCACCCCGCAGGCGCCGGTCGCTTCGGTGAAGGTGACGTCGCCGGAGGCGGTTTCGAGCAACACCCGGACGACCGGCGCGCCTTCGACCGTCCCAAGGCTCGTCCCCGGGTAGTAGTGCCCGAGGATGAACTTGTAGCCCTTGCCGTGCAGCGCGTAGCCGTAGGCCCCGTAGGCGCTCAGCCCGACCCCGTGGCCGAAGCCGTGCCCGTGGACGACCCAGCTGACCTGGGCCCGCGCGCTCGCCGCAAGCGCCCCGCAGGCACAGGCGAGCGCCGCGAGCAGCGCGAGGGCGATGGGGATGGGGCGGCGGCGGAGCGAGAGCATGGGTGGCCGTGAATCACATCAACAGGCGCGGCGCCGGGGAGTCGCGGCGCATGCGCTGGGCGGCCGCCGGCAGTAGGTTCGCGCCGATGGATGTCGGCGAGCTGAGCGGCGCGGCGGTCCTCCGCCTCGGGGGCGGCGGCAGGTGAGCGGGCGCCGTCGGCCTCAGGAGGTCGGCGCGACCACGTCGCCGGAGCTCGACCTCGCCGAGCTCGAGGCGGTCGTCGTCGACGCGCTCGAATCCCGCTTCGAGCTCGAACGCGTGCGTCTCGACGGCGCCGAGCTGGCCGGCGCCGAGGCGGGCTCCGGCCGCATCGAGCAGGCGCTGCTGTCAGGGGTCCAACTGGACGGGGCGAGGCTGCGCGGCGTGCGGATGGTCGACGTGCGCGCCGAGCGCCTCGGCGCCGCCAACGGCGACTGGAGCAGCGGCTCGCTCAGCCAGGTGGAGATCGTCGGCTCCCGCCTGACCGGGCTCGACCTCGGCGCCGCCCACCTGTCCCAGGTCCGCTTCCGCGAATGCAAGCTCGACTACGCCAACTTCCGCCACGCCACGCTCGCCGACGTCAGCTTCGAGGACTGTGTCCTCGCCGCCGCCGACTTCCAGGGCGCCGACCTGCGCAGCGTCCGCTTCGACGGCTGCGAGCTGCGCGGCGCCGACTTCACCAGGGCCGAGCTCGAGCGCGTCGACCTGCGGGGATCGACGATCGAGCTCGGCGGCTCGCTGCTCGGCCTCCGCGGCGCGATCATCGACTCCCTGCAGTTGATGGACCTCTCCCGCGGGATCGCCCACGAGCTGGGGATCAGCGTCGAGGAACGCTGATCCCCGCGGCCGCTACTGCTCGTGCGGGCGCGCCATGGCGTGGTGGTCGAGCGCCTCGTCGAGGGTCTCGGTCGACACCCCGTGCTCGAGCGCGACCTCGCGCAGCGGGCGGCCCGAGCTGGCGGCGTCCTTGACGATCGCCGCGGCGGCGTCGTAGCCGATGTGGGGGTTGAGCGCGGTGGCCGTCGCCAGGGTGGCCTCGGCGTGGCGCTCGGTCATCTCCTCGTTGGCCTCGATGCCCGCGACGCACTTCTCGTTCAGCAGGCGCGAGACGCTCGCCAGCAGCTTGATCGAGCCGAGCAGGTTGCGGGCGATCAACGGCACCCGCACGTTCAGCTCGAACTGGCCCTGCATGCCGCCGATCGTGACCGCCGCGTCGTTGCCGATCACCTGCGCGGCGACCTGGATGACGACCTCGGGGATCACCGGGTTGACCTTGCCCGGCATGATCGAGGAGCCCTTCTGCAGCTCCGGCAGGCGCAGCTCGGCGAGCCCGGCCCGCGGGCCGGAGCCCATCAGCGCCAGGTCGTTGGCGATCTTGTTGAGCGAGACGGCGTAGACCTTCAGCGCGCCGGACAGCTCGACCAGCGCATCGCGGTTTCCCTGCGCCTCGAAGGCGTCGAGCGGCCCGGAGATCTCGAGGCCGGTGTCGGCGGCGAGCTTCTCGCGCACCTTGGCGGCGAACTCCGGGTGGGTGTTCAGGCCGGTGCCGGTGGCGGTGCCGCCGAGCGGGATCTGACCGACCCGCCGCAGCGTCGCCTCGACCCGCTGCACGCCGAGCCGCACCTGCGCCGCGTAGCCGCCGAACTCCTGGCCGAGGGTGACCGGCACCGCGTCCATCAGGTGCGTGCGGCCCGCCTTGACGACGTCCTTGAACTCGGCCTCCTTCGCCGCGAGCGCGTCGGCGAGCGCGCCCATCGCGGGCAGCAGGTCGTGCGTCACCTCGTCGAGCGCCGCCAGGTGCACCGCGCTCGGGAAGACGTCGTTGGACGACTGCCCCATGTTCACGTGGTCGTTGGGATGCGCGCCGTCACCGGCGAGGTTGGCGATCACCTCGTTGGCGTTCATGTTCGACGAGGTCCCCGAGCCGGTCTGGAAGACGTCGATCGGGAACTGGTCGTCGTACTTGCCCTCGGCGACGGCGGTGCCGGCGGTGGCGATCCGCTCGGCGAGGTCGCCGTCGAGCTTGCCGAGCGCGCCGTTCGCCTCCGCCGCGGCGGACTTGATCCGGCCCAGCCAGCGCACCACGGGGACCGGCACGCGCTCACCGGAAACCGGGAAGTTGTCGACTGCTTTGGTGGTCTCGCCGCCCCAGAGCTGCTCGCCCGAGGTGGTCTCTGCGTCAACGCTCAAGTTTCTTGCCTCCGTGATGTCTTCAGGGAAATCGGTGGGATTCGGGGGAACCCGAAGCGTATTGCGCGGGCGCCGCCGGCGGCTCTCCCCGCGCGGTCGTCCCTTCGTCCGCCCGCCGAACCGCGGTCGTCCTTTGACCCGGTAGGCGGACGCTAGGACGACCGCATCCAGGGGAGCGGACCAAAGGACGACCGCACCGGAGTGGAGCGGACCAAAGGACGACCGCGGGTCGCGGCGGCGCGAGTTCCCGGGTCGGCGGCGCTCAGGCCAGGCCGTTGGCGAACATGCCGACGACGGTCGCCAGCGCGAAGAGGGTCGCGCAGAGGACCGCGAAGCCGGCGAGGCGCGGGCCGAGAGCCGCCTGGGCTTTGAGGCTCTGATCTCTCACCCGCTGCTGATCGGATGAATTCGTCAGACTCGCGAGATCTGCAACGCGTCGGCCACAAATCTCTACACGGTTTGATGTAACATGGCGCCGATGCCGACCGTTCGCGAGGCGACTTTCGACCTCTTCCGGGAGCAGGGGATGACGACGATCTTCGGTAACCCGGGGTCGACGGAGTTGCCGATGCTCCGTGACTTCCCGAGCGACTTCCGTTACGTGCTCGGGCTGCAGGAGGCGGTCGTGGTCGGGATGGCGGACGGCTTCGCCCAGGCGAGCGGGCGCACCACCGTCGTCAACCTGCACACCGCGCCGGGCGTCGGCAACGCGATGGGGGCGATCTTCAACGCGCAGGCCAACCACTCGCCGCTGCTGATCACCGCGGGCCAGCAGGCGCGCGCCCAGATCACCCTGCAGGCGAACCTCACCAACCGCGACGCGACGCGGATGCCGCACCCGCTGGTCAAGTGGAGCTACGAGCCGCCGCGCGCCGAGGACGTGCCGCTGGCGCTCGCCCACGGCGCCCACCTCGCCGGCCTGGCGCCGCGCGGGCCGGTCTTCGTCTCGCTGCCGATGGACGACTGGGAGACCGAGCTTGACGCCGACGACGCCCGCCACGCGATCACCCGCAAGGTGACCGGGCGCGCCGTCGCCGACCCGACCGCCGTCGCCGCCCTCGCGGCGGAGCTCGACGCGGCGCGCAACCCCGTCCTCGTCGCCGGCCCCGACATCGACACCGCCGGGGGCTGGGAGAGCGCCGTCGCCCTCGCCGAGCGCCAGCGGCTCCCCGTCTGGGCATCGCCCGCGACCGGCGGCGTCCGCCTCGGCTTCCCCGAGGACCACCCGAACTTCCGCGGCGTCCTGCCGCCCGCGATCGGCCCGGTCGGCCAGACGCTCGAGGGCCACGACCTGATCGTCGTCGTCGGCAGCTCGGTCTTCCCCTACTACCCGCACATCCCCGGCCCGCTCCTGCCCGAGGGCGCGCGCCTCGTCGCGATCACCTCCGACCCCGACGAGGCCGTCCGCGCGCCGATGGGCGACGCGATCGTCGCCGACGTCGGCCTGACGCTGGCGGCGCTGGTCGAGGCGGTCCCGGAGTCCGGCCGCCCGGCACCCGAGCCGAACCCCGGCCCCGGCGACCTCGACATCACCGACCCGCTGAACGCCTCCACCGTCCACGGCGCCCTCCGCGAGGCGCTCCCCGAGGACGCGATCATCGTCCTCGAGTCCCCCTCCTCGACCCTCGCGATGCGCAACCAGCTGCGCCTCTCGCGCCCCGGCTCCTATTACTTCAGCGCCGGCGGCGGCCTCGGCTTCGGCCTCGCGGCCTCGATCGGCGTGCAGATGGCGGAGCCCGACCGCCCCGTCGTCTGCGTCCTCGGCGAGGGCTCGGCCCAGTACGCGATCACCGGCTTCTGGAGCGCCGTCGCCTACGACGTCCCGGTCACCTTCCTGGTCCTGCGCAACGAGGAGTACGCGATCCTCAAGTGGTTCGCCGAAGTCGAGCAGATCACCGGCGCGCCCGGCCTCGACCTGCCGAAGCTCGACGTCGCCGCGGTCGCCGCGGGCTACGGCGTAAAGGCGACGACGGCAACCGACCGCGACGCCGTCGCGGGCGCGCTCCAGGCGGCGCTGGCCTCGTCGAAGCCGGAGCTGGTCGAAGTGCCCGTGGCCCCCGGCATGTCGCTCTTCTGAGTCGATGGGTCCGCTCCGCTCGCTCCTCGACCGCGGCCCGGCCGCGCTCAGGCCGCCGACCCGCGACCCGTCCCCGGACCGCGCCCCCGACTCGCTCGCCGCTGGCGTCGCCCAGCCGCTGCGCGGCGAACTCGAGGCGCTGCTCGGTGCCGACCGCGTCCTCGCCCGCCCCGGCGACCTCGTCAAGTACGCCTCCGACGCGTCGCCCTACCGCAAGTTCCCGCGCGCCGTGGTGATGGCGAAGGAGCCGGGCGACGTCGCCAAGGTGCTCGCCTTCGGCCGCGCCCGGGGCATCCCAGTCACCTTCCGCGCCGGCGGCACCAGCCTGAACGGCCAAGGGCAGACCGACGGCATCCTCGTCGACGTCCGCCGCCACTTCCGCGGCCTCACCGTCCTCGACGACGGCGCCGCGGTCCGCGTCGGCACCGGCACGATCCTCGGCCACGTCAACCGCGTGCTGGCCCCGCACGGCCGCCGCCTCGGCCCCGACCCGGCGAGCACCGACGTCTGCACCGTCGGCGGCGTCGTCGCCAACAACTCGGGCGGGATGCGTTGTGGGGTGACCAAGGACTCCTACTCGACGCTGCGCTCGTTGACTTTCGTCCTGCCCTCGGGGACGCGGATCGACACCGCCGCCCCGGGCGCCGCCTCCGAGTTCGAGGCCGCCGAGCCGGAGCTCGCCGCGGGCCTGGCGGCGATCCGTGACGAGATCCGCGCCGACGCCGACCTCAGCGCCCGGATCCGGCGCAAGTTCGAGATCAAGAACACGACCGGCTACCGCCTCTGCGCCTTCCTCGACGCCGAGGAGCCGCTGGAGATCTTCCGCCGCCTTCTGATCGGCTCGGAGGGGACGCTCGCCTGGATCCCCGAGGTCGTCTTCGACACCGTCCCGCAGCCCGCCCTCACCACCACCGCCTGGGTCCACTTCCCCGATATCGACAGCGCCGTCGCCCCGGTCACCGACCTGGTCGCGAGTGGCGCCACCGCGGTCGAGCTGATGGTCGCCCCGGCGCTGATCACCGCCGCCTGGAACATGGTCGGCGCGCCGCAGGAGTGGAAAGAGCTCGACCCGACCTCGGCGGCGCTCCTGGTCGAGTACGGCGGCGCCACGGAGGCGGAGCTGGGCGCGCAGGTGGCGCGGGCGACCGAGCTGCTCGGCGCCCACGAGACGATCCGCCCGCTCGACTTCACCCGCGACGCGCAGGAGATCGGGACCGCCTGGCGCGTCCGCGAGGGCCTGCAAGGGCTGGTCGGCCGCCTGCGCCTGCCCGGCACCGCGCTGATCCTCGAGGACGTCTGCGTCCCGCCCGCCCGCATCGCCGAGTGCGCCCGCGATCTGCAGCCGCTGCTGACCGAGCACGGCTTCCTGCCCGGCGTCGCCGGCCACGCCTCGGCCGGGAACCTCCACTTCATGCTGACCCCGGACTTCTCCAAGCCCGAGGACATCGAGCGCTACGAGGCCTTCATGGAGGGCCTGGTCGCGCTGATCGTCGACAAGTACGACGGCTCGCTGAAGGCCGAGCACGGGACCGGCCTGAACATGGCCCCTTATGTGGAGCGCGAGTGGGGGACGAAGGCGACCGAGCTGATGTGGCGGGTGAAGCGGTTGGCCGACCCCGACGGGGTGCTCTCGCCCGGCGTCGTCCTCAACCGTGATCCGACCGCGCACCTGCGCGATCTGAAGACGACGCCGCCGATCGAGGAGTCGGCGACGACCTGCGTCGAGTGCGGCTTCTGCGAGCCGGTCTGCCCGAGCCGCGATCTGACCACTACGCCGCGCCAGCGGATCGTGCTGCGGCGGGAGATCGCGCGCCAGCCGGACGGCTCGCCGGTGCAGGCGGCGCTGCTCGAGGAGCTCGGCTACGAGGCGCTCGACACCTGCGCCGCCGACGGCAGCTGCCAGCTCGCCTGTCCGGTTGGAATCGACACCGGGGCGCTGGTGAAGGAACTGCGCGCCGAGCGCCACACCGACCGCGCCGGGCGGGCGGCGCTGGCGACGGCGAAGCATTGGGGCGCGGTCGAGTCGGCCTCGCGCGCGGCGCTGCGCCTCGGCGGCCCGCCGGCGCGCCGGACCCGCAAGGGCCGCGCCCTACCCGGCGCGGCGCCGGGACGCCTGCCGGCGACGACCCGCCAGGGCGCCGCCGCGGTCTACGTCCCCTCCTGCACGAACCGGATCTTCGGCGGCGGACCGGTCGAGGCGCTGGTCGCGGTCTCGGCGCGCGGCGGTCTCCCGCTCTGGATCCCGGGCGACGTGGCCGGGAGCTGCTGCGGGCTGCCGTGGAGCTCGAAAGGCTTCGGCGACGCGCACGCCCACAAGGCGAACGAGCTGGTCGAGCGGCTCTGGGCCTGGAGCGCCGAGGGCGCGCTTCCGATCGTCGTCGACGCGGCCTCCTGCACCGGTCAGGTCGTCGAACCGGGGGAGGGGACGCTGAGCGAGGCGAACGCCGCCCACCTGGCGGAGCTGCAGATCCTCGACTCGGTCGCCTGGGCCCACGACCGCCTCCTGCCCGGGCTCCAGATCCTCCGCAAGCTCGACGCGGCGGCGATCCACCCGACCTGCGCGACGAACCGCCAGGGCAACGCCCCGCGCCTCCGCGCCCTCGCCGCGGCGATCGCCGACGACGTCTACCAGCCCCCGACCGCGACCTGCTGCGGCTTCGCCGGCGACCGCGGCATCACCCACCCCGAGCTGACCGCCAGCGCCACCCACGCCGAGGCGTCGGAGCTACAGGGCCGCCACTTCGACGCCTACCTGTCGAGCAACCGCACCTGCGAGATCGGCATGACCCGCGCCACCGGCCGCCCCTACGAATCCGTCATCAACGCCCTGGACCGCGCCACCCGCCCCTAAGCCTCCGCCCATCCGGCCGACGGGCCGAAAACCGGACATATAGGCAGGTTTCCGGCCCGTCGACCCGGGGGCTGCGACAGCTTTGTGACCTCAGGCGGACCGGTCGGTCGCCCGCGCGTCGATCTCGGCCAGCAGGCGCTGGGTCCTCGCGTCGCGCTCCTGGCGCTTGTCGAGCAGCGGGTTGACGATGCCGCGTAGGGCGCTCACGTAGCGCCACCACTTCGGCGCGAAGACGCGGGGCGCGCGCTCTTCGATGCCGCGGACGAAGGCGGCCGCCGCTTCGTCGGGCTTGATCCGCTTCATCAGGAAGCTCGGGATGCCCTCGTTGAGTTTCTGGGCGTCGGGCTGGGACAGGGCGTCCTGGACCATGGTGGTGTCGACCCAGCCGAAGTAGGCGACGGTCGCCGAGGCGCCGTGCGGGGCGAGCTCCACGCGCAGGGACCGTCCCAGGCTCTCCACCCCCGGCTTCGCCACCGCGTAGGGACTGTTGCCCATGCCGTTGGCGAAGGCGTAGACGGAGGAGACGAGGCCGAGGTGGCCGCGCCGTTCGACGATCTGGGGGAGCGCCGCGCGCACGGTGCGGAAGACGCCGAGCAGGTCGACCTCCAGGACCCGTTCCCATTCCTCGCCGGACATGCCGTAGACGGTCGACATCTGCTTCTGGGCGATCCCGGCGTTGGCGACGGCGCAGTCGAGGCCGCCGAAGGTCTCGACCACCTCCGCGACGGCGGCCATCATCGCCCCCTGGTCGGTGACGTCGGCACCGATCCCGATCGCCCGCGCGCCGATCCGCTCGGCCGCGTCGCGCGCCTGGGTCGGGTCGAGGTCGAGGACCGCCACCGAGGCGCCGCGCATCTGCATCTGACGCGCGGTCTCGTAACCGATCCCCCGCGCCGCGCCGGTCACCAGCGCCACCTTGCCGTCCAAATCGAATGCAGGCATCGGTGCAATGGTATTGGGGGGCCGACGGGCGTGCGGGGCGCCCACGGCCGGCGCCGATCGCCCACGCCGCCCTCGCGGACGGCCCGCGACGCGCCCGCTCCTAGAATCCGTCCTTCGTGCCCGGATTCGCCCCCGTAGACCCGAAGCAGTCCTTCCCCGACCTCGAGCAGCAGGTGCTCGAGCGCTGGCGCGCGCAGGACCTCTTCGCCCGCACCCTCGCCGCCCGCGCCGAGGCGCCGATCTGGTCCTTCTACGAGGGCCCGCCGACCGCCAACGGCCGCCCCGGCTCCCACCACGTCCTCGCCCGCGTCTTCAAGGACGTCTACCCGCGCTACCGCACCATGTGCGGGTACCGGGTGCCGCGCAAAGCGGGCTGGGACTGCCACGGGCTGCCGGTCGAGCTGGAGGTCGAAAAACAGCTCGGCATCTCCTCCAAGGACGAGATCGAGACCTTCGGGATCGCCGAGTTCAACCAGCGCTGCCGCGAGTCGGTCTTCGAGTACGTCGAGGAGTGGAACCGCCTGACCGAGCGGATCGGCTACTGGATCGACCTCGACGACCCCTACGTGACGCTCGAGGACCGCTACATCGAGTCGGTCTGGTGGTCGCTCGCCCAGATGTTCGAGGCGGGCCGCCTCTACGAGGGCCACAAGGTCGTCCCCTACTGCCCGCGCGACGGCACGCCGCTCTCCTCCCACGAGGTCGCACAAGGTTATGAGGACGTGGAGGACGCCTCGATCTACGTGCGCTTCCCGCTCCTCGGCGCGGGCGGAGAGGACGCGGGCGAATCGCTGCTGGTCTGGACGACGACCCCCTGGACGCTCCCCGGCAACAAAGCCGTCGCAGTGAACCCGGCCGTCGCCTACGTCCGGGCCCGGCTCGACGGCGAGACCCTGATCGTGGCCCGCGATCTCGCGGAGCGGGTCCTCGGCGAGGGCGTCGAGATCCTCGAGGAGCTCCCCGGCACGTCCCTGATCGGCCGCAAGTACAAGGGCCCGGTCTTCGACCTCGCCGACGTCGAGCCCGGCGCCTACCCGATCATCGCCGGTGACTACGTCACCACCGAGGACGGCACCGGCCTCGTCCACATCGCGCCCCCCTTCGGCGAGGACGACTACATCGTCGGCGCCGCCGCGGGCATCTTCGACCCCACCGTCGCGAGCACCCTCTACAACCCGGTCCGCCCCGACGGCACCTTCGACGACCGAGTCATCGGCTTCGCCGGCGAGTTCGTAAAAGGGAGTGAGACGACCCGCCGCCTCATCGACCGCCTCGCCGAGCGCGGCCTGCTCTTCCGCGAGCAGGTCTACGAGCACGCCTACCCGCACTGCTGGCGCTGTGGGACGCCGCTGCTTTATTACGCGACGACGAGCTGGTACATCGGCACCTCGGCCGTCCGCGACGAGCTCCTCGCCAACAACGAGACGATCGGCTGGCACCCCGAGCACGTCAAGCACGGCCGCTTCGGCAAATGGCTGGAGAACAACGTCGACTGGGCGCTCTCCCGCAACCGTTATTGGGGGACGCCGCTGCCGATCTGGCGCTGCGACGACGAGGCGTGCGGCGCGGTGATCTGCGTCGGCTCGAAAGAGGACCTGGTCAAGCACGGGGGGGAGGTCCCGGACGACCTCCACCGTCCCTACATCGACGAAGTGACCCTGCGCTGCGAGGGCTGCGGCGGCGCCATGCACCGGGTCAGCTCCGTGATCGACACCTGGTACGACAGCGGCGCGATGCCCTTCGCCCAGTTCCACTACCCCTTCGAGGGGCAGGAGGAGTTCGCCGAGCGCTTCCCCGCCGACTACATCTGCGAGGCCCAGGACCAGACGCGGGGCTGGTTCTACACGCTGCTCGCCGAGTCGACCCTGCTCTTCGACCAGTCCAGCTACAAGAACTGCGTCTGCCTCGGGCTCATCCTCGACCCCGAGGGCCAGAAGATGTCGAAGAGCCGCGGCAACGTGGTCGACCCCTGGGACGTGCTCGCCGCCCACGGCGCCGACGCCTTCCGCTGGTACTACCTGACCACCCAGCAGCCCTGGGCCGGCTACCGCTTCTCCCTGGAGACGGTCGGCGAGTCGGTCCGCCAGTTCATGCTGACGCTCTGGAACACGTACTCCTTCTGGGTCCTCTACGCGAACGCCACCGACGGCCTCGACCCCGCCACCCTCGCCGGCTGTTCCTTATGGTCCTCAGGGGACCAAAAGGAACAGCTGGAGCTGACCGACCTCGACCGCTGGGCGCTCTCGCGGCTCCAGGCGACGGTGGCGACGGTCCGCGAGCACATGGACGACTTCGACTGCACGACCGCCGGGCGGGCGATCGCCGACTTCGTCGAGGAGCTCTCCAACTGGTACGTGCGGCTCTCGCGGCGGCGTTTCTGGGACGGGGACGCGGCCGCCTTCGCCACGCTCCACACCTGCCTGGTCGAGACCTCGAAGCTGCTCGCCCCGTTCACCCCCTTCCTCGCCGACGAGATCTACCGCAACCTCCAGGGCGGCGCCGCGGGCGAGTTCGGCGCGGCGCCCGACTCGGTCCACCTGGCGAGCTTCCCGGAGGTCGTCGAGGCGCTGGTCGACGCCGACCTCGAAGCCGGCATGGCCGCCGTGCAGCGCACCGTCCGCCTCGGCCACGCCGCCCGCTCCGCCGGCAAGGTGAAAGTGCGCCAGCCGCTGCGCCGCGCGGTGATCGTCGCCAACGAGGACGAGCGGGCCTCGATCGAGGCGCTCGCCGACCTGGTCACCGCGGAGCTGAACGTCAACGAGCTCGACTTCGTCTCCGAGCAGGGCGAGCTCGTCACCTACACGGTGAAGCCGAACTACCGCACGCTCGGGCCGCGCTTCGGCAAGAAGATGCCGCAGGTCGCGGCGGCGGTGGCGGCCCTCGACGCCGCGCGCGTCGCGAGCACGGTCGCCGAGGGCGGCGAGGTCGGCATCGCGATCGACGGCACCGACCACACCCTCGGCCCCGACGACCTGACCCTGGCCCTGGCGCCGCTCGAGGGCTATGAGGTCGAGGCCGAGGCGGGCCACGCGGTCGCCCTGCAGCTGGAGATCGACGAGGAGCTCCGCCGCGCCGGCCTCGCCCGCGAGATCGTCCGCGCCGTCCAGGACGCGCGCAAGAACGCGGGCCTCGAGATCACCGACCGGATCGCGCTCGGCCTCGGCGGCGACGCCGAGCTGCTGGCGGTCGCCGAGGAGCACGAGTCCTACATCGCCGGCGAGACGCTGGCCACGAGCACCACCTTCGGCGACGAGGACGGTGCGGGGGGCACCGTCAGCGCCGCGACGATCGACTCCCGCGAGCTGCGGATCTCGGTCCGCCCGGTTTGAGGCGCGCGTCCGCCACGTCCACGTGCTCCGGGGGCGCTGGCTCGGCCCGCCGCGCCGGCGCCGGGGCCGCCACCCTGCTCGCCGCGGCGCTCCTCCTCGCCCTGCTCGCCCCCGGCACGGCCCTCGCCCGCGAAGCCGCCTACGGCGAAAACGGCGGCGAAGGCGCGGGCGGCCTGGTCGGCTCTACCGAACGGCCGCAGCTCCTGCTCATCCACGGCGGCTCCTTCCTCTACGACGACCCGACCTTCGAACCGCTGACCCGCGGCCCCGCGGTCGCCGCCGGCTTCGTCCCGCACTACGTCTCCTATCCGCTCGACAACCTCCCCGCGGCCGTCGAACGCGTCCGCGCCGAAGCGCGCCGCCTGCGCGAAAAGTTCGGCCTCGACCGCGTCTACGCCTACGGCTCCTCGGCGGGCGGCACGCTCGCCGCGCTGCTCTCCGGCCAGGAACTCGTCTCGGCGGGGGTCGCCAAGGCGCCGGTCTCCGACCTCGCGACCTGGGAATGGCCGACCGGTAGGTACGGCCCTGAATACTGGAGCGCGCTCGGCGTCGGCGAAGCCGCCCGCCTGCGCCTGTCGCCGACGGCCCGCCCGGAGCGGGCGCCGCTGCTGGTGATCCAGGGCCGCGCCGACAACGTCGTGCCACCATCCATGAACGAAACGTTCGCCGCCCGGTTCAGCCGGGTAAAGCTCTGGATGGTGGCCGGTGGGCACACGACCGATCGCGTGCGCCCGTTCTTGATCACCCGCGCGATGCACTGGCTGGCGCAGATCGCGACCCGCAAGATGGGCGCCAAGCGCGAAGCTGAAGCGGAAGCCAAGGAAAAGGCCGAAGCCAGGGCCGAAGGCGAAGGGTGAGCGCGGCGCCGGCCCGGCGGCGCGACCCCCTAAGCTCAAGTTGACCAATGGACTCAAGAAAACACCCTGACGAAGCGGATTCGGGCCGCGGCTTCCGCCCCGACATCGAGGGCCTGCGCGCGGTCGCGATCGTCGCCGTCCTCCTCTGCCACGCCGGGGTGCCGTTCCTGGCGGGCGGCTACGTCGGGGTCGACGTCTTTTTCGTCATCTCCGGCTTCCTGATCACCCGCCTGCTCCTGGCGGAGCTGGACGGCAGCGGGACGATCTCCCTGCGCGGCTTCTACGCGCGCCGCGCCAAACGCCTGCTGCCGCTCTCGGCGGTCCTGCTGGCGACGGTCGGCGTGCTCTCGATGATCCTGCTCTCGCCCCTGCGCAACACCGAAGTGGCCGGGGACATCATCGCCTCTGCCCTCTACGTCGCCAACTGGCACTTCGCCGCCCAGTCGGTCGATTATTTCGCCCAGGGACTGGAACCGAGCCCGGTCCTCCACCTCTGGTCGCTGGCGATCGAGGAGCAGTTCTACGTCGTCTGGCCGGGGCTGATGCTGGCCGTGACCTGGTTCTGGCGCCGCCGCGGCCGCTCCATCCGCCCGGCCCTCTGGGTCGCCCTTACCGCGATCCTGGTCGGCTCGCTCGTCTACGGCATCGCCCTGACCGACGACAAGCCGGCCTTCGCCTACTTCTCGACCTTCGCCCGGGCCTGGGAGCTCGGCCTCGGCGCCGCCCTCGCGCTGGCCGGGACGGTGCGCCTGTCGCGCCTCGGCGCCGCCGCGCTCGGCTGGATCGGCGTCGCCGCGATCGTCTACTCGAGCTTCGCCTACACCGGCAACACGACCTTCCCGGGGACGGCGGCGCTGGTTCCGACGCTCGGCGCGGCGGCGCTGATCTTCTCCGGCACCGCGCTCGCCGCGAGCGCCGGCGGCGTGACCGGCCTGCGCGCCGGGGCCGGCCGGCTCCTCTCTCTGGCGCCCGTCCGCTACGTCGGGCGCATCTCCTACTCCTGGTACCTCTGGCACTGGCCGTTCATCATCTTCGCGGCGGCGATCTGGGGACCGCGCCTCTCGGTCGCCGCCGGCCTCGCCGCGGTCGCCGTCTCCTGGGTCCCGACCCAGCTGACCCACATGCTGATCGAGGACCCGGTCCGCCGCGCCCCCGCCCTGCGCCGGCTGCCGAACCGGGCGATCGCCCTCGGCCTCGCCTGCACCGTGGTCGCGCTGGGGGTCGGGATCGGCCTGCGCGACAGCCAGCCCACGGTGCGCCTGGCGAAGCTCGCCGACGTCCCCGGGGCGGCGGCGCTCGTCGACCAGCCGGTGCCGCAGGAAACGGCGACGGCGCTGCGGCCGAACCCGCTGCGGGCCCGCGCCGACCGCTCGCGCGGCTACTACTCGGGCTGCCTGGTCGGGATCGAAGGGACGAACTCCAACAAGTGCCTCTTCGGCAACCCGGAAGGGGACCGCACCCTCATCCTCTTCGGCGACTCGCACGCGATGCAGTACTTCCCGGCGCTCGAGGAACTCGCCGAAAACCACGACTGGCGCCTGATCGAGCTGACCAAGGCGGAATGCCCGCCGGAGGAAATCGAAGTGCGCAGCATGGTCGAAGACCGCGAGTACTCCCAGTGCGACATCTGGCGCCAGTCGGCGCTCAAGCGCATCGAAGAAGGGGGCGGCAAGAACGTGACCGTGGTGATGAGCGGCGACACCGTCTACGTCCCCTACGGCCCCAACGGCGAAGAACTGACCGGCCGCGAAGCCGCCGAAGCGATGGAAGCGGGCTACCTGCGCACCCTCGACCGCATCGAGGCCGCCGGCCCCCGCACCGTCGTCATCCGCGATACCCCCGCTTCCTCAAAAGACGTCCCCAGCTGCGTCTCCGAAGACATCCAGCACCTCAAACGCTGCGCCTTCGAACGCCCCCACGAATGGGAGCGCGAATACGACGTCCGCGCCGCCAAAGCCCATCCCACCACCCACCTGATCGACCTCGACGACGAGATCTGCCCCAGCGAAGTCTGCCGCGCCGTGATCGGCAACGCCCTCGTCTACCGCGACAAATCCCACCTCACGGCAACCTTCGCCCGCACCCTCGAGCCGATGATCGAAAACGATTTCCGCGAAGCCGGGCTTTTGTAG
>CALCIA010000296.1 GCA_937907435.1 uncultured Actinomycetes bacterium
GTCGGTGTTGGACAACACGGGAGAAAGACCGGAGTTCTCGGCATCTCTGTGACGACGTCTGACCTCCGTCACGGTTCCGTGATCCTCCCGACGCACCCCCGTGACGCCCCCGCGCGCCTCCCTCCACGCCTTTCATACCCGCCCCTCTCGCCACGGCCACAGCCTGCCCGGGCCGTGGCGAGAGGGGCGCGTCCCTCACCCGGGCGCCAGCTTGCGGGGCCTACCGCCTGCGCACCTTCGGTTTCGGCACCTGGCCGCTCATCCGCATGAGTTTCTGGGGGTCCGGCATCTTGCCGTTTGCCATCGAGCGCATCATCACTCGCATCTGGTCGAACTGTTTGACCAGGGCGCGGACCTCTTGCACTTTCGTGCCCGAGCCGTCGGCGATTCGTTTGCGGCGGCGGCCTTTGATCAGGTGGGGATCGGCGCGCTCGGCGGGGGTCATGGAGAGGATGATCGCCTCGGTGCGGTCGAGCTGGCGCTCGTCGATGTTGGCGTTGCGGAGCTCTTTCATCGCCCCCATCCCCGGCAGCATCCCGAGGATCCCGCTGAGGGGGCCCATTTTGCGGACCTGTTTCATCTGCGTGAGGAAGTCCTCCAGCGTGAACTGGTCCTTTTTGAGTTTTTCCTCGAGCTCTTCGGCGGACTTCTCGTCGACCTGGCTTTCGGCTTTCTCGATCAGGCTGAGCACGTCGCCCATGCCGAGGATCCGCTGGGCCATGCGGTCCGGGTGGAAGCGGTCGAAGTCCTCGATTTTCTCGCCGGTCGAGGCGAACATGATCGGCTTGCCGGTGACCGCTTTGACCGAGAGCGCGGCACCGCCGCGGGCGTCGCCGTCGAGCTTGGTCATCACCACGCCGTCGAACTCGGCCGCCCCGGCGAAGGATTCGGCGACCCCGACCGCGTCCTGGCCGGTCATCGCGTCGACCACCAGCAGCACGTCGTGCGGCTTGGTCTTGTCGCGGATCCGCGACAGCTCCTTCATCAGGTCCTGGTCGATGTGGAGGCGGCCCGCGGTGTCGATGACGAGGACGTCGCGGCGCTCCTCGCGGGCCCGGTCGAGCGCCCAGGTCGCGATGTCGACGGGGTCGGCGTCGGTGCCTTTCTCGTAGACGTGGGCGCCGGCGCGGCGGCCCATCGTCACCAGCTGGTCGACCGCCGCCGGGCGGTAGACATCACAGGCGGCCAGCGCCACATCTTTGCGCTGGTTCTTGAAGTACTGCGCGAGCTTCGCGCAGGCGGTCGTCTTGCCGCTGCCCTGCAGGCCCGCCATCAGAATCACGGTCGGCCCTGAGCTCGCCATCGCCAGCTCGGCACCGGTCCCGCCCATCAGGTCGGCGAGCTCCTCTTTGACGATTTTCACCACCTGCTGGCCGGGATCGAGGCTGTCCATCACCTCGGCGCCCAGGCAGCGTTCTTTCAGCGTTTTCGTGAACGCTTTGACGACTTTGAAGTTGACGTCGGCCTCCAGCAGCGCGAGGCGGATGTCGCGCATCGCCGAGTCGATGTCGGACTCGCTCAGCTTGCCGCGCGAGCGGACGTCCGAGAGGGTCGACTGGAGCCGGTCGGAGAGCTGGTCGAACATCAGGTCAGCTTACGCGTTCGACGCTTGTCGCCCTCTGGGTGACAAGCGTCGGGATCTACTCGGCCAGCAGGGCGGCGGCGTACTCGGCGGGGTCGAACGGCCGCAGGTCCTCCAGCTTCTCCCCCACCCCGATCAGCTTCACCGGGATGTCGAGTTCTGAAGAGATCGCCAGCGCGATGCCGCCCTTGGCGGTGCCGTCGAGCTTGGTGATGACGACGCCGTCCACCTCGACCGCCTCGGAGAAGACCTTCGCCTGGCGCAGCCCGTTCTGGCCGGTGGTCGCATCGATCGAGATCAGCGTCTCGTGCGGCGCCTCGGGGATCAGTTTGCCGATCACGCGGCGGACCTTGGCCAGCTCCTCCATCAGGTTGTCCTGGGTGTGGAGGCGGCCGGCGGTGTCGACGATCACCACGTCGGCGCCCCGGGCGACGGCGGCGGAGACCGCGTCGTAGGCAACCGAGCCGGGATCGGCACCCTCCTGGCCGCGGACCAGATGGGCGCCGGCGCGGTCGGCCCACTCGGCGAGCTGCTCGGCGGCGGCGGCGCGGTAGGTGTCCCCGGCTCCCATCACCACGGAGAGGCCGAATTCTTTTGAGAGGTGCCAGGCGATCTTGCCGATCGTCGTCGTCTTGCCGGTGCCGTTGACGCCGACCATCATCAGCACCGCGGGCTGGGCGGAGAGGTCGATCTTGGCGCGGGCGGTCGAGGCGACCTCGGCGAGGATCTCGATCAGGCGGTCGCGGATCGCCTCACCCTCGGCGGGGACGGCGCCGGAGTCGACTTCGTGCTCGAGCCGTTCGACCACCGCGGCGGTCGTCGGCGCGCCGACGTCGGCGAGGATCAGCGCCTCCTCCAGGAGTTCCCAGGTTTCGTCGTCGATCTTCTCGAAGACGGAAGCGGTGATCTCCTCCTGCAGGGCCTGACGCGATTTCGAGAGCGACTCGCGCAGGCGGCGGAAGACGCCGCGGCGGCGCTCCGGCTCAGCCTCCGCGGGCGGCGCGACGTTCGCGGGCTCGCGCGAACCGAGGTCGATCATCTCCTGCCAGCTGGTCGCCATGGTCCGGGGAGGCTAGCGGCGGGGCGGCCCGGTCGGCGGCGCCGCTCAGCTCGGCGACCGCGGACTCGAGGTGCGCAGCGAGCCGCTCGGCTCCGGGAGCCGAATCCGGGTCGGCGAGGAGGCCGAAGCTGACCCGGCCGTTGTAGGAGAGGATCGCGATCGCGAGGCCGTGCCGGCGGGCGAGGAAGCCGACCGGATGGATCGCGGTCAGCTCGCGACCGAGCGCGTAGAAGGGGATCTGCGGGCCGGGGAAGTTGGTGACCAGCAGGTTGAAGAGGCGGGTCGAGAAGTTGATCGCCGCGGTCGGGCCGAGCAGCACCGGCGGGGCGAAATCGCGGAACCAGTCGTTGAGGCCCCAGATCGCTTCGGCACCGAGCGGCTGCTTGGAGGCCTTCAGCCCGTCCATCGCGGCGCTGATCACGGCGAGCCGCTCGGCCGGGTCGGCGATCCCGACCGGCAGCGGCCCCCGCATCGCGGTCAGTTTGTTGCCCAGCTCCCCGTGCTCGTCGACGGTCCGGATCGACACCGGCACCAGCGCCTTCAGCTCGACGCCGTCCGTCTCCACCGCGCGTTCGGCGAACCAGGAGCGCATCGCGCCGGTGGCGACAGCGAGCGAGACGTCGTTGACGGTGCCGCCGAGCGCGTTCTTGATCCGCTTGAACTCGGGTAGGTCGAAGGTCGCCCAGGCGAACTCGCGGCGCGGGCCGACGCCGGGCGGATTGATCGGCACGCGCGGCGCCGCGCGCAGCAGGTTGAAGGTGACCTCCCAGAGGCCGGCGATGCCGTCGCCGGCGCGGCGCGAGGCGTCGGCGGGGTCCTGGGCGGCGCGGGTCAGCCAGCGGGCGAGGCGGCGCAGCGTCGCCAGCACCCCGGTCGCGGCGCGGGCGCCGAGGCGGGCGTGGGACGGCGTGCGGTGCGGACGCCAAGGCTCCTCCGGGCCGGGCGGCCCGGCCTCGGGGTCGACGTCGAAGAGCAGCATCCCGATGTCGACCGCGGAGATGCCGTCGGCCATCGCGTGGTGGGTCTTGTAGACGATCGCGAAGCGCTCCGCGGCGAACCCGTCGACCAGGGTCAGCTCCCAGAGCGGCTTGCCGCGGTCCAGTGGTGGCGCCAGGAGCTCGCCCGCCAGCGCCCGCATCTCGGCGTCGGTGCCGGGCACCGGCAGCGTGACGCGGTCGACGTGGCGGCGCACGTCGAAGGTCTCGTCGTCGACCCAGAACGGCGTCCCCAGCCCGAGCGGCGGCGTCAACAGCCGCTGTCGCAGCCGCGGCAACTGGTGCAACCGCGACCGGATCTGCGCCAGGAACTCATCCTGCGTCGGCGGCGAGCCGTCGAAGACCAACACGGCCCCGATCGCCATGTGCGCGTTGTCCTTCTCGTTGGCGAGAAACGACGTGTCGAACGACGACAGCCGGTCCATGTGGCGTTGGGCCATCTCCCCCTCCTCGCCAGGAGCCTAGCCTTGTCTCACGGTGGGGGTCCTGTAAGGGCCAGTTAAGGGACGAGTCCTTCAGGGGCGCGGTCCACCGGTGAGTTCGCAGAAATCCGCGGATAGCGCGGAGAAGTGCGAACTCGACAGGGGGTGGCTAGGCGACGGCGCTGAGGGGCTCGGGGCCGCCCTCGTCGCTCTCGTCGCTCTCGTCGCTCTCGTCGGCGAGGGTGTCTTCGCCGGCTTCGCGGGGGAGCTTGCGGCTCACGACTTTGGTGACGCCGTCGCCGCCCATGGTCACGCCGTAGAGGACGTCGGCGGCGTCCATGGTGCGTTTCTGGTGGGTGACGATGACGAACTGGGCGCGGTCGGAGAAGCGGCGGATGAGCTGGAGGAAGCGGTCGATGTTGGCGTCGTCGAGGGCGGCCTCGACCTCGTCCAGGATGTAGAAGGGGCACGGACGGGCGAGGAAGACGGCGAAGACGAAGGCGAGGGCGACGAGGGACTTCTCGCCACCCGACATCAGGGACAGCTTCCGGGTCGACTTGCCCGCCGGGTTGACCTCGATCTCGACCCCGAACTCGTCGCGTTCTTCGCGCTCCTCCTCGTCCGGGTCGGCCTCGGGCGCCTCGGTGCCCTCCTCGGCCTCGGCGGCGGGCGCCTGCTCCTCCTCGCGGACCGCCCGCAGGCTGACCCGGCGCAGCCGGCCGCGGCCGCCGGGGAAGAGGTGTTCGACCATCTCCTCGAAGTTCGCCGCGGTGGCCTCGAAGGTCTCCTCGAAGGCCCGCTCGATCTCCTCGTCGATTTCCCGGATCAGGGACTCCAGCTCGCGCATCGCCCGCTCGGTGTCCTCGCGCTGCGCCTGCAGCTGCTCGACGTGCTCGAGCGCCTCTTCGTATTCGCGCTCGGCCAGCGGGTTGACCGGGCCGATCTGGGCGCGGCGGCGGTCGAGCCGCTCCAGCCGCCGGTCGATCTCGGCCCGCTCCTCGTCGGTCATCGCGGTCTCCGCGGGCGGCACCTCCTCGCCGAGCTTCTCGACGATCGCCGCCATCTCCCGTTCGGCCTCGGCGCGGCGGTCGCCGAGGTGGGCGGCCTCGACCTCGGCCTGGGTCAGCTCTTCGGAGACCGAGCGCATCTGGCCCTGCAGCTCGAACTCGAGTTTGGTGCAGGCGCGCAGCTCGTCGGCGATCTCGTCGCCGTCGCCGTCGTTGCCGACCACGGTCGACTCGGTCCGCTCGACCCGGGCGCGGATCGCGACCCCCGCCGCCTCGACCGCGGCCAGCGCCGCGCGCACGTCGTCGAGCAGCTCCTCGCCACCCGCCAGCCGCGCCCGCATCTTCTCCCGGTGGCGCTCGCCGAGCAGGCCCTCGGCGCGCCGCGCGTGCCGGATCGCCCGCTCACTCCCCGCCCGGACGTTGCCGAGCGCGTGCTCGCGCGCCGTCTCGGAGGCATCGTCGGAGCGCGCCGTGGCGAGACCCTCGAGCGCCGTCGCGAGGCCCGCGTCGACCTCGCCCAGCTCCTCTTCCAGCCGCACCGCCCGCTGGCTCGGCGCATCGCCGGCGCTGACGTCCAGGGTCAGCGGCCCGAGCTCCGCCCGCAGCCGCTCCAGCCGCGCCTCGACCTCGCCCTCCGAGCGCGAGAGCCCCGCGACCCGCACCGCGACCCGCTCCGACTCGGCCCGCAGTTTGGTCAGCACGCCCCAGGCCTGGGTCCGCGCCCGGTCGCGCTCGGCGAAGCGCTCCTCGGCGGCGGAGCGCCGTTTGCTCACCGCGGCGAGCTGCTCCTCCAGCTTCGAGCGCGTCTCCCGCGCCGCCGCCGCCGCTTTCGCCGCCGCGGCCGCCCGGTCGGCGCCGAAGCGCAGCTCCTCGGAGACGATCCGCCCCTTCAGCTCGGCTTCCTCGCGGTCGATCCGGGCGCCGATCTCGGCCGCCTGCGCCTGGCGTTTCAGCGGCCGCAGCCGCGCCCGCGCCTCGCGCTCGACGTCCAGCGCCCGGTCGAGGTTCTCGCGCGTCCCCTTCAGCTTCAGTTCCGCCCGGCGCCGGCGCTTGCGGTGCTTGCCGAGACCCGCCGCCTCCTCGATCAGGAGCCGCCGCTCGCGCGGCTTGGAGTGGATGATCGTCTCCACCCGCCCCTGGCTGATCACCGAGTGCATCTCGCGCCCGAGGTTGGTGTCGGAGAGCACCTCGATCACGTCGGCGAGCCGCGCCCGCGCCCCGTTCAGCCGGTAGCCGCCGTCGCCGCCCCGGTCGAGCCGCCGCTCCACCGCGATCTCGGAGAACTCGGTCGCCGCCCGCCCGTCGGAGTTGTCGATCACGACCTCGACCTGCGCCTCGCGCCGCGCGCCGGTGTTTTTGCCGCCCGCCGAGATCACGTCCTGCATCGAGGCGCCGCGGATCGCCCCCGGGCTCTGCTCGCCGAGCGCCCACAGCACCGCGTCGGTGATGTTGCTCTTGCCGGAGCCGTTCGGCCCGACGATCACGCTGACGCCGGGCGAGAACTCGAGGCTCACCCGCTCGGGGAACGACTTGAACCCCTTCATCGTGATCGATCTCAGGTACATAAGGTCAGCATTCAGGGTCGCGCCCGGTCCGGACGCCACGTCGGCGGTGGAAAACCCGTAATTGCGACTAATTCAACGGCGCTGCAACTACCCGCCCAGCTCCCGCAGCGCCTGCTCCGCCGCAACCTGCTCCGCTGCCTTCTTGCTGCGCCCTTCGCCCGCCCCGACCTGCTCGGAATCGACGATCGCCACCACCTCGAAGGTTCGTCGGTGCGGAGGGCCGGTGGCGGCTGTCACCTCATAGCTTACGCGCGCTCCCCGTCGCGCCAAAAGCTCCTGCAAAGCGCTCTTGAAGTCGATCCGCGTCTCCGAGGCGAGCTCGATCCGTGGTGCGAACGCCGCCGCCACCGCCACCGCCGTGTGCTCGAAGCCGAAGGCCACGTGGCAGGCGCCGATCAGCGCCTCGGTCGCCTCCGGCAGCGGCCGCTCGCCGTCCAGCAGCACCTCCGCCGGGATCGCCGCGGTGACGTCGGTGGGCTCGTTCGCGCGCAGCATCTCCGGCACGCCGAGCAGGCGTCCCACGGCCGCGCAGGACACCCCCGACACCGCCTGGTTGTGGATCTTCGTCAGGCCGCCCGCGGCGACGTCCGGGAAGCGCTCGTACAGCGACCCCGCCACCGAGAGCCCGAGCACGCTGTCGCCGAGGAAGGCGAGGCGCTCGAAGGAGTCGACCCGCCGCTCGGTCCAGGAGGAGTGCGTCAGCGCCTGGCGGCGCAGCGGCTCCGGCAGGTCCTCGACCAGCGCCGCGAGCGGGGCGACGGCGGCGCGCCCGGCGAGGTCGTCGGCGTCACGCCCGGAGGCGGAGTCGTCCGCCCCGCCCCGCATCTCAAGCAGGGGCCCGCTCGAGGACGAACGCGACGGCGTCGCCGACGGTCGAGATCCGGGTCGCCTCCTCCTCGGTGACCTTGATCCCGTAGCGGTCTTCCAGCTCCATCACGAGCTCGTAGAGGTCGAGCGAGTCGGCCTCCAGGTCCTCGCGGAACCGGGTGCCCGCCTCGATCCGGCCGGGGTCGACTTCGAGCTCCTCGGCGAGGTGCTCGCGGACCAACGTCATGACTTCGTCGCGCTCCATCGGGCTGATTATCACGCAGCGGCGCCGCCGGCCTGGGTCCCGGCTGTCTCGCTCGCCACCTCGCCCGCCACCCCGCCGCCCGCCTCGTCCGCCAGCGCCGCGCGCCCCGCGTGGCCCTCGCGCAAGAGCGCCGCGGTGCGCCCGACCGCATCGACCTTGACCGAGCGGGCGGCGAGCCGGACTGCGTTGGCGACCCCGTCGGGACCGGAGGAGCCGTGCCCGACGATCGTCACCGCACGCAGCCCGAGCAGGATCGCGCCGCCGGTCGTGTCGGGGTCGAACTCGTGGCGCAGGCCGCCCAGCGCCGGTTTCAGCAAGAGGCCCCCGGCCGCGGCCAGCACGTTCTTGTGCGCCAGGTCGGAGATAGCCCCGGCCAGCGTCCGCGCCGCCCCCTCCATCACCTTCAGCGCCACGTTGCCGGTGAAGCCGTCGGTGACGACGACGTCGACCTTCGCTTCCGGCAGGTCGCCGCCCTCGATGTTCCCGGCGAAGTGGAGCCCCGGCGCCTCGGCGAGGATCCGGTGCGCCTCGACGATCTCGGGGCGCCCCTTGCCCGCCTCCTCGCCGACCGTCAGCAGGCCGACCTTCGGCTCGCGGATCTCCAGCACCGCCGCGGCGAACGCGGCCCCGAGGAAGCCGAACTGGACCAGGTGCTGGGGACGGACCTCGACGTTGGCGCCGACGTCCAGGAAGAGGACCGGTTTGACCGGCGAGGGCAGGCGCACGGCGAGCGCGGGCCGTTGCACGCCCTTGAGCCGGCGCAGGCCGAAGGTCGCGGCGGCCATCGTCGCCCCGGTCGAGCCGAGGCTGACCATCGCCGCGGCGTTGCCGTCGGCGACATCACGGGCGGCGCGCACCACCGAGGCCTCTTTGCGCTCGCGCACCGACTGCACGGCGTCGTCCTCGTTGCCGATCCATTCGGTGGTCGGGATCACCTCGATCCCCTCGACCCCCTGCAGCCCGAGCGAGCGCTCCGGCCCGAACACGCGCACCCCGATCCCGTCGGCCGCGGCGCGGCGGGCGCCCTCGGCGAGTACGTCGAACCCCTGCTCCGCCCCGTAACCGTCGAGGGCGATCGTCACCGGGCGGCTTTGCGCCACGGTGGCTAAGAGTCGGCGGTGGTCACCGTCGGGTCGGTGACTTTGTGGGAGACGACCTCGCGGCCCGCGTAGGTGCCGCAGTTCTTGCAGACACGGTGCGGAAGCGCGGGCTCGTGGCAGCGCGGGCAGCGGCGCAGGCTGGGCACGGCGGCCTTGTGCTGGGCGCGGCGCTTGTCGCGACGGGCGCTGGAGGTTCTCTTCTTCGGGACGGCCATAGGTCGCGGAATCGTAGCGGGTCGCCGGACGGCGCGCGCGACGGGCCGCCCGCGGCGCCGCGGGCCTCAGTAGACGGCCCGCACGACCGCCAGGTCGTCGGCCGCCCAGGTGACCTCCCCGCCGCACCACCCGGCGAGGTCGGCGGCGGTCTCGGGGAAGTCGTAATCCGGCGTGATCTCGGTGACCCGCACGTCGGCCCGCACCACGTCGCCGATCACCAGCGCCCGCGAGTGCTCGCGCACGCGGCGGAAGAGTTCCTGCTTCTGCGGCGCCCGCAGGTGGTGGACCGAGAGCACCCCGATCACCAGGTCCCAGGGCCCGTCCGGCAGCGGGTCCTCGATCCGCGCCAGCTGCACGTCGTCGTACATCTCGCGGGCGCGGTAGACCATGTCCGGGGACGAATCGAGCCCGATCACCCAGCTGTCCGGGTAGGCCTCGATCAGCCGCCGCGTCGTCTCCCCGGTGCCCATGCCGAGCTCCAGCACCCGTTCCGGGGCGAAGGGGATCGCCGCGATCGCCTGCTCCTGCAGTTCCTCGTAGCGCGGCACCTCCTCGTGGATGAGGTCGAGGTAGCCGTCCGGTTTCCAGGTGAAATCGCTCATTCCCTAACCTCGGAGTATGCCGACCGTACCCGAGACCGTCCTCGACATATCACGCCTCAACCTCTCGCCCGGGGACGGCAGGCGCCTCGAGCTGCCGGTCGAGCCGGCGCCCTTCGAGCTGGGCGGCCAGACCTACCTCGCCGACCCGCCCGCGCCGACCGTCCGCCTCGAGGCCTCCCGCCACTCCAGCGGCTTCGCCTTCAAGCTAAACTTCCCGGTCCATATCGAGGGCCCCTGCATGCGCTGCCTCGAGCCCGCCGCCCTCGACCTCGACGTCGAGGCCCGCGAGGTCGACACCTCCGCCACCGAAGACGCCGAGCTCCGCAGCCCCTACGTGCGCGACGACGAGCTCGACCTCGGCCGCTGGGCCCACGACGCGGTGATGCTCGCCCTCCCCACCCAGATCCTCTGCCGCCCCGACTGCCTCGGCCTCTGCCCCACCTGCGGCGAGCCCCTGAACGACGCCGACCCGGCCGATCACGACCACGAGAAGCCGATCGATCCCCGCTGGTCGGCGCTCAAAGACCTGAAGCTCGACTAGGGCGAGCCCGTCGGGGGACGAGGTTCGCGAGGGCGGGAGTCCTGACCCCCTCCTCGCTCAAACTCGGGCTGGATCGCGCTCGGCCCGTCCGAGATTGCCGCGGGGCCCTCGTTACAAGCCGCTCCGGAGGGGGTCAGGACTCCCGCTCCGGAACCTCCGCTGGGGGTCGCCAGCCGACGGACGGCAAGCTGTTCCTTATGCCGAGCCCTCCGGCAAAAGGAACAGCGGAGCGCGGCGCTTACGCCCAGCTGTTCTTTATGGCCCCCTGAGGACCATAAAGAACAGCGGAGTGGCCTCGTCCCTTTCCGCTGCTGAGCGGCGCGGCGAGAGCGGCTCCGGACCCCCGGCCGCCGCGGGAGGCGATTTCGGTCTCCCTCCGGAGCGGCTTGTAACGAGGGCCCGCAAAGGTCCTTGCCCGCCCGGAGGCGATCCAGCCCGAGTTTGAGCGAGGAGCGAGACCGAAAGCGCCTCCCGCCGAGCCCCCGACCTACGGAGCCTGATCGAGCTCAGGCGCGGGTTCTTCCTCGCGCCCGGCCAGACGATCGCGGCCGCGCTGGACGGCCGCGAGGAACTTCTGCAGGTTGACTTCCAAGGTGTTGAGGATCTCGTCGGCGTAGTCCTCGGCGCCGAGGCGGATTTCGCGCTCGCGGTTGCGGGCGTCCTCGACGATCTCGTCGGCGGCGCGCTCGGCCTGTTTGGTGACCTCCTCGTCGGAGATCAGGCGGGCCTGTTGCTCGCGCGCCTCGCGGACGATGCGCTCCGCCTCGCGTTTGGCCTCGGCCAGCATCTCCTGGCGCTCCTTGACGATCCAGCGCGCCTGCTTGATCTCCTCGGGGATCGTCGCACGCATCTGGTCGAGGAGGTCGTAGATCTCCTCGCGGTCGACGCGCACCTGGTCGGTCAGCGGGACCGGCCGCGCGTTGTGAACTACGTCGTCAAGTTTGTCGATGAGGACCAGGACGTCCATAAGCGGTTCGTAAGCCTACGTGTATGCGGGGGTTTTGGCCAAGAAAGAGTAGCCCTGGGACAATTTGCAAGGAGATGCCCAGGTAGAGACGAGCGCAAACACCCTACCTTGCGCGTCGGCCTACCTGTCGCCGAGCCGCTCCGTGAGCGCGCTCGCGACGCCCGGCGGAACCAGGTCGCCGACGTCGCCGCCGAAGGTCGCCATTTCCTTCACGCCGGTCGAGGAGAGGAAGCTGTAGTGCGGCGAGGCGATCACGTAGATGCTCTCGATCCCCGGGTCGAGCTTGCGGTTCAGCTGCGCCATCTCGAACTCGTACTCGAAGTCGGAGATCGCCCGCATGCCCTTGACGATCGCGTGGGCGTCGTTCTCGCGGGCGAACTCGACCAGCAGCGTGGCGAAGACCTGCACCTCGACGTTGTCCAGGTCGGCGGTCGCCGTCTCGATGAACGCCTTGCGCTCCTCCGCCGTGAACATCGTCTTGTTCTTGCGCAGCGGGTTGTTGACGACGCCGACGACGACCTTGTCGAAGACCTTCGAGGTCCGCGTGATGATGTCGAGGTGGCCGTTGGTGACCGGGTCGTAGGTACCCGGGCAGACGACGGTCCCGTTGCGCTTGCTCACTCGCCCTCCCGCGCGTAGATCGACACGTCCGCGGCCCCGTAGCGACGCTGCCGCAGCCGCTCCAGCGAGCCGATCGCGAGCGGGCGGCGGGCGCCGCTCTCGACCACGGCACGACCGCCGGGCGCCAGCACGCCGGGGAGGTGCGTGTCCAATTGCCGGGCCACGAGGTCGGCGAGTTTATAGGGAGCATCGACGAAGACGAGGTCGAAGCGACCCCCGTCCGGGCGGTCGCTTGCGGCGAGCCAGGCGCCCGCCTCGGCGCGGACGAGCTCGGCGCGGTCGCCCAGCCCGAGCCGCTCGACGTTGCCGAGCGCGGGGCGCGTGTCGCGGTCGACCAGCGTCGCGCGGGCGGCGCCGCGGGACAGCGACTCGATCGCCAGCGCGCCGGTGCCGCAGTAGAGATCGAGGACGACGGCGCCCTCCACCCGCGTCCCGAGCGTCGAGAAGACCGCCTCCCGGACCCGCTCGGAGGTCGGCCGCACCTTCCACCCGCGCGGCGCGACCAGCCGCTGGCCCTTGAGCTCTCCGGCAATGACTCTCATGCCGGGATCAAAGCGGGATCGGGTCGGCGGCGCCGGCGCCGAAGCGGCGGCGGGCGGCCTCGAGCAGGGGGCCGAGCTCGGGCGCCTCCAGCGAGCCGTGCTCGCGCAGCAGGCGCAGCACCTCGTCTTTGGCGTCGATCAGCATCGCCTCGTCGTCGGGCAGCTGGGCGACCGTGAAGCGCGCCGTGCCGCTCTGGCGGGTGCCGAGGATCTCGCCCTCGCCGCGCAGGAGGAGGTCGACCTCGGCGAGCCGGAAGCCGTCGCTGGTCTCCTCCACCGCGGCCAGCCGCCGCCGCGCCATCGCCCCCGCCTCGGCGGCGAAGAGCAGGCACTGCGAGGGGTGCTCGCCACGCCCGACCCGCCCGCGCAGCTGGTGGAGCTGGGAGACGCCGAAGCGCTCGGCGCCCTCGATCAGCATCACGGTCGCGTTCGGCACGTCGATGCCGACCTCGATCACCGTCGTCGCCACCAGCACGTCGGTCTCCCCGGCGGCGAAGGCGGCCATCGCCTCGCCCTTCTCGGTCGAGTGCATCTGCCCGTGCAGCAGCCCGACGCGGAAGTCGCGCAGCGGCCCGCGCCGCAGCCGCTCGGCCTCCTCTCCGGCCGCCTTGCCGGGCAGTTTCTCGGAGACCTCGACCAGCGGGCAGACGACGAACGCCTGGCGCCCCTCGCGGAGGCGCGCGCGCAGGAACTCGTAGACGCCCTCGCGGTCGTCCTCCCCCGCCACCCGCGTCAGCACCGGCTTGCGCCCCGCCGGGAGCTCCTGGAGCGTGGTCGTGTCGAGATCCCCGTAGGCGGTCAGGGAAAGGGTCCGCGGGATCGGCGTCGCGGTCATGTGGAGGACGTGCGGGGTCATCCCCTCCACCCCCTTCGAGTCGAGCGCCCCGCGCTGCTCCACCCCAAAGCGGTGCTGCTCGTCGACCACGCAGAGGCCGAGGCGGGCGAAGCGGACGGTCGGCTCGATCAGCGCGTGCGTCCCCAGGATCAGCCCCAGCTCCCCGCTGGCGAGCTGGTTCAGGGCCTGCCGGCGGACCGGGGCGGGCGTGGCGCCGGTCAGCAGCGCGAAGGGGACGGCCTCGGCCGCGAGCAGCCGCCCGAGCGTGATCGCGTGCTGCTCGGCGAGCGTCTCGGTCGGCGCCATCAGCGCCGCCTGGTGGCCCGCTTCGAGCGCCCGCAGCATCGCGTAGACGGCGACCACGGTCTTGCCCGAGCCGACCTCCCCCATCAAGAGGCGCTGCATCGGCTCGCCCGAGTCGAGGTCGCGATCGATGTCGGCGAAGGCGGCGTGCTGGTCGGCGGTCGGGGCGAAGGGCAGGGACGCGAGCCAGCGCTCCACCGCGGCGCCCGGCTTGCCGAAGCGGGGCGCCGGGCGGGCGCGGCGGTGGCTCGTTTTGCGGGTCGCCAGGAGGGCCTGGTGGAGGAACAGCTCTTCGAAGCCGAGGCGGCGCCGCGCGTCCTCCAACTGCTCCGGGCTCTCCGGGAAGTGCGCCGCACGGATCGCGCTGCCGACCGAGGTGAGGCGGCGCTCCGCCTTGACCTGGGACGGCAGCCCCTCGATCGCGTTCGGAGCCAACCGCACCGCCTGTTCGGCCCATTCGCGGATCTTCTTCGGGGCCAGGTCCTCGGTCGCCGGGTGGACGGGGACGAAGGACCCGGAGCGCTCCTCGGACGCCTCCGCGTCCACCTCGCCGGCGGGCGCCACCAGCTCCCACTCCTGGACCGCCAGGCCTTTCGGGCTCCGCTTGCCGGTGATCAGCACGGTCGAGCCGCGTTCCAGCTTGCCGCTCACCCAGGGCTGGTTGAACCACGTCGCCCGCACCGAGTCCGATTCGTCGCCGACCTTGACGCCGACCATCGTCAGCTTCCCGCGCCGGAAGGGCCGCGGCGGGTTCCCCATCACCTCGACCAGGACCGTGCCCGTTTCGCCGGGCTCGAGCGCCTCCAGCAGGCGGATCTGGCGATCGCGGTGCCGGTGGGGGAAGCGGTAGAGGAGGTCGCCGACGGTGGCGATCCCCGCCGCCCGCGCCGCCTCGGCCAGCTTCGGGCCGACCCCGTCGAGCGCCTCCAGGCCGGTCTCGAGCACGCTCGGGCGCGGCCAGTGCACGGGCGCGGCGCGCAGCTCGGCGCGCGTCGGCTCCTCCGCTCCGGCGAAGCCACGCACCGCTACTGCGCCGCGAGCAGCCACCACCAGCTTGGCTGGCCTCCCTCGTGCTTCTCCAGCTCCACGCCATCGGGCACGTGGGCGTCGACCCCCTCGAGCGGGATCGGCGCCTCGGCGCCGCCGATCACGGTGACGATCTCGGCATCGCGCCCGCCGGCGAGGATCGCGATCGTCTCCGAGAGCGTCGACCCCGCCCCGCCCCAGGCGACGATCTCGCCCGCCACGAAGCCGACCGCGTCGCCCAGCTTGAAGCGCCCCTGGGCGTCGTCGCGCGCCGCCGGCGCCACGCCGCCGGTCGCGACGTCCGCCAGCGCCGCCTCCAGCCGGTCGGCGTTCTCGTCCAGCGCCGCCGCGGGATCGAGCTCCACCAGCGCCAGGAGGCTCGCCTGCTGGGACTTGGCGGGGACCACCCGCGCGGGCTTCTCGGAGAGCTCGCAGGCGCGCTCCGCCGCCATGATCACGTTGGAGGAGCTCGGCAGCACCAGCACTTCCTCGGCCCCGGCGCCGTGGATCCCGGCGAGCAGCTCGGCGGTCGAGGGGTTCAGCGTCTCGCCCCCGGGCACGACGTCGGCGCCGAGCTCGGCGAAGAGCCGTTCCATTCCCGCCCCCGCGGCCACCGCGACGACGCCGGTCCGCCCCGTCCCCAGCCGCGCGTCGCGTTCGGCGACCTGCTGGCGCATGTCGGCGATGTCGACGTTGCCGACCTCCCCGACGCCCTCGAAGAGCGCCATCGCCGTCTCCGGTGTGTCGGTGTGGACGTGGATCTTCATCGTCGCTTCGTCGCCGACCACCAGCACCGAGTCGCCGAGCGCCTCGAGGCGCGGCAGCACCGCCCGGTCGTCGAGCCCCTCGCCGGAGACGATGAAGTTCGTGCAGTAGCGGTAACGGCTGTCCTCGTGGTGGGGCCGGGTCAGCTTCGGCGGCTCGTGGTGGGCGACCTCGGGCAGCGGCGCGCCGTCCCCGCGCAGTCCGGCGACCACCCCGGCGAGGATCAGCACCAGGCCGTGGCCGCCCGCGTCGACGACCCCCGATTCGCGCAGCACCGCGAGCTGCTCCGGCGTCCGCGCCACCGCCCGCTCGCCGTCGGCGATCGCCCGCTCCAGCACCTCGGCGAGGACCGCGTCCTGCTGCTCTTCGGAGACATCGGCGCCGAGCCGCTGTTTGTCGGCCGAGAGGTGGGCGAGCTGGCGGGTCAGCGAGTGGGCCATCTCGCGGAAGACGGTCAGCATCGTCCCCTCGGCGGGCTCGCGGACGGAGTCGTAGGCGGCGTCGGCGGCCGAGGCGAAGGCGGCGGCGACCAAGAGCGGGTCGACCAGCTCCCCCGGGCGCGAGGCGAGCTCCTCGGCGGCGCCGCGGACGATCTGGGAGAGGATCACGCCGGAGTTCCCCCGCGCCCCCATCAGCGCCGCCCGCGCCAGCGTCTGGACCAGCGCCGTCCGCCCCACCTCGTCGAGCCCCTGGCCGTCGACCCGGTCGAGCTCCTCCAGCACCGCGCGCATGGTCATCGCCATGTTGTCGCCGGTGTCGCCGTCGGCGACCGGGAACACGTTCAGGTCGTTCACCTCCTGGCGCCGGGACTCCAAGGAGGCCAAGGCGGAGCTGACGACCCGCCTGAAGCGGGCGATTGAAGGATCGGGCATGCGAAGCTAAAAACTAGTGACCGGCGCTGACGGCCGCCGCGTTAATCGGTACTTTCACCCTCTCCACCCTCGGGTGGATGACCATTCCCCTCGATTTCCCCCCACGGGCCGATGAAAGGCCCCAAGTGTCGCCCTAGTCTCGTCCAAAGCCTCGGGCGCCCCACGAGTACCCAGTCACGGAAGGAGACAAATGCGCCGCTTTGCCACCTGGACCACCGGCCACCGTAAGACGGTGATCTTCGGCTGGATCGCCGCCCTCGTGATCATCGGCATGATCGCGGGAGGCGCCGGCGCCGACTACTCCGAAGAATTCAAACTGCCCTCCTCGGACTCGACCGAAGCCTACGAACTGCTGGAAAACAACTTCCCGCAGCAGTCGGGCGGCACCGCCACGATCGTCTTCCGGGCCGACGAAGGGGTCAAATCGCCCCCGGTCCAGAAGAAGATGGAAGGCGTCTTCAAGGCGGTCGAAGGCGAACCGCACGTGTCCGAAGTCGCCAGCCCCTACGGCGACGGCGGCGGCGCCGCGGCGATCTCCGCGGACGGCAAGATCGCCTACGCGACGATCCAGTACGACGTCCAGGGCAACAAGCTGAACAAGTCGAGCACCGAACGGATCATCAAGACCGCGCAGGGAGCAAGCGGCAACGGGCTCGACGTGCAGCTGGGCGGCCAGCCGGTCGAAGAAGCCAAAGAAGAAAGCGGCGACTCCTCGTTCGCGATCGGCCTGCTGGCGGCGATCATCATCCTGCTGATCGCCTTCGGCTCGGTGGTCGCGATGGGGCTGCCGATCATCACCGCGCTCTTCTCGCTCGGCGTCGGCCTGTCCCTGGTGACGCTGGGGACCTGGGTCTTCAAGACCGCGAACTTCGCCCCGTTCCTGGCGGCGATGATCGGGCTCGGCGTCGGCATCGACTACGCGCTCTTCATCGTCACCCGCTTCCGCAACAACCTCGACGAGGGCTTCGAGCCGCGCCAGGCGGCGATCAACGCCGTCGACACCGCGGGCCGCGCCGTCCTCTTCGCGGGGACGACCGTGATCATCGCCCTGATGGGGATGTTCCTGCTGAACATCACCTTCCTCTACGGCGTCGCCGTGGCGGCCGCCCTCGCGGTGCTGCTGACGATGATCGGGGCTCTGACCCTGCTGCCGGCGCTGCTCGCCTGGGTCGGCCACCGGGTCAACAAGTGGAAGATCCCGGGCCTCGCGGGCGGCCAGAACACGATGCGCGAAGACACCAAGTGGTACGCCTGGAGCCGCGCGATCCAGAAGCGGCCGTGGACCGCTGCGATCCTCTCCGGCGGCCTCCTGCTGCTGCTCTGCGTCCCGGTGCTGACCCTGCGCCTCGGCGTCAACGACGCGGGCACCAACCCGAAGGGGCAGACGACGCGCGAAGCGTACGACCTGCTCGCCGAAGGCTTCGGCCCCGGGTTCAACGGGCCGCTGACGATGGTCGCCAAGCTGCCCGAAAAGGGCCAGGGCGCGGGGATCGAAGACCTGTGCTCGGCGCTCGAAAAGGAAGAAGGGATCGCCTCGGTGACCGCGGTCACCTTCAACGAAGCGAAGACGGTCGGCCTCTGCCAGGCCTACCCGACCACCTCGCCGCAGAGCGCCGACACGACCAAGACGCTGGATCACATCCGCAGCAACCTGATCCCGCCGATCGAAGCGAAGACCGGCGCCGTCCTGCACGTCGGCGGCATCACCGCGGTGTTCGAGGACTTCGGCGACGCGATCTCCGAAAAGCTGCCGCTCTTCATCGGCGTCGTGATCCTCCTTTCGGCGATCCTGCTGATGGCGGTCTTCCGCTCGGTGCTGGTGCCGCTGAAGGCGATCCTGATGAACCTGCTGTCGATCGGCGCCGCCTTCGGCATCGTCACCGCGGTGTTCCAGCACGGTTGGGGAGCGAGCATCATCGGGGTCGACCAGACCGGCCCGATCATCGCCTTCTTCCCCATATTCCTGTTCGCGATCGTCTTCGGGCTGTCGATGGACTACGAGGTGTTCCTGATGTCCCGCATCCACGAGGAGTGGGAGCGCGACAAGGACGCCACGGAAGCGGTCACCCGCGGCCTGGCCCTGACCGGCCGGGTGATCACCGCGGCGGCGGCGATCATGATCACCGTCTTCGCCTCGTTCATGCTCGGCGAAGAACGGATCGTGAAGCTGTTCGGCCTCGGCCTCGCCTCGGCGGTCCTGGTCGACGCCCTGATCATCCGCTCGGTCCTCGTCCCGGCGATCATGCAGCTCTTCGGCAAAGCCGCCTGGTGGATGCCCGAGTGGCTGTCCAAGATCCTGCCGAACCTCGCCGTCGAGCCCCACGAGCCCCACCCCGACGGCACCGCGGAACCGGCCGTCGCGACCGAGACCGAGTAGCGCGGAGCAAACGTCTGCATCTACCCCTCCTCAGCGGGGGTAGATGCAGACGCGTCTGCAGTAACTCGTCCCAGCGACGAGTTATTGCAGACGGTCCGCTCTTCGGACCGGCGAGCCTCGCCGGCCTGAGGCGGCGTGGGCCAGCCTCGCAAGGACGCAGAGAGCGAGGCGAGGGGAGCGCACTAACAGTGCGTGACCTGAAGCCGAGTGACCGAGGACGCCGCGAGGCGCCCCCACGCCGCCTCAGGCGGCCTTGGTGACCTTGTTGCTCTTCAGGCAGCGAGTGCAGACGTAGGCGCGGACGGGGCGGCCGTTCTCCTGGATCCGGACCTTTTGGAGGTTCGGCTCGAAGCGGCGCTTCGTCGCGACCATGGAGTGGCTGCGGGACTGCCCGAACCCGGGCTTCTTGCCGCAGCTGTGACATACCTTTGCCATAGGACGCGGGATGGTACTGGGTCAGGCGACCTGGCGCTTCAACAACGCCATGCGGGCGACGGTGAGCGCCGCGTTGCGGCCCTGGTCGCGCTTGTCGCCGCCCGCCCGCGCCAGCGCCTGCTCCATCGTGTCGCAGGTGATGACGCCGAAGGCGCAGGGGACGCCGGTGGCGAGCTGGACGTCCTGGACCCCGCGCGCCGACTCGCCGCAGACGTAATCGAAGTGGGCGGTCTCGCCGCGGATCACGACGCCGAGGCAGGCGACCCCGGCGATGTCGCCGGTCTCCGCCAGCACCTTCGCCGCGAAGGGGAGCTCGTAGGCGCCCGGCACCGAGTGGTGCTCGATCCGCCCCGCCCGCACGCCCGCGAGTTCGAAGCCCGCGACCGCCCCGGCGGTCAGCCGCTCCGCGAGGTCCTCGTAGAAGCGCCCGACGACGACGGCGAAGCGCAGCGGCTCCAGCGCCTCGCGCTCGGCCGCGTCGAAGGTCTCGAGGAAGGCGCCCGCCTCAGCCATCGGCGGCCTCGTCCTCGCGCCGCTCGTCGCGTTCCTCCTCTTCGTGGAGCATTTCCTCGTCGAGGTCGAGCCCCTGGTGGTGGAGGATGTGGCCCATCTTGTCGCGCTTCGTGCGCAGGTAGGCCTCGTTGTGCTCGTTGGGCGCCGACTCGATCGGCACCTGCTCGGTGACCGAGAGCCCGTAGCCCTCCATGCCGACGATCTTTTTCGGGTTGTTGGTGATGATCCGGATGCTGGACAGCCCGAGGTCGCCGAGGATCTGGGCGCCGATCCCATAATCGCGCAGGTCGGCGGGCAGGCCGAGCTTGAGGTTCGCCTCGACCGTGTCGTGGCCCTCCTCCTGCAGTTTGTAGGCGCGCAGCTTGTTCAGCAGGCCGATCCCCCGCCCCTCCTGGGAGAGGTAGAGGAGGACGCCGCGCCCCTCGCGCTCGATCATCGCCAGCGAGGCCTCGAGCTGCTCGCCGCAATCGCAGCGCATGCTGTGGAAGACGTCGCCGGTGAGGCACTCCGAGTGCACGCGGACGAGCACGTCGGCGACCCCGTCGACCTCGCCTTTGACCATCGCCACGTGGTGTTTGTCGTCGACCAGCGAGCGGTAGCCGACCGCGGTGAAGTCGCCGAAGGCCGTCGGCAGCGCCGTCGCCACCACGCGTTCGACCAGCTTCTCGGTCTTACGCCGGTAGGCGATCAGGTCGGCGACCGTGATCATCTTCAGGCCGTGCTTCTCGCAGTAGGGGATCAGGTCGGGGACGCGCGCCATCGAGCCGTCGTCGTTCATCACCTCGCAGATCACCCCGGCCGGGATCAGCCCGGCGAGCCGCGCCAGGTCGACCGACGCCTCGGTGTGGCCGGTGCGCTCCAGCACGCCGCCCTCTTTCGCCTGTAGGGGGAACATGTGGCCGGGGACGACGAGGTCGCGCGGCCCCGAATTGGGGTCGATCGCCACCTGGATCGTGTGCGCGCGGTCGTGGGCGGAGATGCCGGTGCTGACGCCGCCGGCGGCCTCGATCGTCACCGTGAAGGCGGTCTGCAGCGGCGCCTCGTTCTTCGCCGCCATCAGGTTCAGGCCGAGCTTGCGGCAGCGCTCCGGGGTCAGCGCCAGGCAGATCAGCCCGCGCGCCTCCTTGGCCATGAAGTTGACCGCCTCCGGCGTCGCGAACTGGGCCGCCATCACCAGGTCACCCTCGTTCTCGCGGTCTTCGCCGTCGCAGACGACGACCATCTTGCCGCGGCGGATCTCTTCGATGGCCTCCTCGATCGGGGAGAAGGGGCTGGCGGGGGACTGCTCGTCGGCGGGGCTGATGTCGGCCTCCCTGGTGATGTCGGTATCGGTCCTGTTGGCGGTGTCGCTCACGCTTGTTCCTTTCCCGCGAATGGTGACAGCAGCCGCTCCACGTACTTGGCGACGACGTCGACCTCGACGTTAAGGGGGTCGCCGGGGGCGGCGTCGCCGAGGTTCGTGCGCTCCAGGGTCTCGGGGATCAGCGAGACCTCGACCCAGGTGTCGCCGAGCGTCGCCACGGTGAGGCTGACGCCGTTCAGCGCGACCGAGCCCTTGTCGACGACATAACGCAGCAGCGCGGGCGGGATCTCGACCCGGACGCGGCGGGCGAAGCCGTCCTCGGCGACCTCCAGCACCCGCCCCGAGCCGTCGGCGTGACCCTGGACGATGTGGCCGCCGAGCCGCTCGTCGGCGCGCGTGGCGAGCTCCAGGTTGACCCGGGCGCCCGCCTCGAGCGCGCCGATCACGGTCACCTCCAGGGTCTGGTTCATCGCCTCGGTGGCGAAGCCGCGCTCGTCGGCCTCCGTCGCCGTGAGGCAGACGCCGTTGACGGCGACCGAGTCGCCGAGGCCGATCTGCGGCCCGAGCTCCGTCGCGATGCGAAGCCGCGCCCCGTCGGCGCCGCCCTCGACGCTCTCGACGCTGCCGATGTCCTGCACGAGTCCGGTGAACATCACCACTCCTTGAATCGGGTCCGGATCAAAGTGTCCTCACCCACGGCCTCCGGCTCCAGCGGCTGGCCTTGGAGTCCCGCGGCGGGGACGTCGGCCAGCGGGCCGCCGAGCAGCAGCGGGGCGACGAAGACGCGTGCCTCGTCGATCTGCTCGGCGGCGGCGAAGGCGGCTGCAAGCGTCGCGCCGCCCTCCAGCAACAGGCTGGTGAGGCCGCGGCGGCCGAGCCCGACGAGCGCCGGGCGCACCCGCTCGGCGGGGGTCGCGCCGCCGACGGCGATCGTCTCGGCGCCGGCGCGCAGCAGCGCCTCGACCCGCCCCGGATCGGCCTCGGGGCCGTGGACGACGGTGACCGGCGCCTCGTCCAGCGTCGCCAGGAGCTGGGAGTCGAGCGGCAGGCGGGCGTGGGTGTCGAAGACGACGCGCACCGGCTGGCGGGCTTCGCCGAGGCGCGCGGTCAGCAGCGGGTCGTCGGCGAGGACGGTGCCGATGCCGACCGCGATCGCGTCGCATTCGCCGCGCCAGACGTGGACCAGCTCGCGGCTGCGCTCGCCGGAGATCCAGGGCGAGGCGCCCGCCGGCGTCGTCGTCCGCCCGTCCAGCGACATCGCCGTCTTCAGCAGGACCCAGGGCTCGCCGGAAAGTCCGTGCTTGCGGAAGGGCTGGTTCTGGAGACGGGCCTTGAGGGCGATCTCGTCGTCGCGCTGCAAGATCACCACCTCGATCCCGGCGGCGCGCAGCTGCTCGGGGCCCTTGCCCGACGCCTTCGCGGTCGGGTCGTCGCTCGCGATCACCACGCGGGCGATGCCGGCCTCGATGATCGCGTCGCTGCAGGGCGGCTGGCGCCCCTGGTGCGCGCACGGCTCGAGCGTCACGTACATCGTCGCCCCGGCCGTGTCCTCGCCCCGGCGCGCCGCGTCGGCGAGCGCCGCCCGCTCGGCGTGCAGGCCGCCGAGCTCGGCGTGGAAGCCCTCCCCGATAATCTCCCCGCCCCGCGCGACGACGGCGCCGACCAGCGGGTTCGGGCTCACCCGACCGCGGCCGCCCTCCGCCAGCGCAAGCGCCTTTCGAAGAAACTTAGAGTCGCCTGGTGTTGTTGACTGACCAGTCAATCAGTTGATTCTAGCTCCGCTCTGACCTCCGCCCCGCGTATTTTGGGGCGTTCCCTTGAAGTTGATCATCCAGATCCCCTGCCTGAACGAGGAAGAGACGCTGCCGGCGACGGTCGCCGAGCTCCCGCGCGCCCTCCCGGGCTTCGACGCGGTCGAGCTGCTGGTGATCGACGACGGGTCCACCGATCGCACCGTCGAGGTCGCCCGTGAATGCGGGGTCGAGCACATCGTCCGGCTCACCAACAACAAGGGGCTCGCGGCCGGGTTCCAGGCCGGGCTCGACGCCTGCCTGAAGCTCGGCGCCGACGTCGTCGTCAACACCGACGCCGACAACCAGTACCAGGGCGCCGATGTCGCCAAGCTGGTCGCGCCGATCCTCGCCGGCGAAGCCGACATGGTGGTCGGCGACCGCCAGGTGGAGCGGATCGAGCACTTCTCCGACGCCAAGAAACAGCTCCAGCATTGGGGCAGCTGGGTCGTGCGGCGGGTGTCGAACACCGAGGTCACCGACACCACGTCGGGCTTCCGCGCCTACAACCGCGAGGCGGCGCTGCAGCTCTCGGTCGTCGACAACTTCACCTACACGCTCGAGAGCCTCGTGCAGGCGGGGAAGATGCTGGTCGCGGTCGACGAGGTGCCGATCGGGACCAACCCGCAGACGCGCGAGTCGCGGCTGGCCGGGTCGACCGGCGATTACGTGCGGCGCAACACGCCCGCGATCCTGCGCATCTACGCGCGGTATGAGCCGCTGCGGGCGTTCGTCACCGCGGCGATCGTCGTCGCCGTGCTGGCGCTGATCGCCTGGCTGCCGTTCCTGATCGACGCGATCTTCAACGGCCGCTCCAACGGCCACATCCAGTCGCTGATCCTCGGCGCGGTGCTGATGATCACCGCGGTGGTGCTGTTCGCGCTCGGCGTGATCGGGGACCTCCTGGCCGGGCAGCGGGTGATGACGCAGCGGATCTTCGAGCGGGTGCGGCGGGTCGAGCTGGCCCTCGGCGTGCCGCCCTCGCACTACGAAAAAGGGGGCGAGAAACCGAGCGAGAAGCCGGACGACTCCGAGGAGCCCACCAAGGTGGTCGAACCGTGAGCGACACCAACGGCTCCGACGGCGCGGGCAAGGCGCCCGCCTCCTCCGCCGACTACGGCAAGACCGCCAGCTTCCTCGCGGTCGGGGTCGGGCTCACCGGCGTCATCACCTACGCCTACTTCCTGATCGCCTCGCACACGCTCTCGAAGACCGACTACGGGCAGATCACGGTGCTCTGGTCGGCGGTCTTCATCACGATCTCCGCCCTCTACCGGCCGATCGAACAGCTGCTCAGCCGCCACATCTCCGAACGGATGGTGAAAGGGCAGCCGCTGCGCGAGCCGATGCGGGTCGCCTCGACGATCCAGCTCGGCCTCTCGCTGCTCTTCACGGTGCTGGCGCTGGCGCTGCGCGGGCCGATCCAGAACAGCCTGCTGGATGGCAACGAAACCCTCTACTGGGTCTTCTTCACCTCGGTCCTCTTCTACGCGGCGAGCTACTTCGCCCGCGGCTTCCTGGCGGGGATGCAGCGGTTCGGCCTGTTCGTCGCGCTGATCCTCTCCGAATCCTGCTTCCGGACGATCTTCGCGGTGCTGGTCGCGATCAGCGTCCTCAGCGGCCAGAGCGCGGTCGCGATCGGCATCACCGCGGCCCCGGCGCTGAGCCTGCTCGTGGTGCCGTTCGCGTTCGCGCGCCGGGCGCAGAGGGACAAAGCGGCGGCGGCCGCGGCGCCCGCGCCCGCGGCGGCAGGCGACGAGGAGGCGGGCGACGAGGCCTTCTCGTTCCGCCACGGCGGCGGCTTCGCGGCGGCGGTCTTCCTGATCATGTTCTCCGAACAAGCCTTCCTCAACGCCGGGCCGCTGATCATGAGCGGCCTCCAGGGCGCCGACAAGGCGGGCTACATCTTCAACGTGCTGATGTTGGCGCGGGCGCCGCTGCAGCTCTTCCAGTCGGTGTCGACCTCGATCCTCCCCCACCTCACCAGCCTCCACACCTCCGAGGATCCCGACGCGCCGCGTGAGTTCGCCCACACGGTGAAGATGGTGCTGCTCGGGATCGTCGCCTTCACCGCGCTGGTCACGGTCGTGGTCCTGATCGCGGGGCCGAAATGCATGCAGATCGCCTTCGGCGACAAATTCACCTACGACCGCCTCGGCCTCCTGCTGGTCACCTTCGGGATGGGGCTCTACCTCTCCTCGGTGACGGTCAACCAGGCCTGCGTCGCGCAGGGCCAGGTGCGCCGCGCGGCGGTGCGCTGGATCGCCTGCGCCGGGATCTTCATCGCCTGGAACTTCGTCCCGATCGTCGCCGACGAGTCCCGCCGGGTCGAGATCGGCTTCCTGCTCGCCGCCGGCGTCCTCTTCGCGCTCCTCTACTGGGTCTACCGCCGCCCCCACGCCCACAAGGGCGACACGCCGCGGCCGGGCTCCCCGGAGGAGCTCGAGGCGCGCCTGGCGATCCTCGACGAGAACGTCTAGAGCGCTCCGGATCCGCCGAGGGGCCTGCTCTTATTAGGGTCCCCGTATCGGTCACCACGACGCCATCCTCATCCTCATCGCCGGCGTCCTGCTGGCCGCGGGGATCGTCGGCGCGCTGCTGGCCGACCGCGTGCGGGTCCCGGCGCTGCTGCTGTTCCTCGCCCTGGGGATGCTCGCCGGGTCGGAAGGCATCGGCGGGATCAACTTCGAGAACTACGAGCTGGCGCGGACCCTGGGGACGATCGCGCTGGTGCTGATCCTCTTCGAGGGCGGGCTCACCGCGGGCTGGTCGGAGATCAAGCCGGTGCTCGGCACGGCGGCCTCCCTCGCCACCCTGGGGACGCTGGCGACGGCGCTCCTGGCGGGCGTGGCGGCGAAGTGGATCTTCGGCCTCACCTGGCTGGAAGGGATGATCGTCGGCGCCGCGATCGCCGCGACCGACTCGGCCGCGATCTTCGCCGTGCTGCGCAACTCGACCCTGGAGAAGCGCCTGGCGCGCTCGCTCGAGGGCGAGTCGGGGATGAACGACCCGGTCGCGCTGCTGCTCGTCATCGGGTTCATCGAATGGATCCAGCAGCCGAACTACGGCGCCGCCGACATGATCGGGCTGATCGCGCTGAAGATCGCCGTCGGCATCGTCGTCGGGGTGATCCTGGGACGGGCGGCGGTCTGGGTCATCACGCGGCTCGAACTGCCGTCGGACGGGATCTACCCGGTGGCGACGATCGCCGCGGCGGCGCTCGCCTACGGCGTCTCCGAGGTCGCCCACGGGTCCGGCCTGCTCGCCGTCTACCTGACCGCACTGGCGCTCGGCTCGGCCCGCATCCCGGCCCGGCGCAGCGTCGTCTCCTTCCACGAGGGGCTCGGCTGGGTGTCCCAGATCGGCCTCTTCATCCTGCTCGGGATCCTCGTCTTCCCCGAGGACATCGGCAACGTCGCGGTCAAGGGCCTGGCGCTCTCGGCGGTGCTGATCTTCCTCGCCCGCCCGGTGGCGACCTTCGCCGCGACCGTCCTCTCGCCGCTGGTCTTCCGCGAGAAGCTGATGCTCGGCTGGGCGGGGCTGCGCGGGGCGACGCCGATCTGGCTGGCGACGTTCCCGGTCGTCGCCGGGGTGCGCAGTGGCGAGCAGGAGTTCGCGATCGTCTTCTTCGTCGTCGTCACCTCGACCCTGGTGCAGGGGGCGAGCTTCGAGCCGCTCGCCAAGCGCCTTCGCCTCACCACCGACGAGCCGGCGCTCCCCCAGCGCCTCTTCGAGTCGGGGCGGATCCGCGAGATGGGCGGCGACGTGGTCGCCTTCCGCCTGCCGCCGGGCGCCGCCGCGGACGGCCACCGGGTGCGCGAGCTGGAGCTGCCGCGCGAGGCCCTGGTCAACGTGATCGTCCGCGACGGCCACGCGATCGCCCCCCGCGGCTCGACCCAACTGCGCGAAGGCGACGAGCTCCACATCCTCGTCCGCGGCGACCTGCGCGACCAGGTCGAGGCCGAGACCGAGCGCTGGGTCAAAGGCCCGATCGGCAAACCCGCACCCCCGCCCCTCCCCCGCCGCGCCGCCTCCCAGGTCTTCTCGGTCCGCCCCCTCCGCGCCGGCGAGAACCCCTCAGCGCCCGCCGAGATCGACGGCGTCGCCGTCGTCGCCCTCCTGCGCAGCCGCCGCGACGACATCGGCACGATGGCCGCCCTCGCCGACGGCCGCTACGCGGTGACGAGCCCCGACATCGTGGCGGTCGGCGGTCGGCGGGCACTGGCCGGCTGGTGCGAGAGGCGGGCCGAACTGGAGGAGATCGACACGGAGACTAAGGCGTGGTTGCAGGAGATCACCGGGGCGCTGATCGCGCGGGGGCGGCGGCTGTAGGAGGGTGTCCTGGGCTCCTCATGGGGGTCCTGGCAGGCTGTGACCCCCATGAGGAGCCCAGGACGTGAGGCGTTCGTGGGAGA
>CALCIA010000297.1 GCA_937907435.1 uncultured Actinomycetes bacterium
GCCGGAACCTCGTTCCGTCCGGCGCGGTCCTACACCACGCTATGGGACGTGACCGGATCCCGGCCCGAAAGGGGCCTCCCGGGGCCGGAAAAGTGTGACGTTCCCGGCATCTTCGTCAACGATCCGGGCGAGGTGTGGAAGCTTCCGGACACGATCGTCACGGAAGTCCGACCTCCTCACGTCCCTGTGCCGGCTTTTTCACGAAAGCCTCACGTCCTGGGCTCCTCATGGGGGTCACAGCCTGCCAGGACCCCCATGAGGAGCCCAGGACACCCGCACCCGCCATCTCGGACGGCCGCAAGCCAAAGAGATGCAGGAGGGACGCGGGAGGCAGGGGGGTCCGCGCGCCCCTCGCTGCACCTGCGCGTCGGTAGCCAGGGAGGGATGCCGACGCGGCCATCCTGGAGTAGACCCCAGAACAGTCCGAACTAGCTATACCGCCCGGTCAGGCTTCGGTCAAGCGCTGTATACCGAACCGCTACGTTCGTTCGGTCGCGTTGCGGGGATCGGGGCCGGTGGTGACGGGGCGGGCGATGCCCCAGCCCTTGCGTTCGATCAGCTCGATCCCGATCACGGAGCCGATCGGGCCGAAGGGGGTGAGGGTCGCCGCGAGGAGGGTGTAGGGGGCCTCGTGGCGGACGCAGGCGACCCAGATGACGACGCAGAGGACGCAGAAGCCGAGGCCGTGGGCCCAGCCGAAGATCATCGTCGCGGTTTCGAAGCCGGGCGCGAGCCAGAAGAAGAGCAGGCCGATGAAGATCGCCAGCTCGACGTAGGAGACCCGCTTCACCCAGACGAAGAGCTCGCCGGGGACGGGCTTCTCGAAGGGCTTGAAGGGGCGCGGGCGGCGCACGGGGCGGCGTTCAGATGCCGGGGGTGAGCGCGGTGAGCGCGATGCGCTCCTGCTCGAGCGCGTGCGCCGCGGCGTAGCCCTCGCCCGGGCTGGCGCGGCCGGGGCGGCCGATGTAGGTGAGGTCGACGCCCTCGGGCAGCACCTGCGGGAAGCGGCGCGACATGACCTTCCAGGCGCCCATGTTGCGCGGCTCCTCCTGGACCCAGGCGATCTCCTTCAGGTTCGGGTAGCCGGCGATCACGTTTTCCAGCCGTTCCTTGGCGAAGGGGTAGAGCATCTCGACCCGCGCGATCGCCACGTTCTCGGCGGCGGCGCGGCGCTCGGAGCCGTCCATGTCGTAGTAGATCTTGCCGGTGCAGAGGACGAGGCGCTCGACCTTCTCGCGGCGGCCCTCGACGGTCGGGTCGTCGAGGATGTGGCGCCACTCGCCGTCGGTCAGGTCCGCCATCGTCGACGAGGCGCGGTCGAGCCGCAGGAGCCCCTTCGGCGTGAAGACGATCAGCGGCCGCGCCTTGCGGATCAGCGCCTGGCGGCGCAGCAGGTGGAAGTACTGCCCGGCGGTGGTCGGGTTGGCGATCCGGATGTTGCCCTCGGCGCCCAGCGCCAGGAAGCGCTCGATGCGGGCGCTGGAGTGCTCCGGCCCGGACCCCTCGTAGCCGTGCGGCAGGAGCATCGTGAGGCGGCTCGTCTGCCCCCACTTCGCCTCGCCGGAGACGATGAAGCTGTCGATGATCACCTGGGCCGCGTTGGAGAAGTCGCCGAACTGCGCCTCCCAGAGGATCAGCGCGCTCGGCTGCGCCGCCGAGTAGCCGTACTCGAAGCCGAGGCAGGCGACCTCCGAGAGCGGGCTGTTGTGCAGCTCGAACGGCGCTTTCGCCACTTTCAGGTTCTGCATCGGCGTGTACTCGAGGCCGGTGTTCTCGTCGTGCAGGACGAGGTGGCGGTGGGAGAAGGTGCCGCGCTCGGTGTCCTGGCCGGTGAGGCGGATGTGGACGCCCTCGGTGAGCAGCGAGCTGAAGGCGAGCCCCTCGGCCTGGCCGTAGTCGATGCCGCCTTCGGCGAGCGCGTCGGCGCGCTTGCCCAGCGGGCGGCGGAGCTTGCGGTGGACGTTGAAGCCGTCCGGCACCCGCAGCAGTTCCTCGTTCAGCTTGATCAGCGTGTCGGCGGTGAGCGAGGTGTCGACCTTCGGGCTGGCGGTGCGGTCGAGTTCGCCGGTCCCGGTGGCGACGGTGGGGTCCTCGTAGTCGCCCGCGTCCATCTTCTCGCGCAGCTGCTTGAGCGCCGCCGACATCTCGTTTTTGCGCGATTCGCCCTCTTCGGCGACGACCTCGGCGGTGGTCACGCCCTCGGCGATCAGCTTCTCCGCGTAGAGCTCGGAGACCGGCATGTGCTCTTTGATCTTCGCCGCGATCGCGGGCTGCGTGTAGGCGGGCTCGTCGGTCTCGTTGTGGCCGAAGCGGCGGTAGCCGATGACGTCGATGACGACATCGCGGTGCCAGCGCTCGCGGTAGGCCATCGCCAGCCGCACCGCCGACATGCAGGCCTCGACGTCGTCGGCGTTGACGTGGATGATCGGCACGTTGAAGCCCTTGGCCAGGTCGCCGGCGTACGGGGTCGAGCGGGCGTCCTCCGGGTCGGTGGTGAAGCCCACCTGGTTGTCCTGGATGATGTGGACGGTGCCGCCGGTCGAGTAGCCCTTGAGGCCCTGCAGGTTCAGCGTTTCGGCGACGACCCCCTGGGCCGGGAACGCGGCATCGCCGTGCAGCAGCACCGGCACCGCGCCCATCGTGTCCTGGGTCAGCTGGGGGCCGTCGAACTTGTTCTGCAGGAAGCGGGCGCCGCCGGTCACGACCGGGTCGACGAACTCGAGGTGGCTCGGGTTCGGGTAGAGGCGGACCGAGGTCTTCTCGCCGCTGAAGGACTCGTAGACCCCGCGGTGGCCGTAGTGGTATTTGACGTCGCCGGTGCCACCGTGGGGGATCGCGGCGACCGCCTTCACCGCGGAGAGCCGCTTGGAGCCCTCGAACTCGGCGAGGATCGATTCCACCGAGCGCCCGAGGTTGTGGGCGAGGACGCTGAGCCGGCCGCGGTGGGCCATGCCGAAGACGACGTCGTCGGCGCCGGCGCGGTGGGCGAGCGTGACGACCTCGTCGAGCATCGGCACGATCACGTCGAGCCCCTCGATCGAGAACATCTTCTGCCCGAGGTAGGTCTTCTCGAGGAAGCGCTCGAACTGGAAGACGTCGATCAGCCGGTGCAGCAGGCGCTCCTTCTCGTCCGCCTGGAGGGGCTGGCGGTGGGCACCGGTCTCGATCATCTCGCGCAGCCAGATCCGCTGCTGGTGGGAGGAGATGTGCTCGAACTGGTAGCCGATCGTCGAGCAGTAGGCGTCGCGCATCCGCGGCAGCGCCTCAAGCAGCGTTTCGCCGGGGACGCCGATGCGCAGGATCGAGGCCGGGATCCGCGCCATCAGCTCCGGCGTCAGGTTGAGGTTCTCCGGCTCCAGGCCGGGGTCGCCCTTCGGCTCCGAGCCGAGCGGGTCGAGGCGGGCGGCGAGGTGGCCCTGGGTCCGGTAGGCCTTCAGCAGCGAGGTCGCCGCCTGCACCGCCTGCAGCAGCTCCTCGTCGACCTGGCCGGGGACGCCGGACACCTCGGCGGGCGGCGGCGCGGTGGTGAGCGGCGCGGGCGAGGCGGAGGCGGGGTGGGCGTTGGTGATCGGCGCCGCCTCGATGCCGAGGTCGGCGGCGACCGACTCGTAGAACTCGTCCTCGCCCTGCAGCAGCCCCTCGACCCGCTTCAGGAACTCGCCCGACTCGGCGCCCTGGATGACGCGGTGGTCGTAGGTCGAGGTCAGCGTCATGACCTTGGAGACGCCGAGCTGCTTGATCCGTTCCGGCGAGGCGTGCGACCACTCCGGCGGGTAGGCGATCGAGCCGGTGGCGATGATCGCGCTCTGGCCCGCGAGCAGCCGCGGCACCGAGGCGACGGTGCCGATCCCGCCCGGGTTGGTGAGGCTGATGTTGGTGCCGATGAAGTCGTCGGCGGTCAGCTTGTTCTCGCGGGTCTTCGCGATCAGCTCTTCGAAGCTCTTGTGGAAGCCCGCGAAGTCGAGATCCTGGGCGCCCTTGATCGCCGGGACCATGAGGCTGTGGGAGCCGTCCTTGCGGGTCACGTCGACGGCGATGCCGAGGTTGACCGGGCCGTTCTCGATCGCGTAGGGCTTGCCGTCGCGCTCGGCGAAGGAGCGCACCATGATCGGGTAGTCGCCGGCCGCCTTGACGATCGCCCAGGCGACGAGGTGGGTGAAGGAGGTCTTCAGGCCGCGCGGGTTCAGCTGCGCGTTGATCGCCTTGCGCTTGGCGTCGAGGGTGTCGACGGCGATCGTGCGGAAGCTGGTCGCGGTGGGGACGGCGCGGCTCTCGTCCATCGCCTTGGCCAGCATCGCCGCGGGCCCCCGCAGCTGCTTCTCCTCGCCGGTGGTCGGGGCGACGGCGCCGTTGCCGCCGTTCAGCACGTCCTCTTTGGTGACCTTGCCGCCGAAGCCACTTGGCGTGACCTTGCCGAGGTCGATCCCTTCGGCCTCAGCCATCCGCCGCGCGATCGGCGTCGCCTTCACGTCGGCCCCGTTCCCGGAGCCGTTGGCCGTAGCGGTCCCACCCGCGGGTGACGCGGATGAGGGGTCTTCGCCCGCAGCCTGCGAGGACGAGGACCCCTCGTCCGGGGCAGGACCCGCGGGTGGAGAGCCCGGTCCCTCAGCGTCCCCCGCCTGCATCTCGACCATCGGCGCGCCGACCGGCACCTCGTCGTCGACCTCCACCAGGAGCTTGGTGATCGTCCCGCTGGCCGGGGCCGGGACCTCGGCGTCGACCTTGTCGGTGGAGACCTCGACGACGGTGTCGCCCTCGTTGACGAAATCGCCAACGGCAACGTGCCACTCGAGGACGATGCCCTCGGTCACCGACTCTCCCATCTCGGGCATGGCGATCTGCACGGTTGCCGTATCTGGCATTTCTTCGGCCCAGTCTTACAAACCGTGACTACGGGCGGCTTTCTCGGGATAACCTGGTACCGGATGAGCTACTTCGTAACTGGGGCAACGGGTTTCATCGGACGCAATCTCGTCGAGCGGCTGCTGCAGCGAGAGGGCACGATCTACGCGCTGGTGCGGGCCGGCTCGCGCGGCAGATTGGAGGAGCTGCGGACCGGCTGGGGGGCCGACGGGGCACGTGTGGTGCCGATTTCCGGCGATCTGACCCAGCCCGGACTGGCGGTCTCCGAGGAGGATCTCGTGACGATGCGGGGAGAGGTCCGGCACTTCTTCCACCTCGCCGCGATCTACGACATCACCGTCGACGCGGACACCCAGCGGGTCGCCAACGTCGAGGGCACCCGTCACGCAATCGAGCTTGCAGGGGCGCTCGAGGCGGGCTGCTTCCACCACGTCAGCTCGATCGCCGCCGCCGGCCTCTACCGGGGCGTCTGGACCGAGGACATGTTCGACGAGGCCGAAAGGCTCGACACGAACCCCTACTTCCGCACCAAGCACGAAGCCGAGCGGCTGGTCCGCGAGGAGTCCTCGCGGCCCTGGCGGGTCTACCGGCCGGGGATCGTGGTCGGCGACTCGCGCAGCGGGGCGATCGACAAGATCGACGGGCCCTACTACTTCTTCAAGTCCCTGCAGCGGGCGCGGCGCGTCCTGCCCTCGTGGCTGCCGACCGTCGGCGTCGAAGGCGGCGAGATCAACATCGTCCCGGTCGACTTCGTCGCCGGCGCGATCGACCACATCGCCCACGAGCCGGACCTCGACGGGCGCGCCTTCCACCTCACCGACCCGAACCCGCGGCGGGCCGGGCAGGTGGTCAACATCTTCGCCAAGGCGGCCGACGCGCCGCGGATGCAATGGCGGCTCGACACCGACGTCACCGAGCCCGCGACCGGCGCGCTGCGCTCGGCGCTGCGGTTGGTGCCGGGATCCAAGCGGGCGGTCGCGGCGGTGCTCGAGGAGCTCGGGCTGCCCGCCGACGTCCTCACCTACCTCGATTACCCGACCCAATTCGACTCGACCGCGACCCAGGAGGTGCTGGCCGGGAGCGGCATCGAGGTGCCGCCGCTGGAGAGCTACGCGACGCGGATCTGGGACTACTGGGAGCGCAACCTCGACCCCGACCTGTTCAAGGACCGCAGCCTGGCGGGCGCGGTGCGCGGCAAGGTCGTGCTGATCACCGGGGCGTCCTCGGGGATCGGCCGGGCGACCGCGGTCAAGGTCGCCGACGCGGGGGCGACGGTGCTGCTGGTCGCGCGCTCGGTCGACAAGCTGGAAGAGACGAAGGACGAAATCCTCGCCGCGGGCGGGGTCGCCCACATCCACCGCTGCGACATGGCCGACGCCGAGGACGTGGCGCGGATGGCCGACGAGGTGCTCACCTACCACGGCCACGTCGACATCCTCGTCAACAACGCGGGGCGCTCGATCCGGCGCTCGGTGGCGCTCTCCTACGACCGCTTCCACGACTACGAGCGGACGATCCAGCTCAACTACCTGGGCTCGCTGCGGCTGATCCTGGCGCTGCTGCCGGAGATGCGGGCGCGCAAGTCGGGGCACATCATCAACATCAGCTCGATCGGGGTGCAGACGAACCCGCCGCGCTTCTCCGCCTACGTCGCCTCGAAGGCCGCCCTCGACGCGTTCAGCCGCGTGATCGCCTCCGAGGTGATCGACGACAAGGTCCACATCACGACGATCAACATGCCGCTGGTGCGGACGCCGATGATCGCGCCGACGCGGATGTACGACATGTTCCCGGCGATCACTCCCGAGGAGGCCGCCGAGATGATCGCCAAGGCGATGGTCAACAAGCCGAAGAAGGTGGCGACGAAACTCGGCAACTTCGGCGAGCTCCTCTACGCGGTGGCGCCGAAGGCAAGCGACTCGATCCTCAACACCGCCTACAAGCTCTTCCCCGACTCGCAGGCGGCGAAAGGGAAAACCGAGGAGCGCCCGGACAAGGCGCCGTCGACCGAGGCAGTGGCCTTCGCGCACTTGATGAAAGGCGTCCACTGGTAATGGCCCTTCAGGCGTCGTGACCAAGCAGGTCAAGGACGCAGGGAGCGCCGTGTGCTCTGCACACAAGCGACCGAGGACGCCGAGATGCGCCGGTCACGACGCCTGAAGCATTGGGGCTGGGGTTACGAGGACCAAGCGCCGACGGCGGCGCAGCTGGCCGAGGCGGCGGCGGGGATCCGCGAGCGCTTCGGCTTCGGCGGCGAGGTGCGGGCGGCAGTGCCGCTGGAGGAGGTCGAGGTGCGGGCGCCGCGGCTGAAGCGGCCGGAGGCGTTCGGGGATCTGTTCACGGACGGGAAGTACGAGCGCGTGTCGCGGGCGCTGGGCAAGGCCTACCGGGACGTCGTCCGCGGCCACCGGGGCGAGTTCGAGCATCCGCCGGACCTGGTGGCGCTGCCGCGCGACTGCTCGGAGGTGGAGACGGTGCTCTCCTGGGCCGAGGCGGAGGGCGCCGCGGTGGTGCCGTTCGGCGGCGGCACCAGCGTGGTCGGCGGAGTGGAGGCGCGGCTCGGCGACCGGCCGGTGGTGACGATGGACCTGCGCGGGCTGGACCGCGTGGTCGAAGTCGACCCCACCTCCCTGGCGGCGCGGATCGAGGCCGGGGCGACCGGCCCGCGCCTCGAGGAGCAGCTGCGCGAGCGCGGCCTGACCATGCGCTGCTTCCCGCAGTCCTTCGAGTACTCGACGCTGGGCGGCTGGATCGCGACCCGCGCGGGCGGCCACTTCGCGACCAAGGAAACCCACGTCGACGACCTGGTCGAGTCGGTGCGCGCGGTTACCCCGCGGGGCACGTGGGAGAGCCGGCGGCTGCCGGGCTCGGGCGCGGGCCCGTCCCCGGACCGCCTGCTGCTCGGGTCGGAGGGGATCCTCGGCGTGATCACCGACGCCTGGGTCCGCGTCCGTCCCCGGCCGGAGTGGAAGGCGGCGGCGACGGTGCGCTTCGAGCGCTTCGCCGACGCCTGCGAGGCGGTCCGCGAGATCGTCCAGGCCGGCCTCGATCCGGCCAACTGCCGCCTCCTCGAAGCGGCGGAGGCCGAGATGACCGGCGCGGGGGACGGGCGCGCCCACCTCCTGCTCCTGTCCTTCGAGTCCGCCCACCACCCGATGGACGAGCCCCTGCGCCTGGCCCTCGAAGCCGCCGAGTCCCACGGCGGCACCCCCGACACCCCCCGCCTCACCGAACCCCCGGTGTCGACGGGCCGAAAACCGGACCATGTGTCAGGTAATCGGCCCATCGACACCGGGGCGCGGCAGGACCGTGACGACTCTGCGGCGGATTCGTGGCGGGGCGCCTTTCTGTTGGCGCCGTACCTGCGGGACACGTTCGTCTCCTGTGGGGTACTTTCGGAGACGTTCGAGACGGCGATCACCTGGGATCGGCTGGGGGAGTTCCACGCGACGGTGATGGAGACGGCGCAGTCGGCCGTTGCCGAGGTTTCCGGGGCACCGCGGGAGGGGCGGGGAGCGCCGCTCGTCACCTGTCGCTTCACCCACGCCTATCCCGATGGGGTCGCGCCTTACTTCACCGTGCTGGCGCCGGCGATCCGCGGCGGCGAGGTCGAGCAGTGGGACGAGATCAAGGCCGCCGTCTCCGCGGCGCTGATCGAGGGCGGCGGGACGATCACCCACCACCACGCGGTCGGCCGTGACCATCGCCCCTGGTACGACCGACAGCGCCCCGGTCCGTTCGCCGCCGCCCTGCGCGCCGCGAAGGCGGAGCTCGATCCGGCCGCGATCCTGAACCCCGGCGTCCTCCTCGACCCCTGACGCCGCGCCCGGCCGGAGGTGAGTTCGCAGAAATCCGCGGATAGCGCGGATTTCTGCGAACTCACCGGAAGCGCCGCCCGCCGAGTTCGCACTTCTCCGCGCTATGCGCGGAAAAGTGCGAACTCGGCGGGGGAGGCGACCTCCGCGGTGGCCGGCGCTACCCTTTCGCGACCGGATCTGGCGGCGGAAGTTCCGTCGTCCGCTTCTCGCCGCCCTCGCCGATGGAAACGATCACCTCCGAACATCCGACCGTGCCGCCCCCCGACCAGACGCCGAATCTCGACGAGCCGGTGGTGCCGCGCCGCAGCCCGCTGCGCGCCGCGATCAAGACCGGCCGGCCGAAAGAGTGGATCAAAAACGTCTTCGTCTTCGCCGGGCTGCTCTTCTCGGGGCACTTCAAACACCCCGACGACATCTTCCTGGCCGTCGTCACCTTCGTCGCCTTCTGCCTGATCTCCAGCGCCGGCTACTTCGTCAACGACCTGATCGACGTCGAGCTTGACCGCAAGCACCCGAAGAAGCGCTACCGGCCGCTCGCCGCCCGCGAGCTCTCCGAGCGCACCGCGATGGCGATCGCTCCCTGCCTGGCGATCGTCGCCGTCGCGATCGGCTTCGCCGTCAACTGGAAAGTCGGCCTGATGGTCGTCGGCTACGGCGTCGCCCAGATGGCCTACAGCCTTGGCCTCAAGCAGATCGTGATCATCGACGTGATGACGCTGGCGGGCCTCTTCGTCCTCCGCGTCGCCGCTGGCGCCAGCGCCGTCGACGCCCACGCATCCGAGTGGCTGCTCCTCTGCACCGGCTTCCTCGCCGCCTTCCTCGGCTTCACCAAGCGCCGCCAGGAGGCGGTCTCCGAGCTGCACGAGGGGACCTCGACCCGCCCCGTCCTCGAGCACTACTCGCTCCCCTTCCTCGACCAGATGGTGTCCCTGGTCACCACCGGCACCGTGATCAGCTATGCGATCTACACGGTCAACTCGCCGATCATCGGCAACCAGATGATGCTGACGATCCCGCCCGTCGTCTACGCGATCTTCCGCTACCTCTACCTGATCTACGACCGCAACGACGACCGCTCGATGTCCGGCATCGTCGCCGGCGACCGCGGCATCCAGGCCGCCGGCGCCGTCTGGGCCCTCCTCGCGTTCCTGCTGCTCTACGTGTTCAACTAGGGGGACGGGGAAGGGGCGGGCGGGGGTTCGGAGCGCGGGCGGCCGTCCGAGATGGCGGGTGCGGGTGTCCTGGGCTCCTCATGGGGGTCCTGGCAGGCTGTGACCCCCATGAGGAGCCCAGGACGTGAGGCGTTCGTGGGAGAGGCGTCACAGGGACGTTGCGAAGTCGGACTTCCGTGACGATCGG
>CALCIA010000298.1 GCA_937907435.1 uncultured Actinomycetes bacterium
CCTCATGGGGGTCACAGCCTGCCAGGACCCCCATGAGGAGCCCAGGACACCCGCCGCTCCCTCGGACGGCCGCAAGCGCCCCGGACCCCCGCCCGCCCCGGCGACAACCATCCGTTTAGAAACCGGTCCTAGCATCTGCGGATGGCCGCGACGCGGACGCGATCGGCAGCGGTGCTGCACCTGTCGCTGGTTCTCGGCGGCGCGCTTCGGGACAGCGACGGGGAGCGGCTCGGCAAGGTCGACGACGTCATCGTGCGGCTGGAGGGCAGCGGATATCCGCCGATCACCGGCTTCCTCGTCACGGTGGCCGGGCGGCGGTCCTACCTGCCCGCCGAGCGGGTGGCGAGCGTGGAGCCGCGCTCGGTCACCTTGAGTAAGGCGAAGCTCGACCTGCGGCCGTTCTCGCGCCGGCCCGAGGAGGTGCTGCTGAAGCACGACGTCCTCGACCACCAGCTGATCAACGTCGAAGGCGCGCGGCTGGTCCGCGCCAACGAGGTCGAGCTGGCGCGGCTGGAGGGATGGTGGCGGGTGGTCGGCGTCGACACCGGGCCGCGCGGCGGCCTGCGGCGGCTGCTGCCGAAGCGGATCGGCGGGCGGATCGCGACCGGGGACTTCCTCGACTGGGCGAGCGTCGAGCCGTTCTCCGGCGAGACCCCGGCGGTGCGGCTGCGGGTCCTCCACCCGCGGCTGGCGAAACTGCACCCGGCCCAGATCGCCGACCTGGTCGAGGCCGCGTCCCACGACGAGGGGCAGGAGATCATCGAGGCGGTCGGCGCCGACGCCGACCTCGAGGCCGACGTGTTCGAGGAGCTGGACGCCCGGCATCAGGTCGAGTTCGTCGCCGGGCGCTCCGACGAGGAGGTCGCGGGGCTGCTCTCCCGCATGGCCCCCGACGACGCCGCCGACCTCGTCGCCGAGCTCCCCGAGGAGCGCCGCGAGGCGGTCACCGAGCGCCTCGCGACCGGCCAGCGCCGCAAGGTCCGCGCACTGCTGGGCTACGACCCGGCCGAGGCGGGCGGCCTGATGAGCCCCGACTTCATCAGCGTCTATCGCCACGCGACCGTCGCCGAGGCCCTCGACCGCGTGCGCCGCAGCGGCCTCCCCGACGAGAACCTCGCGACCGTCTACGTGATGGACGCCAAACACCGCTTCGCCGGCGCGCTCCACCTGGCGGCGCTCCTGCGCGCCGACCCGGAGGGGGCGGTCGTCGACCTCGACGTCGACGGCGTCCCCCACCTCCTCCCCGAGGCCGACTTCGAGGAAGTCGCGCGGCTGATGGCCGACTACAACCTGACCGCCGCCCCGGTGCTCGACCCCGAGGAACGGATGATCGGCGTCGTCACCGTCGACGACGTGCTCGAGGTGCTCCTGCCGAAGGGCTGGCGCCGGCGCTTCGGACTGCTCGGCGAGGATTGAGGAAACCTTTATCCGGCGGGAGCAGGATCGCCGCGTGAGCGTCGTCGAGTGGAGCGATCGAGTGGATGCCGGGCCGAGTACCAGCCGCCTTTCGGCGGGCGCGGTCGGCGGCATCGGCGCGGCCGCACCTGCCCGCACGGCTCCGCTCCCGGCGTAGCCGCGTCCTCGTCTTCCTCGGGCTGCTCGGCCCCGGCCTGATCGCCGCCAACGCCGGCAACGACGCCGGCGGCATCGCCACCTACTCCGAAGTCGGCGCCAGGTACGGCTACACGCTGCTCTGGGCGATGGTCCTGATCACCGTCTCGCTGGCGCTCGTGCAGCGCGCCGCGGCGCGGATGGGGACGGTCACCGGCAAGGGCCTCGCCGAGCTGATCCGCGAGCGCTACGGGATCCGCTGGTCGGCCTTCGCCACCCTGTCGGTGCTGGTCGCGAACCTCGGGATCTGCATCTCGGACTTCATCGGCGTCGGCGCCGCGCTCGGGCTGGCCGGCATCCCGGCACAGGTGACGGTGCCGATCGCCGCGCTCGGCATCTGGCTGATCATCGTCCGCGGCTCCTACCGCTCCGCCGAGCGGGTGTTCGTCTGGATGACGATCCCGTTCTTCGCCTACCCGGTCGCCGCGATCCTCGCCAAGCCCGACTGGGGCCAGGTCGGCCACGCCCTCGTCGTCCCCCAGCTCCACGCCGACCCGACCTTCCTCCTCCTCTTCGTCGCCATGGCGGGGACGACGATCACGCCCTACATGCAGCTCTACCTCCAGTCGGCGGTGGTCGAGCGGGGGTCGACGGAGGCGGACCTGCCCGCGGAGACGCGCGAGGCGGTCGGCGGCGCCCTCTTCGCCGACGTCGTCGCCGCCTTCATCATCATCGCCACCGGCGCGACCCTCTACGTGGCCGGAGTCCACTCGATCGGCTCGGCCGCCGACGCCGCCAAGGCCCTCGAGCCGCTGGCCGGGCAGTACGCGGAGCTCCTCTTCGGCGTCGGCCTGCTCGGGGCCAGCCTTCTCGCCGCCGCGATCCTGCCGATCGCGACCTCCTACGTGGTCGCCGAGTCGCTCGGCTTCGAGAAGGGCATCGGCCGGCGGACCGAGGAAGCGCCGGTCTTCGTCGGGCTGATCACGGCGATGATCGTCGTCTCGACCGTCGTCGCCGTGATCCCCGGCGTGCCGGTGATCTCACTGCTGGTCGGCGTCCAGGTCGTCAACGGCGTGCTGCTGCCGATCAACCTGGGCTTCATCTGGCGCCTCGCCCGCTCCGAGGAGCTGATGGGCGAGCACCGCAACCGCGGCCCGGTCGACTGGGTCACCGCCGCCACCGTCGCGACCACCTCGACGCTCTCGCTGATCCTCGTCGCGGTCACCGTGCTCGGGCTCTGAGGCGCCGGGCTACCCCCGCTCGAAGAGGTTCAGGTGGACGACGACGGAGACCGACTCGCCCTCCTCGCCCTTCTCCCGGCGGCGGTCGACGCAACGGGCCTCGGCCTCGTAGAGGCGCTCGGCGGCCTCGGCGAAGATGGCGTGAAATTCCTGCCAGCCCTCCTCGTCGAGGTTCACGGGCATGCGGAAGACGTAGTGCTCGGGCCGCTCGACGAGCTTCCCCGCTTCCAGTGAGGCCGCGGCGTCGGCGAACTCGATCCGCAGGATGTTCGTGGCGCTCGCGGTGGTCTCCTCGGCATCGAGTTCCGCGACCTCCTTGTTGTCCAGATAAGGCCGTCGCACCGTTCGGTAGAAGTGCTGCGTCGCCCCGCGGACGGGCCGGGTCCCCGCCAGCTCGATCACGCCCATGTCGCGCAGCACCCGCACGTGGTAGGCGACGTCGTTGACCGGGTCCCCCAGCTCATCGGCCAGCTCCCGCGGGCTGATCGGGCGCTGCTCCGCCATGGCGTACCAGATGCGGCGCCGAAGGGGGTGCGTGACGATCGCGGCGAGCGACTCGACCTGCGCCTTGGATTTCTCCTGCTGAGCGGGATTCATGCCTCTTCTCGTTTCTCTCGTTTCAACCTGAACAGATTCACATACTAAGCAACTCTAGAGCGGTCGGAGTGAGTTTATGGGTGAATTGCCTCACCCATAAGCCCTCGACGGCGAGAGGAGGTGCAGCATGCAGGTCTCGAACGCGGAGTCCGCCCTGCCGGCCGTTTCGGTCCACAAGGCCGGTTGAGCCCTGGAGGTGCGTCGGCCTCCTCCAACCAGGGGCCGGCGCATCTCTCTTCCCTACCTAAAAAGTTTGGCCGCTCCGGACAACGGGGACTAGGCTCATCCCACACCCCGGCCGAGTCTCGCCACCGACCAAAGGATGTCCCCGTGTTCTATTGCGAGCGTTGCGAAAGCCAGTTCAACGCCACCGTCGCGGCCGCCGCAGGTGACTGCCCTCGTTGCAAGGAGAGCGACGGCGTCGCCAGCAAGCTGCGTTTCCGCCTTTTCGAGCCCTCGGCGCTGAAGGTCGCCGGACTGCGTCCCGGCCGCAACGCCTCGGCGCCGCGCGCCCAGGCGATGAAATAGGAAATACTCTGCCCTTGTGAGGGCAAAGACGATCGTCGCGTTCCTTGCGGCGATTGCCTGCGCCGCGCTGCTCCTGTCGCCTGGAGCCGCGTCGGCGAGCAATGGGCCGGCGAGCCGCCAGATCCGCCCCACCATCGACCAAGGGCTGGCCCTTCGCGGCACCAACGGATTCCAGATCGAAGTGACGGTCAAGAATCGACGGCGGCTGACGCTCGCCGCGCAGCGGTCCCACAACATGATCGAAGGCGCCTCCTACACGTTGCGCATCCATCCCCGGCGAGGCTCCGACGACATCGTGGCCGACCTCGGGAAGCTCGGCCGCATCGACGTGCGGTTCGTCCCCCGGAAGGTCAAGGAATCGAAGCCTCCGCACGACTGCCGTGGCGGCAAGTTCGTCACCGAAGAAGGCCACTTCGTCGGCTTGATCGTGTTCCGCGGCGAGCGCGGCTACACGCGGGTCCGCGCCCACCGCGCCTTCGGGGCGATCTCGCGCACGCCCGCCCTGACCTGCCGGAACACCGCCGCCAAGAGCCGAAAGCACGCCAGGCACGAGCGCGAAGTGCTCGAACACACGGCGGAAAAGATGGAAAACGAGGAAGAAGAAGGGGTCCAGGCCGATGGGCTCACCGCGATCGCGCGCGGGCACCACGTCGCCCTCGTCGCATCGCGCGTCTCGACCCCGGAAAAGAAGGGCAAGAAGCTCTCGCTCGCCAACGTCGTCGTCGTCGGCAGCCGCCGGCGCGGCCGGATCGAGGAGAGGAGCGAGGTCCTCGATCTGCTCGACGTGGGCTCCATCTTCCGCGTCCGCGACCGACGCCTGCCGACCGAAGAAGCGGTGTTGGCACCGCCCGCCCCGTTCTCGGGCTCGGCGACGTTCCGCCGTCACCCGGCGAAGCCACCGAGCTGGAGCGGCGACCTGAAGGTGGACCTCCCGGGCCTCGGGCCCGTCCGGCTGGCCGGGCACGGGGTCCGGGCGTCGAAGTGCGAAGGGTTCTCCTGCCTCCTCCGCGGCGGCGCCGGACAGAGCCTCCTGCGGCGCCTCGCTAACTGAGCGGCTCCCACTCCCACGACTTCGCCGAGGCGAGGGCCTCGTCATCGACGTGGCGGCGGAATTCGGCGAGCTCGGAGTCGTCGATCGCGTAGGCGTGCTCGGGGCCCGGGAAGGAGCCGCCGCGCACCTCCTCGGCGTAACGGCCGACGGCGGCGACCATCTCCGCGTGGACGTCGGCGTACTGCTTCACGAATTTGGCCATGTGGCCGGTGGTGATGCCGAGCAGGTCGTGGAAGACGAGGACCTGGCCCGAGGTGCCGGCGCCGGCGCCGATGCCGATCGTGACGACGTCGAGGCGCTCGGCGATCGTCGTCGCGATGTCCGCCGGGACGGCCTCGAAGACGATCGCGAAACACCCGGCCTCCTGGAGGGCGAACGCGTCCTCGTACATCCGGATCGCCGCCTTCGCCGACTTGCCCTGGGCCTTGTAGCCGCCGAGCGAGGTCGCCGTCTGCGGGGTGAGGCCGAGGTGGCCCATCACCGGGATGCCCGCGGCGACGATCGCCGCGGCGCGCTGGGCGCAGACGCCGCCCGCCTCGAGCTTCACGGTCTGGGCGCCGGTCTCCTTGATCAGCCGCTGGGCGCTGGTCACGGCCAGCTCGTCGCTCGCCTCGTAACTGCCCATCGGCATGTCCGCGATCATCAGCGGCGTGCGCAGGCCGCGGCGCACCGCTTTGCCGAGCACGATCATCTCCTCGATCGAGACGAGGTCGGTGCGGTCGTATCCCAGCACCACGTTGGCGGCCGAGTCGCCGACCAGGACGAGGTCGACGCCCGCCGCCTCGGCGACCGTCGCCGAGGGGTAGTCGTAGGCGGTCACCATCACGATCGGTTCGCCGTTCTCCTTCATCTCGAGGAGGCGCGGCAGGGTCATCGCGACGCGGTCGGCCTGCGGGACGGTGTGGGAGCGGACTCCGGAGCTCATGCGACCAGCACCTCCGGGCGGTCGTCGATCGCGACCGGCCGGTTGTCGTCGTCGACGTGGACGACGACCGGCGCGTAGCGCTCCAGGTCGGCCTCCTCGTAGGCGGCGAAGGAGGCGACGATGACCTTGTGGCCGGGCTCGACCAGGCGGGCGGCGGCGCCGTTGACCTGCATCGCGCCGGAGCCGGGCTCCCCGTCGATGACGTAGGTGACGAAGCGCGCGCCGTTGTCGACGTCCCAGACGTGGACCTGCTCGTTGGTGAGCAGGTCGGCGCCCGCCATCAGCTCGGTGTCGATCGTGATCGAGCCGACGTATTCGACATCACAGTCGGTCACCGTCGCGCGGTGGATCTTCGACTTCAGCATCTGCCTCTGCACGTTTGCGGTCTCCCTTGGGGTCGGTTCGGTGGCGTGGCTCAGCCGGCGAGCGGCTCGATGACGACGTTGTCGATGAGGCGGGCGCCGCCGACCTGGGCGGCGACGGCGACGAGGATCGGGCGGCCGGCCAGCCCTTCGACCGGCTCAAGGGTCTCGGCATCGCGGGCCTCGAGGTACTCGGGCTCGATCGCGGCCGCGGCGAGCTCGATGCGGGCGGCGGCGAGGCCGGCGTCGAGCGAGTCACGGGCGAGCGCCTGCTGCTCGGCGGCGGCGAGGGCGTGGGACAGCGCGACGGCGCGGGCGCGGTCGGCGGGCTCGAGGTAGACGTTGCGGCTGCTCATCGCCAGGCCGTCCTCCTCGCGCACGGTCGGCATCACCTCGATCCGCACCGGGAAGTCGAGATCGCGCACCATCCGCTTGATCACCGCGGCCTGCTGGGCGTCCTTCTGGCCGAAGTAGGCGACGTCGGGGCCGACGATGTTGAAGAGCTTGGCGACGACCGTGGTGACGCCGCGGAAGTGGCCGGGGCCGCGGCGCGCGGGGTCGCCGTCGAGGACCGAGGTGAGGCCGCCGGTCACCTCGACGGCAGCGGCGAAGCCGTCCGGGTAGAGCTCTTCGACCACCGGCGCGAAGACGAAGTCGACCCCCGCCTCGCCCGCCAGGCGCAGGTCGCGCTCCTCGTCGCGGGGGTAGCTGTCGAGGTCCTCGTTCGGCCCGAACTGGGTCGGGTTGACGAAGAGGCTCATCACGACGACGTCGCACTCGGCGCGGGCGGCGCGCAGCAGCGAGACGTGGCCCTCGTGCAGGAAGCCCATGGTCGGGACGAGGCCGATCGTGCGGCCTTCCCGCCGGGCCGGACCCAGGGCGGCGCGCAGCTCCTCGACCCCGCGCAGGACGCGGGCGGCAGCGCTGGTGGTGACGGTGTCGCCGGGGAAAGGTGAGTCCAGATTCATCAGGTCCATGCCTCCAGGGGTCACGGCCGTGGGCGAATTATAGGGAAGCGTGCGCCTTTTGTTACGCGGAGGGCGCGGAAATTTTGATCCGTTCGCTTCGCCGCCGCGCAAGGACACCTCGACAGCGTTTTCCACCCACTCCCCAGGAGGCACGCGAATGAGCTCCCCCAAGCTGCTGGCCCGGTTCGATCAGAGCGAGGCCCTCGCGGAAACCCACCACGACGCGATCGAGGCGCTCGACGAGGGCGACAGCCGCCGCGCCTTCCTCAAGAAGGCGGGCCTCGGCGGGGCCGCGGTGATGGGCTCCGGCGCCCTGCTCTCCGCCCTCACCCCGGCCGGCGCCGCGGCCGCGAAGGGCAAGGGCCGCCCGCCCGCGAAATTCGGCAAGGGCGACATCGGCATCCTCAACTACGCGCTGACCCTCGAGTACCTCGAGGCGGCCTTCTACAACGAGGCCACCAGGAACAAGGTCGCGAGCGGCGCCCAGGAGTCGGCCTTCCTCAAGCAGGTCACGGCGGACGAGAACGCCCACGTCGCGTTCCTGAAGAAGGCGCTCGGCAGGAAGGCCGTCGGCGCCCCTAAGGTCGACTTCGGCGACGCGACCAGCAAGGCGAAGTGGCTCCCCACCGCGATGGTGCTGGAGAACACCGGGGTGAAGGCCTACGGCGGCCAGGCACTGAACATCGCCAAACCGGCCTACATCTCCGCCGCCCTGTCGATCTGGGCGGTCGAGGCGCGCCACGCGTCGGTCGCCGGCCTGCTGGTCAAAGCCGCGCCGAAGAGCATCTCGCCGGAAAAGGGCCCGTTCCAGACGACCGCGACCGCGGCCGAAATCCTCAAGGCCGTCGAAGGCACCGGCTTCCTGGTGTGAAGCCGGGCATCAGGACTCAGGGGAGCGGTACTCGATCGGCTTGATCGGCTTGGCCGGGGCGCCCGCGCAGATGGTCCGCGCGGGCAGGTCACGGGTGACGACCGAATTCGAGCCGATCACGCACCGCTCCCCCACGGTCACCCCGCTGGTCACCGCGCAGTTGACGCCGAACCAGCAGTTGGCGCCGATCTCGACCGGGCCCTTGGAGGTGAAGCCCTGCCAGGTGATCGGCAGCTCGGGGTCGTCGAAGCGGTGCTCGGCGTCGCCGACGAAGCAGCCGTCGGCGAACATCGTGTGGTCGCCGATCCTCACGCTGCCCTGGGCGGCGATCATCGTGCCGCGGTTGAGGAAGCAGCCCTCGCCGATCTCGATCTCGCCGTCCGGCGCCAGCGTCAACCAGCAGCCGGGCTCGAGCAGCGTCCCTTCGCCGATCCGCAGGCGCCCCTCGTCGAGCGCCTCGAGGATCTCCCCCTCGACCGGATAGCGGACGAAGAACCCACCGCGGGCGGCGTGCCGGTCGATCCGCAGGCGACGCGACAGCCGGTGATTGCGCTCGTACCAGCGTCGCTTCGCCCACCAGATCCGCCACCCCGTCTGCGCCATCCGCGCACGTTAACCGCTCGCGTCTACACTCCCGCTCCATGGGCGACCTGCGCGGTGGCATCGACCTCGGCGGCACCAAGATCCAGACTGCGGTGATCGACGCCGCGGGCGAGGTGAAGGGCGAAGCGCGGCGGCCGACGCCGACCGAGGGCGGGCCGAAGGACGTCGCCGCGGCGATGGCCGAGGCGCTGGTCGAGGCGGCGAAGGCGGCCGGGGTCGAGAGCGCCGAGCTGCAGGGCGTCGGCGTCGGCTCCCCGGGCGACGTCGACGAGAAGGCCGGGACCGTCTCCAGCGCCCGCAACCTGCCCGACTGGGAAGGCACCTTCGAGCTCGGCAAGGCGCTCGAAAGGGACCTCGGGGCGACGGTGCGGATCGGCAACGACGTCCAGGTCGCGACCGAAGCCGAGTTCCACCTCGGCGCGGGCAAGGACTTCGACAGCCTGATCGGCGTCTTCTGGGGAACCGGGGTCGGCGGCGGGCTGATCCTCAGCGGCAAGCCTTGGCTCGGTCGCGGCGCGGCCGGGGAGATCGGCCACATGGTGATCAGACGCGGCGGCGCCAAATGCCCCTGCGGGCGGCACGGCTGCATGGAGGCCTACGCCGGGCGCGCGGCAATGGAAGCCGAGGCGCGGCGCCGCCAGGAGGACGGCGAGAAGACCGACCTCTTCAAGCTGATGGAGAAACACGACAAACCGCGCCTCACCAGCGGCATCTGGGAGCGGGCGCTCGACCACGACGACAAGCTCGCGAGCGAGCTGATCGACCGCGCGATCGAGGCCCTCGGCACCGGCATCGCCTCGGCCGTCAACCTCCTCGACCCAGAGGCGATCCTGATCGGCGGCGGCCTCGGCCTCCGCTTCGGCAACCGCTACATGGAGCCCCTCCTCGACGAGATGCGCAAGCACGTCTTCTTCGAGACCATGCCCGCGGTCCGGGTCGCCACCCTGGGCGACCTGGGCGGCGCGATCGGCGCGTCGTTGTTGGTTTCCCGTTAGTTCGGCTGGGCGAGTTCGCACTTCTCCGCGCTATCCGCGGATTACTGCGAACTCACCCGGCAGGCCGGCGCCCGGAGGGTCCGGGACCCCGCAAGCTGGCGCCCGGGAGGGTCCAGGCCCCGCAAGCTGTCGCCCGGGAGGGTCCAGGCCCCGCAAGCTGGCGCCCGAGGAGGGACGCGCCCCTCTCGCCACGGCCCGGGCAGGCTGTGGCCGTGGCGAGAGGGGCGGGTATGAAAAGCGTGGAGGGAGGCGCGCGGGAGCGTCACGGGAGTGCGACGGGAGGGTCACAGACTCGTGACGGAGGTCAGACCTCGTCACAGAGAGCGTGAGAACTCCGGTCTTCCTCCC
>CALCIA010000299.1 GCA_937907435.1 uncultured Actinomycetes bacterium
GGGGGTCACAGCCTGCCAGGACCCCCATGAGGAGCCCAGGACCACCTCGGCCAGCCGCCGGCACCACGAAGCACGGGACGCCGGACCGCAGCCCGCGCCCCACCGCTACCGCAATAACCCGAGGACCTGCCGGACGGCCTCCTCGAGGTCCGGCGAGGTGACGAGGTCCGGGCGCTCGGGGGCCTCGTAGGGGGCGCCGACGCCGGTCAGGTCCTTGATCTCGCCCGCCCGCGCCTTGGCATAGAGGCCCTTCGGGTCGCGGCGTTCGCACTCCTCCAGGGGAGTGTCGACGAAGACCTCGTAGAAGGGGATCCCGGCCTCCTCGTGGAGCGCCCGCACGCGGTCGCGCTCGCCCTGGTAGGGGCTGACGAGGGAGGCGATCGCCACGGTGCCCGATTCGGCGAGGATCTTCGCCACCTCGCCGACGCGGCGGACGTTCTCGTTGCGGTCCTCCTCGGAGAAGCCGAGGTTGGCGTTGAGGCCGTGGCGCAGGTTGTCGCCGTCGAGCATGAAGGCGGCGCGCCCGGAGGACACGAGGGTGTGCTCGATCGCGGTCGCGATCGTCGACTTGCCCGAGCCCGAGAGGCCGGTCATCCAGATCGTCGCGCCGCCCGTTTCAAGCGCCCCCCAGCGCTCCTCGCGCGAGAGTTTCGAGGGGTGGAAGGTGATGTTCTCGGCGACGATCGAGGCGGCGTCGGTCGCCACGCCGGGATCGCCGCCGGCGCTGATGATCATCCCCGCCGCGACCGTCAGGTCGGTCGCCGGGTCGACCAGGATGAAGCTGCCGGTGGTGCGGTTGATCCGGTACTCGTCGAAGAAGAGCGGCGAGGTGGTGTGGATCGCGACACGGCCGATGTCGTTGACCTCGAGCGTCTCCGCGGCGAGATCGCGGTGCAGGGTGTCGACGTCGAGCTGGTAGCGCAGCTCCTCGACCTCGGCGGCCACCCACCGCGTCGTGTGCTTCAGCTGGTAGGGCGCCCCGGTGCGCAGCTGCGAGGTCTCGTCGAACCAGCAGATCATCGCCTCGAAGCGGCGGCTCGCGGTCGGCTGGTTGGTCGGACGGCAGATCATGTCCCCGCGCGAGACGTCGAGCTCGTCCTCCAGCCGCAGCGTCACCGACATCGGCGGGAAGGCGGTGGCGACCTCCCCTTCCGGCGTGTCGATCGCGGCGATCTTCGACGCTTTGCGCGACGGCATCACCAGCACCTCGTCGCCCTGCTTGAAGATCCCGCCGACGACGGCGCCGGCGAACCCGCGGTAGTCGCGGTACTCCGCCGACTGCGGGCGGATCACGTACTGGACCGGGAAGCGGTTGTCGACCAGGTTGCGGTCGGAGGCGATGTGGACGTCCTCGAGGTGGCCGAGCAGCGGCTGCCCGTGGAACCAGGGCATGTTGACCGAGGACTCGACCACGTTGTCGCCGACCAGCGCCGAGATCGGCACGAAGCCGAGGTCGGTGATGTCGAGCTTGGCGGCGAAGGCGGTGAACTCCTCGCGGATCTCGTCGTAGACGCCCTGGTCGTAGTCGACGAGGTCCATTTTGTTGACGCAGAGGACCAGGTGCGGCACCCCCAGCAGCGACGACAGCAGCGCGTGGCGGCGGGTCTGTTCGAGCACGCCTTTGCGCGCGTCGATCAGCAGCAGCGCCAGGTTCGCGGTCGAGGCGCCGGTGACCATGTTGCGCGTGTACTGGATGTGGCCCGGCGTGTCGGCGATCACGAACTTGCGCTTCGGCGTCGCGAAGTACCGGTAGGCGACGTCGATCGTGATCCCCTGCTCGCGCTCGGCGCGCAGCCCGTCGGTCAAGAGCGCCAGGTCGGTCTGTTCGTCGCCGCGTTTCTCCGAGGTCCGCTCGATCGACTCGAGCTGGTCTTCGAAGATCGATTTGGTGTCGTGCAGGAGCCGCCCGATCAGGGTCGACTTGCCGTCGTCGACCGACCCCGCGGTCGCGATGCGAAGGATCTCCGTGGCCGGCATCAGTGCCGCGCCCCCACCGCGCCCGCCACTAGAAATAGCCCTCTCGCTTGCGATCCTCCATCGCCGCTTCGGAGAAGCGGTCGTCGCCGCGGGTCGCGCCGCGCTCGGTGATCCGCGTGACCGAGATCTCCTCGATCACCGACGGGTAGTCGGTCGCCCGCGAGGGCACCGCCCCGGTCAGGGTCGCGTCGCCGACGGTCCGGTAGCGCACCCACTCCATCTTCGACTCGGCGCCCGGGGGCAGCGGGAAGTACTCGTTGACGGCCATCAGCAGGCCTTCGTTGTCGACGACCTCGCGCTCGTGGGCGAAGTAGATCGGCGGCAGCTCGATCTGCTCCCGCGCCAGGTAGCGCCAGACGTCGAGCTCGGTCCAGTCGGAGATCGGGAAGACACGGATGTGCTCGCCCTTGCGATGGCGGCCGTTGTAGAGGTGCCAGAGCTCGGGCCGCTGGTTCTTCGGGTCCCACTGGCCGAATTTGTCGCGGAAGGAGAACACCCGCTCCTTGGCGCGCGCCTTCTCCTCGTCGCGCCGGCCGCCGCCGAAGACGGCGTCGAAGCCACCGCCCTTGATCGCGTCGAGCAGCGCCCGCGTCTGGTGACGGTTGCGGGACGCCAGTTCGTGCTCGACCTTGATCGTCCCCGCGTCGATCAGCTCCTGGACCGAGGCGACCTCCAGCCGCAGCCCGTACTCGGCGACGACCTTGTCGCGGAACTCGATCACCTCGCGGAAGTTGTGCCCGGTGTCGACGTGCATGATCGGGAACGGCACCGGCGCCGGCGCGAACGCCTTGCGCGCCAGCTGCAGCATCAGCACCGAGTCCTTGCCGCCGGAGAAGAGCATCACCGGGTGCTCGAACTCGGCGACGACCTCGCGGATGATGAACATCGACTCCGCCTCGAGCGTGTCGAGATCATCGAGCTCGACCGCGGCCGGGCGCACTTTCGTCGTCTCCTCCATCACCTGCCCCTCACGGGAGCCCTAGTTGATGCCGCACTCGGTCTTCTCGACGCCGGCCCAGCGGCCGTCGCGGAGGTCGCCGCCAGGCCCCACCGGCTGCGTGCAGTGCGTGCAGCCGATCGAGGGGTAGCCGCGATCATGAAGCGGGTTGTACGGAAGACGGTGCTCATGGATGTAGTTCCAGACGTCTCGCTCGGACCAGTCGGCGAGCGGGTTCAGCTTCCAGAGGCCGAATTTCTTGTCCCAGTTGAACTTGGGGGCTCCGGCCCTGGAGCTGGAATCCGCCCGGCGGACGCCTGCGACCCAGCAGTCTACGGATGAGAGGGCCCGACGCATCGGCTCGACCTTGCGCAGCCCGCAGCAGGCGTCCGGCTCGCGCTTCCAGAGCTCGTCGCCGTACTCGGCCGCCTGCTCCTCCAGCGACAGGTTGTGGAAGCGGTCGAACTCGATCCCGAGCGCCTCGGAGAGCCGGTCCCGGGTCTCGTAGGTCTCCGGGAAGAGCAGGTCGGTGTCGAGGTAGAAGAAGCGCGCGTCGGGGTTGATGGTGCTCGCCAGGTGCGCCGTCACCGAGCTCGTTTTCTGGAACGAGCAGGCGATGTAGTGGTCCTGCCCGAACTGGTCGAACATCCACTCGATCGTTTCCCGGGCGCTCAGCTCCTCGAGCTCGGCCGCGATCGCCTCGTGGTCGAGGTCGGTGACTGTCGGCACGTTGCCGGACAAGGTGATAGGCGGCGGCTTCATCTGGTTGCCCTTGTGGTGTCCCCTCGCGTGACGCGAGCTAGATCGCGCACTCCCCTTCGCCGCGGATGACTTCGTACGGCGTCGCCCGCTGCCAGTCGATGAACTCTTGCATGGTCTCCAGGGAGAAGTCGACCGGCATGGTCAGATCCTTGACCTCGACTTCGAAGCGCTCGGTCCCGACCCGCTCGGCGAAGGCGTTGAACTCCTCGCCCTCGGACCGCTCGGCTTCGTACATCCGCACCCAGCGCTCGACCGCGTCCGGGACCCGTTTGGCCGGGAGCCGCGATTTCAGCCGCTTGCCGAAGGCGACCCCGCCCTCATAGCGGCCGCCGATGTGCGGGATGTAGGCGGGCATCTGGCGGTCGCCGAGCTTCAGCGAGGCGCCGTAGAAGCCGATCGTGCCGATGTGGTGCTGGCCGCAGCCGTTCGGGCAGCCGCTCATCTTGATGTGGATGCGCTTGGCCAGGTCGTCCTCGATCTCCATCGCCTCGACCCGCTCCTTGATCGCCCGGTTGAGGCCCATCGAGGAGGTGATCCCGAGTTTGCAGCTGTCGGTGCCGGGGCAGGAGACGGTGTCGGTGATCTCGCGCGCGCCCGGCTCGCCGAGGCCGAGCTCGGCCAGCCGCTGCCAGACGTCGTAGAGCGACCCGTCGCGGACCCAGCGCAGGACCAGGTTCTGCTGCACGGTGCTGCGCGCGTTGCCGCCGCAGAAGTCGCGCATGATCTCGGCGAGGCCGCGGAACTGCTCCGGCTTGAGGTCCCCGCGGGTGATCTTCACCTCGACCGTCGAGAAGCCCTCCTGGCGCTGCGCCTGCACGTTGCCGGCGAGGAAGCGCTCGAACTCGGAGCGGTCGCCGTTCGGCGAGGCGGGCGCCGGCGGCACGGCCGGGGCGCGGCTCGCCTCGTCGTCGTCGAAGCTCAGGCGCTCGACCAGCTCGGGGCCGAATTCGCGCTCGGCGACCCAGTCGCCTTGCAGCTCCTCCTCGACCTGCTCGCGGAAGGCGTCGATGCCGATCTTGTCGACCAGGACCTTGATCCGGGCGCGGGCGCGGTTGACGCGCAGCCAGTCCTGGCGGTCGAAGATCCGCAGGATCGCCTCGGCGAACCTCAGGTAGTCGCCGTTGTCGACCGCGACGAACTCGGTGGCGACCGGGGCGATGCGCGGCATGATCGCGGTGCCGCCGCCGACCACGACCTTGAAGCCCTTGACGCCATCGCGTTCGCGGGCGATGAAGCCGATGTCGTGGATGCCGGTGATCGCCCGGTCGGCATCGGAGCCGGTGAAGGCGGCCTTGAACTTGCGCGGCATCAGCTGCGTCGTCGGGTGGCGGACGAAGTAACGGACGTAGGCGCCGGCGTACGGCGTCGGGTCGAAGACCTCGTCGGGGGCGACGCCCGCCCAGGGGTCGCCGGTCACGTTGCGCATCGTGTTGCCGCAGCCCTCGCGCGAGGAGAGCCCGGCCTCGCCGATCTCCCGCAGGAGCAGCTCGGCATCACGCAGCGGGACGTGGTGGATCTGGATGTTCTGGCGCGTCGTGATGTGGCCTTTGCCGAGCGGCGCGTACTTCTCGACCACGCTGGCGAAGGCGTCCATCTGATCGGGGCTGACGCCGCCGAACGGAAGCTTGACGCGGATCATCTGGACATCGGACTGGCGCTGCCCGTAGACGCCCTGTTTGAGGCGGAAGGGGATGAAGTCGAGCTCCGCCTTCTCCCCCCTCAGGTAGCTCTCGGCTTCGTTGTCGAAGTCGTCGAACTCCCGCTCGATGATCGGGATGATGTTGCCGGGGACGTTCTCGTAGGTCTCGGGGTTCTCGAGGGTCCCGACGCGACCCTTGCCCCGCTGCTCCTTGTTCTCCGCTACGGCCAACTCCATGCGGAGCAAATTAGCAAAACCCTGACCGGGATTAGGGTATTTATCCGAGAGGTTTTCTAATTTGGCTCAGGAGCTGCGTTTGCGGGCCTCGAGAATTGCCGCGGCCTCGCCCGACTCGGCCACGTAACCACCCTCCGGCTCGAAGGGCAGGCCCTCTTCCTCCCAGCCCACGGCGCCCTCGGTGAGCTTCGCCGCGTCGAAGCCGGCTTCGGTCAGCGCGACGGTCGCCATCGTCGAGCGGTTGCCGCCGCGGCAGTAGAGGATCACCGGGCGGTCCTTGTCGACCTCGCCGACCCGCGCGGGCAGCTCGGCCAGCGGGATGTGGACGGCGCCGGGCAGGTGGCCCGTCTCCCACTCGTGGTCGACGCGGACGTCGACCAGCTGGGCGCCCTGGTCGAGCATCTCCCGCGCCTCGGCGCGGGAGACCTCTTTCGGCGTGGCTTCGGCCTCGCTCATCAACTGACCTCCGATCCCTCGATCAGGAAGGCGACGCGGACGTGAGCCCGGAACTCGTCCAGGTTCTCGCCGCGGATCCCGGTCGAGACGATGTCGACGGCGCGGATGTTGCGCAGCGATCCCTGCGCCTGGGCCAGCGCCTGTTTGGCGGCATCGTCGGTCGACGTCTTGGAGCTGCCGACGAGCTCGATGATTTTCACGACTGCCATCTCGCTCCTCCTCGTGCTTGTGGGTCCTGGATGTTCTGACTGGCGCCCACTCCCTCGAGCAGCGCGGCGCGCTGCCACGGTCCGATCGCGTCGTTGGGCTCCTCCGCCGGCGCGGCGGAGAACTCCGACTCGAAGCGCGCGACCGCCGCTGCGATCGCCGCTGCCTCGTCTCCGTTCGCGGTCTTCTCGGCCACGAGCTCACTTTATGGCAGCGCGCCGCGCGAGGTGCCGCCGCAGCGAGTCGACCACCGCGCCGGGTTCGCGGTCGAGGCGCGGCCCGGTGACCCGCGTGGTCTCGATCCCGGCCAGGAGCAGCTCGTCGTCGCGCACCCGGTCCTCCTCGAAGGAGAGCCGGGAGCCGTGGGTCTCGTAGACGTCCAGTTCGACGCCGAAGCGCCCCGCCTCCCGCCAGGCGTCGATCTCATGGCCGGCGACGAAGAAGTTCATCGACGGCTCCGGGAGGCCCGCCTCCCTGACGAGCTCCAGAAACCGGCTCTCGAGGCCCGAGCGGTGAGGACCGGCGATTCCCGGTAGATGTCGAGCGTCGCGCGGAGCCTCGACGCGCCGGGGTGATCCGGGCAGCGCGCAAGCACCTCGCGCACCGGGCCAAGGTCGAAAAGCGCCAGATCCGACGCCCGGTCGAGCACCCGCTGGACCGTCCGCGGCCGCTCGGTCGCCGCGAGGTCGAGGTAGGTTCGCGCGAGCGACGTCACCGGGATCCCTTCCCGTACCGCGCGTTCGTCGGCGGGCAGGACCGAGCAATGGACGCGGTACGGCCGTCGCGAGCGCCGCGGCTTCGGCGCCGTCACTTCGACCGTTTCCGGCCGATAGCGAAACACGTCCCAGAGCCAGGCCGCGGATCGATGGCTCGCCACGATCGGCTGATGCCCCTTGACGACCCGCGCCGGCGCCGCCGCAAGTACGGCCGCCATGCACCGCCCCTCCCAGGTCAGGTCCTCGTGCCCCACCGCATAGACCCCGCGATGGACGCGATGCAGTCGTCCCACCCCATTCGCCTTCGACGCCGAGCTCCGCGTGTACCCAAGGCTCGCGAGCTGCCGCGTCGATACCACTCCATGCTGCCGAGTAGCCAACTCAGCCAAGGGCCGATGCGTCGCCGTCGTCTCTATCTCACGCTTGTCGCCCACAGGGCGACAAGCGTCGGGGAGGGGGATTCTCTCCCCCCTGGGGTTGGGATTTAGCCGTGAAGTCCGGGGACGGGGGTGCCTTGCTTGGTCTTCGCGCAGTTGAACGGGGCGGGGTCGACGGCGTCGAGGAGGGCGCGGCCTTCGGGGTGGCCCGTGGCCGGGATCGGCTTGATGGCCTGGTGGGACTTCGTGGCCGGCTTGCCGGGGACGGCGGGGTGGCCGCGGCCGCACTGGATCGAGTAGTCGGCGACGCCGTCGCGGGCGTCGATCACGTCGTCGCCGCCGTTGCCGATGAAGACGTCCTTGCCCGGCTGGCCGAGGATCGCGTTCTTGCGGTGGTTGCCGATCAGGATGTCGGGGCCGAAGGAGCCCTCCATGTCCTCGTCGGTCGGCGAGAGGTGGACGTGGTGACAGCCGGGAACCGCGCCGATCCAGGCGGAGTGCTTGGGGAAGCTGACGGTGAGGACGCCCGGGTGGGTGCCGACCTCGGCGAAGGAGGCGTCATCACGGCCGCCGCCGCCGACCAGCGCGCCGCCCGCGCAGCCGCCGCCCGCCGCCAGCAGGTCGCCGTCGGGGCCGCCGTAGAGAAAGGTCGGGCCGGGGGTGCCGCCGACCAGGCCGTCGGCGCCGGGGCCCCCGTAGAGCTTGTCCGCGCCGGGGCCAGCCTGGAGGAGGTCGTCCTCGGGGCCGCCGCGGATCGTGTCGTCGCCCTCGCCGCCGTTGACCCGGATGCTGCCGACGGCGACCAACGAGCCCTTGACGATGAAGCTGTCGTCACCGGGGCCGAGGTCGGCGGTCAGCCAGCGGGCCGGGCCGTCGAAGGGGCAGAGGACTTCCCGCGCCGCGATCGGCGAGCCGGCGCGGTGTTCGCAGCCAGGGCCGGCGGCGAGGCCCGCGGCCGCGTCGACTTCGAGCGTGTTGGTCGCCGCTTCGTAGGCGACGGTGAGGTCGTCGGGTCCGCGTCCGCCTACGATCTGCACGCCGCCGCCCCCGCCGGGCGCCTCGTCGACCTGCACGAAGGCGCTCCCCGGCAGCCGCCGTTCGGGACCGCAGGAGACGGTCCGCCCGGGCGCGCCGCGGCAGCCGTCGGTCCCCACGCCGCCGTCGAGCGTGTCGTGCCCGCCGCCACCGATCAGCGTGTCGTTCCCGGGCCCGCCCTTGATCTCGTTCGGCCCCCCGTTGCCGATCAGCGTGTCGCGGAAGGCGCTGCCTTCGAGGTCCTCGAATTCGTAGAGCTTGTCGTGGCCGTCGCCGCGGGCGACGTGCCCCCGCAGGGAAGCCCAGACGCCGGACGTGCCGTTCAGGGACACCGCGGTCGCGAAGGAGGCGATGTCGTGCTTCCCCGGCCCGCCCGACATGCGGTCGTAACCGTAGTCGCCGTGGACGAGGTCGTAGTCGCCCGGCCCGCCGTTCACGGTGTCGATGCCGAGCCCGCCGGCGACGTCGTCGTAGGCGCCGGGCCCGCCGACCACCTTGTCGTCGCCGAGGTCGCCGAAGACCCGGTCGGCGCCCTGCCCGCCGAAGACTTCGTCGTTGCCGCGCCCGCCGTGGATCACGTCGTCGCCGCCCCCGCCGCAGATCAGGTCGTTGCCGAGCCGGCCGTAGATCGTGTCGTTCCCCGGCCCGCCCCAGATCACGTCGCGGCCCGGCGTGCCGTGCAGGACGTCGTCCCCCGCCGTGCCGACCACCGTCGCCCGCCGCCCGTGGCAGCGATGTTCTTCGGCTTCCCCGCCACCCGCCGCGAGGGCCTGCGCCCCGCCCACCGCGAGCAGGACCAACGCAAGCAGCGCGACGACCTTCGTGGACCCCCCGACCCGTCCCATCTGGCTGGAAAGCTAGCTCAGTCCGAGCGCCCGCTCGACCGGCACGTACTCCACGCCGACGCCCTCGGCGACGGCGGCGTGCGTCACCTGCCCCGCCGCGACGTTGACGCCGGGCCGCAGCCCGGGGATGCGCCTGATGGCCCCGGCCAGCCCGTCGTCGGCGATCGCGATCGCGTAGGGCAGCGTCGCGTTGGTCAGCGCCTGGGTCGAGGTGATCGGCACCGCGCCGGGCATGTTGGCGACGCAGTAGTGGGTGATGCCGTCGACCTCGAAGGTCGGCTCGTGGTGGGTGGTCGGGTGGGAGGTTTCAAAACAACCGCCCTGGTCGATGGCTACGTCCACAAGGACCGCCCCTGGCTTCATAAGCTTTAGATCCTCGCGGGTGATGACGTAGGGCGCGCGGGCGCCGTGGACGAGCACCGCGCCGATGATCAGGTCGGCGCGCGGCAGCATCTCCTCGACCGCCAGCGTGGTCGAGTAGACCGTCGAGCAGCGGCCGTTGAAGATCACGTCGAGCTCCCGCAGCCGGTCGATCGAGCGGTCGAAGACGAAGACGTCGGCCTCCATCCCGATCGCGATGAAGGCGGCGTTCATGCCGACCACGCCGCCGCCGATCACCATCACGTTGGCCGCCGCGACGCCGGGCACGCCGGCGAGCAGGATCCCCCTCCCGCCCTCCGGCTTCTGCAGCATGTAGGCGCCCGCCTGGGTCGCGATCTTCCCCGCCACCTCGCTCATCGGCGCCAGCAGCGGCAGCCGGCCGTCGGCATCCTCGACCGTCTCGTAGGCGACCGCGGTCGCCCCGGACGCGCAGAGCCCGCGGGTCTGCTCGGGGTCGGGCGCCAGGTGCAGGTAGGTGAAGAGCAGCTGCTCGGGCCGCAGCATCTCGATCTCCGCCGGCTGCAGCTCCTTGACGTGGAGGATCATCTCCGCCTCGCCGAAGACCGCGGCGGCGTCGGGGACGATCCGCGCCCCCTGCACCGCGTAACGGTCGTCGGTGATCGCCGAGCCCTCGCCGGCTCCGGTCTGGATCACCACCTCGTGGCCGTGCTCGACCATTTCGCGCACCCCCGCCGGGGTGATCGCGACGCGGTACTCGTCGGGCTTGATCTCGGTCGGGACGCCGACCTTCATCAGCTCACCAGCTCCCGCGCCCGCAGCGCCAGCCAGAACTCGATCCGGTCGTGGGCGCGCGAGAGGTCGCGCCCGGTCAGCTCTTCCACCTTGCGCATCCGGTAGCGCAGCGTGTGGCGGTGGCAGTAGACCTCGCGCGCCGCGCGCTCCCACTGCCCGTTCTGCTCGATGAACGCCTCCAGCGAGCGCAGCAGCTCGCCGCCGTACTCCTCGTCGCCTTCCTCGATCGGCCCGAGCACCGAGTCGCAGTAGAGGCCGAGCGCGTCGTCGTCCTGGATCGAGAGCAGGAGGGTGAAGGCGCCGAGGTCCCGCCAGGAGGCGACCTCGGGGGCGGAGCCGTTGGCGAAGGCGGTCGCCTCCAGCGCGCAGCGCGCCTCGTGGAAGGAGTGGCGCAGGGATTCCGGCGGGGCGGCGCGGCTGGCCGCGGCGCGGACCGGCCCGCGCTCGGCGAGGAGCGCCTTGCGGGCCGCGGCGGCGACGGCGACCGGGTCGTTCTCGGTGGCGTCGACCACCGCGCAGAGGAGCTCGCGGCCGCCGACCTCGTGCGGGGCGACGACCGCCGGGCAGCCCGCGGCGGCAAGCGCGCCTTCCAGGGCCGGCGCGGCGGCGGCGGGATGCTCGATGTCGAAGACGAGGACCGCGGCATCGCCGGCGATGCCGAAGGGCTCGAGCCGGCGGCGCAGCTCGACCGGGTCCATCAGCCCGCCCAGCGCCCCGGCGAGGACGTCGCCCGCCAGCCGCCGCTCGGTCTCCCGCGCGACCCGCCGGCGCATCAGCTCCAGCGCGACGATCGCCACCGCCTGCTGCAGGATCAGCCGCTCGAAGTCGCCGAGCCCGCCGGAGTCGCGGACGATCACCACCCAGGCCTGCGGCGGTCCGCCGCCTGGCGAGACGACCGGGTGCGCGAGCGCCCGCCCGGCCAGCGAAGGGTGCGAGGGCACGAACGGGTGGCCGTCGCCGGCGTGGCCGACGACCTCGCGGCGGATCCCGCCGATCGCCTCGGCGGAGAGCTGGCGGCGGAAGCCGCGCCCGGCAAGCCGCTCGCCGCGGCCGTCGAGGATCGCCACCGTCCCGCCCACCGCCGAGGCGACGGTGGCGGCGATTTCCTCCAGCCCGCGCTCCTCCAGCACCAGCCGCTCGAGCCGCCGCTGGATCGCCAGGCCGCGCTGCAGCACCTCGTACTGCTCGTTGACCAGGCGCGTGAAGGCCTTCTCGGTGATCGCGATGAACGGCACCGAGTAGGGCACCTCGAAGAGCGGGAAGTCGCGCTTCCCGGCCTCGTGCACCAGAGCTTTAGGCAATCGTGCATGGCTGAACCCGGTGCCGAAGCCGAGCCCCGCGAGGTTGCGCTCGGCGAGGTCGGCGACGAAGGCGCGCTGCTTTTTCTCGGTGTCGAGCGGGATGCCGGTGGTCAGCATCAGCTCCCCGCCCGACAGCCACGGGGTCGGGTCCTGCAGCTCGGAGATGTGCACCCAGCGGACCGGCGCGTCGGCGCCCTCGGCGCCGGTGGCCAGTTCCAGATCGAGCTCGTCTAGGAGGCTTCCGACCGTGAGCACACCGGCTCCATCATCCGTGTGCGACCACCTGGTCCCACGCCTCGGTGAGGACGCCGGACAAGACGTCGTGGATTTCCTCAAACTGCTCGGTGTCGCAGATCAGTGGCGGGGCCAGCTGGATCACCGGGTCGCCGCGATCGTCGGCGCGGCAGATCAGCCCGCGCTTATAGAGCTCGCCGGAGAGGAAGCCGCGCAGGAGCCGCTCCGACTCCTCGTCGTTGAAGCTCTCCTTGGTGTCCCGGTCTTTGACCAGCTCGATCGCCTGGAAGAAGCCGGCGCCGCGCACGTCGCCGACGATCGGCAGCTCGCGCAGGCTCTCCAGCATGCCGCGGAACTCGTCCTCCTTGGCGAGCACGTGGCCGCAGAGGTCCTCGCGCTCGAAGACGTCGATGTTGGCCAGCGCGATCGCCGCCACCACCGGGTGGCCGGCGAAGGTGAAGCCGTGGGCGAAGGAGGCGTCGCCCTCGCTGAACGGCTCGAAGACGCGGTCGGAGGCGATCACCGCCCCCATCGGCGCGTAGGCCGAGGTGATCCCCTTCGCCGTGGTGATCAGGTCCGGCTGGTAGCCGAACCGTTCGCAGCCGAAGTAGTGGCCGAGGCGGCCCCACGCGCAGATCACCTCGTCGGAGATCAGCAGCACGTCGTACTGGTCGCAGATCTCGCGGACCCGCTTGAAGTAGCCGTCCGGCGGGACGAAGCAGCCGCCCGCGTTCTGGACCGGCTCGAGGATCACCGCGGCGACCGTCTCCGGGCCCTCGAAGACGATCCGCTCCTCGATCGCGTCGGCGGCCCACATCGGGTCGCGGTCCTCGGGCCAGCGGTAGATGTTGGTGTTCGGGACGTGGCAGGCGCCCGCGACCAGCGGTTCGAACTGGTTGCGCAGGTTGGTGATGCCGGTCGCCGAGAGCGCCCCCAGGGAGGTGCCGTGGTAGGCGACCTCGCGGGCGATGAATTTGTGCTTCTGGCCTTTGCCGTGGGCGCGGTGGAAGTTGCGCGCGAGCTTCAGCGCCGACTCGACCGCCTCGGAGCCGCCGTCGGTGAAGAAGACGCGGTTGAGGTCCCCGGGCGCGAGGCCGGCGATCCGCGCCGCCAGTTCGATCGCCCGCGGGTGGGCGTAGCTCCAGAGGGTGTAGAAGTCGAGCTCTTCGACCTGGCGCGCCGCCGCCTCGCCGAGCTCGGTGCGGCCGTGGCCGGCGTTCACGCAGAAGAGCGCCGAGAGGCCGTCCAGATAACGGTTGCCGTGCTCGTCGTAGACGTAACAGCCGTCCGCCCGGGTGATCAGCGGGATCTCGTGCTCGGGGCTGTAGGCCCCCATCCGCGAGAAATGCATCCAGAGATGCTCGCGGGCCATTTTCTGCAGTTCTGAGTCGACTACCTGCGGTGCGGTCGCCATGCCGCTCTCCTTCCAAACGCTTGCGACGTAATGGACAACGCTAGAGGCCGCCAGGCACGTACGCAAGTGGCTATCGGTTGAAGCAAGCCGATCTCCTTTATACACCAAGTATAAGTCGAAGCTATCCTTTTAGGACATTCGCCACTTGCGGCCCGGTCCGGAGGGGCATACGTTCCGGGCCGGGGAAAGGGGACGGAGGAGAGATGAGCGGACTGGACCAGACGACGATCACCGAACCGGCGAGCGCGACGACGGAGTCGCCCAGCGTGGCACTGCGCAACGTCACCAAACGGTTCGACGACTTCACCGCGGTCGACGACCTGTCCCTGGAGCTCGGGCGCGGCGAATTCTTCACCCTGCTCGGGCCGAGCGGCTGCGGCAAGACGACGACGCTGCGGATGATCGCCGGCTTCGAGCGCCCGACCAGCGGCGAGATCGCGATCGAGGGCGAGGACGTCGCCGCGCTGCCGCCCCACAAGCGTCCCACCAACACGGTCTTCCAGAGCTACGCGCTCTTTCCCCATCTCAGCGTCGAGAAGAACGTCGCCTTCGGGCTGAAGCGCAAGGGCGTCGACAAGGACGAGATCGCCACCCGGGTGGCCGCGGAGCTGCAGCGGGTCGGCCTGGCGCGCGAGGCGAACCGGCGCCCCTCGCAGCTCTCCGGCGGCATGCAGCAGCGGGTCGCGCTGGCGCGGGCGCTGGTCAACCTGCCGAAGGTGCTGCTGCTCGACGAGCCCCTCGGCGCGCTCGACCTGAAGCTGCGCAAGGGGCTGCAGGTGGAGCTGAAGCGGATCCAGCGCGAGGTCGGGATCACCTTCGTCTACGTCACCCACGACCAGGAGGAGGCGCTGACGATGAGCGACCGGATCGCGGTGATGAACCGCGGCCACGTCGAGCAGGTGAGCGTCCCGGAGGAGGTCTACGACCGTCCCACGACGACCTTCGTGGCGGGCTTCATCGGGGTGTCGAACCTGATGCCGGCGACGGTGTCGGGGCCGGGGAGGGTGAAGCTGGACAGCGGGCCCGAGATCGAGGCCGACACCGGCACGCTCGGCCGCGGCGAAGCCTGCGCGGCGGTGGTGCGGCCGGAGAAGCTGACCGTGTCACTCGACGGGGCCGGCGCCGTCGCCGACGGACGGCCGCGGGTCGAGGGGATCGTCGAAAGCTCGCTCTACCTGGGGACGGCGACGCAGATCGTCGTCAACCTCGGCGACGGCGTGCGGATGACGGTGCTGGTGCCGAACGCCGACGAGTCCGAACGGCAGCGCCTCCCCGGGGGCGGCGCCAAGGTGACGTTGACCTGGGCGCGGGAGCACATGCACGTGGTCACCGAGTCGCCCGCCGGGCGCGGGGCACCGCCGGCGCCGGAAACGAAACTTGCAATCGAGGGGGAGGAATAGGGAGATGGACAGGAAGGCATTCAACGGACGGAGCGTCCGGGCGTTGGCGGTCGCCGTGGCGGCGGTCGTCCTCAGCCTGGCCATCGCCGCCTGCGGTGGCGGCGGGATCGAAGGCGGCAGCGACACCACGGCGGCGGAATCGGTGAAACTCGAATCGAAGCCGTCCGGCAGCTTGACGATCTCCAACTGGCCCCTCTACATCGACAAGAACACCGTGCCGGACTTCGAAAAAGCGACCGGCGTCTCGGTCAAGTACATCGAAGACGTCAACGAAAACGCCAGCTTCTTCGGCAAGATGCAGCCGCTGTTGGCAAACGGTGAATCGGGCGGTCGCAGCCTGTTCATCGTCACCGACTGGATGGCGGCGAAAATGCGCGAACTCGGTTACCTGCAGAACCTCGACAAGGCGGGGATCCCGAACGTCGAGGCCAACCTCGCCAAGTCGCTCCGCCACCCTTCGTTCGACCCCAACCGTGACTTCAGCGTCCCCTGGCAGAGCGGCATGGGCGGCCTGATCGTACGTACCGACCTGGCCCCGGAAATCCACTCGATCTGTGACCTGTTCAACCCGAAGTACAAGGGCAAGGTCGACTTCCTCAGCGAAATGATCGAAACGGTGCCGCTGGTGATGGCCTGCATGGGGATGAATCCCGACTCCGCCTCCGAAGCCGAATGGATGAAGGCGATCGACAAAATCGAAGGGGCGGTCGAATCGGGGCAGATCCGCCGCTTCACCGGCAACGATTATGCCCGCGACCTGACCAGCGGCGACGCGGTCGCGGTGATCGGTTGGTCCGGCGACGCGGTGCAGTTGCAGCCGGACAACCCGAACATCGAATTCCGGATGCCCACCCAGGGCTGCAGCCTCTGGTCCGACAACATGGTGATCCCGGTCGGCGCACCGAACCCGACCGCGGCCGAGGCCTGGATGAACTACGTCTACGACCCGAAAAACCAGGCGCAGATCACCGAATACGTCAACTACGTGTCGCCGGTCGAAGGAGTGAAAGAAGTGCTGCTCAAGCGCAACCCCGAACTGGCGAACAACCAGCTGATCTTCCCGAGCGAAAAGTACACGGAAAAGTGCTTTACGCAGCCGAAGCTCACGGCGCAGGAACTGCAGAACCTGACCCAGGCATTCGACGCGGTGATCAACGGCTGAACCATGTCGGCTCGGGTTCGTAAGCTGACGCGGGCACGGGGACGGGGCGGATGACGGCGATCCGCCGCCGCCTCATCCCCTACCTGCTGCTGGGGCCGGGGACCATCTGGTTGGTCCTCTTCTTCGTCGTGCCGCTGGTCTACATGTTCCGGCTCTCGCTGGAGACGGGGATCGTCGGCAACCTCGAATTCAGCTGGCATTGGGCCAACTACTCAGACGTCCTCTCGCTGTACGACACGCAGCTGATCCGCTCCTTCCTCTACGCCGGCGCGGCGACCCTGCTGGCGCTCCTCGTCTCCTACCCGCTCGCCTACACGATCGCCTTCAAGGCCGGGCGGTGGCGCAACGCGATGCTGTTCGCGGTGGTGGCGCCGTTCTTCACCACCTACCTGATCCGCACCCTGGCCTGGGAGTCGATCCTCTCCGACGCCAGCCCCGTGACCCACGTGCTGAAGGCGATCGGGTTGGCCCCCAACGGGCACATCCTGGCGACCGGCAGCGCCGTCGTCGCCGGCCTCACCTACAACTTCCTGCCGTTCATGATCCTGCCGATCTACGCCAGCCTGGACCGGATCGACGTCCGGCTGATCGAGGCGGCAAAGGATCTCTACGCCTCCTCGACCCAGAGCTTCTTCCGGGTGACGGTGCCGCTCTCGATGACCGGGGTCGTGGCGGGCGTGCTGCTCACCTTCATCCCCGCGGCCGGGGACTACATCAACGCCCAGTTCCTCGGCGGCGCCGACAACCAGATGATCGGCAACGTGATCCAGGCGCTCTACCTGACCCAGTCGAACTACCCGTCGGCCGCGGCGCTGTCCTTCCTGCTGATGGCGCTGATCATGATCGCCGTGGTCATCTACATCCGCTTCGCCGGCTCGGAGGCGCTGATGGGTGAGGAGGCGGTGTGAGCGCCGCGGCCGGCAGCGGGTCGCTCGCCGCCGAGAGCGGCGCCACGCGGGCGTGGCGCTGGCTGCGCGAGCACGGCGTCAACATCGTCGCCGGGCTGGTCGTCTTCTACCTGCTGATCCCGATCGCGGTCATCTTCGTCTTCTCCTTCAACAACCCGCAGGGTCGCTACAACTACAACTGGGTCGGCTTCAGCATCGAGCACTGGACCCATGCCTTCAGCCGGCCCGAACTCAACGAAGCGCTGCTGACCAGCCTCAAACTGGCGCTGCTGGCGACCGTCATCTCGACGATCATCGGCACCGTGATGGCGGTCGCCCTGGTCCGCCATCAGTTCTTCGGCCGGCGCCTCGCCAACTTCCTGATCGTGATCCCGATGGCCACGCCCGAGGTGGTGATGGGCGCCGCGCTCCTCTCCTTCTTCCTCATCCTCGGCACCCCGTCGCTCGGCTTCGAGACCCTGCTGATCGCCCACGTCATGTTCTGCATCAGCTTCGTCGTGGTGGTGGTGCGATCACGATTGATCGGCTTCGACCGCAGCCTCGAGGAGGCGGCCAGGGACCTCGGCGCGGGCCCGTTCACGACCTTCCGCCTGGTCACCTTCCCCCTCATCCTGCCCGGCATCTTCGGCGCCGCGATGCTCGCCTTCGCCCTCTCGATCGACGACTTCGTCATCTCCAACTTCAACTCAGGGACGACGGTCACCTTCCCGCTCTACATCTACGGCGCAGCCCAGCGAGGAATCCCGGTCGAAGTCTATGTAATCGCGATGATCCTCTTCTTCACCACCGTCGCCGCGATGGGCTTCACCACCTGGCAGCAGCGCCGCGCGGAAAAGATGGCCGCGGTCCGCCCCGAGCAGGAGGAAGCCATGCCCCTGCCCCCGGTCGCCGCGACGTCTTAGGCGTTCGCGGGGGCGGGAAGGGACGGGGGCCCGCAAGCTGGCGCCCTGGGAAGGGCTCAGGCCCCGCAAGCTGTCGCCCGGATTACGGACGCGCCCCTCTCGCCACGGCCCGGGCAGGCTGTGGCCGTGGCGAGAGGGGCGGGTGTATGGAAGGTGTGGAGGGTCGCGCCCGGGAGCGTCACGGGGGTGCGTCGGGGGTGACACGGATCCGCGACGGGAGTCAGACGTCGTCACGGAGATGTCGAGAACTCCGGTCTTTCTCCCGTGTTGTGCAACACCGACCTACGCGCTGCGTGTATTGACCCCCCTATAGGGGCCCTAAAACACGCAGCGCGTTATCGGCCCCCTGATTCAGGCCCGAAAAGGGCCTCTGAGGGCC
>CALCIA010000300.1 GCA_937907435.1 uncultured Actinomycetes bacterium
AAGGTGTGACGTTCCCGGCGTCTTCGTCACGGATCCGGCCGAGGTGTGGAAGCTCCCCGACCCGATCGTCACGTAAGTCCGACTTCGCACCGTCCCTGTGACGCCTCTCCCACGCACCCCTCACGTCCTGGGCTCCTCATGGGGGTCACAGCCTGCCAGGACCCCCATGAGGAGCCCAGGACACCCCCGCGCCACCTCGGACGGCCGCAAGCCCCCCGAACCCCCGCCCGTCCCTTTCCCTACGCCGCCCGGTCCGGCAGCTTCATCCCCACCCGCTCCGCCACCAGGTCGATGTCGGTGCGGTGCTTGACGATGATCGACATCGAGTTGTTGAAGGTCTCGCGGTCGATGTCGTCGACGCCCATCAGGAGGAGGGTGCGGGCCCAGTCGATCGACTCGGCGATCGAGGGGGGCTTCTTCAGGTCGAGGGCGCGGACCATCTCGACCACCTCGACCAGGCGGCGGGCCAGCTCGCGGGGCATCTCCGGGGCGTGGAGGAGGACGATTTCCATCTCGCGCTCGACTCCCGGGTAGTCGAGCCAGAGGTAGAGGCAGCGGCGCTTCAGCGCCTCGGTCAGCTCGCGGGAGTCGTTGGAGGTGAGGACGACGATCGGCATGGTGGTCGCCGAGATCTGGCCCAGCTCGGGGATCGTGATCTGGAAGTCGGAGAGGAGCTCCAGCAGCATCGCCTCGAACTCCTGGTCGGTCTTGTCGATCTCGTCGATCAGCAGGACGACCGGCTCCGGGCTCGCGATCGCCTGCATCAGCGGCCGGGTCAGCAGGAACTCGGTGCCGAAGATGTCCTCCTGCACGTCTTCCCAACCCGCCTCGCCGCCGGCCTGGATCCGCAGCAGCTGCTTGCGGTAGTTCCACTCGTACATCGCCTTCGCCTCGTCGAGCCCCTCGTAGCACTGCAACCGCACCAGCGGGCGGCCGGTCGAGCGCGACAGCGCCTTCGCCAGCTCCGTCTTGCCGACCCCCGCCGGGCCCTCCACGAGGACCGGCTTCCCCAGCCGCTGGGCGAGGAACGACACCAGCGCGGCGGGCTCGTCGGCCAGGTAGCCGACCTCGGCGAGCGACTGCTTAACCGCCTCTACGGACTCATCTGCCATGCGGGCGATGATAATCAGGCGCCCGTGCCCGACCTCCTCCCGCCGCTGGCGGCGCTCCCGCACAGCCTCGGCCCCTACATCACCCTGGTGCTGGTCGGCTTCGGCGTCGGCATCCTCGGCCACCTCACCAAGATCCGCTGGCTGGTCGGCATCGGGATCGCCCTGATCGTCGTCGGCGCGCTGCTCCTGCCCTTCGCGGCGGGCATCCCGAGCGGCGAAAAGAGCCCCCCGGCGGAAGAATCCTTCGGCACCGAACTCGGCGAATAGAGCCAAGAACCCGGGGGAGAGGCCCGCTCAGACCGCGCTCGCGGGGCCGAGCCCCTACAGTGGGTATCCGTCCGTTTCCGACCGAAGGAGCTCGACCCCTTGAGCCGCAAACGAACCCTCTTCCTCATCGCAGCCGTCGCCGCGCTCGCGGCCCTGCTCAGCGCCTGCGGTGGCGGCGGTGGTGGCAGCAGCGAAGACCCCCAGAAGGTGATCGAAAACGCGACCTTCGAAGGGGTCGAAAGCGGCACCGTCGACCTGACGATGAACGTCAAGGCCGAAGGCGAGCACGGTGGCAACATGAAGATCGACCTGACCGGTCCCTTCCAGTCGACCGGCGCGGAGAGCCTCCCCGAACTCGCCCTGGCGCTGAAGGCCAACGGTAAGGCGGACGGCGAAAACGTCGACTTCGAAGGCGGCCTGACGGTCCTCGGCGACCGCGCCTACGTCGGCTTCGACGGTAAGAACTACGAAGTCGACCCGACCACCTTCGGCTACGTCAAGTCGGGCTTCGAAAAGGCCGAGCAGGAAGGCGAAAAGGAAAGCGCCGGCGCCGAAGCGAACGCCTGCCAGAAGGCCGCCACATCGATGAACCTCGAAGAATTCGTCGACAACCTCGAAAACGAAGGCGGCGAGGAAGTCGAAGGGGTGAAGACGACGAAGTTGAGCGGCGACCTCGACCCGAAGGGTGCCGTCGACGCGATCATCAGGCTGATGGAAACCCCGGCCTGCTCCGCCGAGCTCGAATCGGCCGGCCCGCTGCCGTTCGACGAACTGAAGGAACTGAAGGACGAAATCACCGGCGCGGTCAAGCAGGCGCACGCCGACATCTACGTCGGCGAAGACGACCACATCGTCCGCAAGGTGACCGCCGACCTGACCGTCGAACCGAAGGGCTCCGGCGAAAAGGCCGAAATCGAATTCGACTTCACGCTCGGCCAGGTGAACGAACAGCAGACGATCAAGGCGCCGCCGAACGCCGAACCGCTGGAAAAGCTCTTCGGCCAGCTCGGCATCAACCCGCTCGAACTCCTCGGCATGATGGAAGGCGGCGGCACCGATGACCTCGGCGGCCTGCTCGAAGGCATCACCGGCGCGATCGGCGGCGAAGGCTCGTCCTCCGGCGGCGGCGGTTCGGAAATCGAACTGCCCTCGTCCGGCGAATCGAAGGAATTCACCGAATGCCTCTCGGAAGCGAAGAGCGCCTCGGACGTCCAGGAATGCGCATCGTTGATGGAATAGCGGCCTGACCGCGAACCAGACCGAGCCCGAGCAGTCCGAACCTCAGCCCCCCGCGGGACCCGCCGGTCCCGCGGGATCGCCCGGTCCCACGGGCCCGCCGCGCCTCGACGCGTCGTTCCTCCGCACCCCGCAGGGCTACCCGTACCTGCTGGTCCCGCTGATCCCGATCGCGGTGGCGCTCGACCTGGCGGGCGCCTCGGCGGTCCTCGTCTTCGCCGCCTCGGCGCTCGGGATCATCCCCACCGCGGCGCTGATGGGGCGGGCGACGGAGGAGCTGGCGAGCAAAGCCGGCCCCGGCATCGGCGGCCTGCTCAACGTCACCTTCGGCAACGCGCCGGAGCTGATCATCGCCCTCTTCGCTCTCAACAAGGGCCTGCAGGAGGTGGTCAAGGCCTCGATCGTCGGCTCGATCGTCGGCAACGTCCTCCTCGTCCTCGGCGCCGCGATGCTGGCGGGCGGCCTCGGCCGCGACAAACAGCTCTTCAACCGCACCGGCGCCGCGATCCAGACCTCGATGCTGATGCTCGCCGCCGCGGCGCTGATCATGCCCGCGATCTTCGAGCTGGTCGAGGGCCAGGGCCTGCCGCTCCCCGGCTCCGAGGCGACCCACTACGGCAACACCGTCGAGCACCTCTCGCTCGCCGTCGCGATCGTCCTCATTGGCACCTACGTCCTCGGCCTCGTCTTCTCGCTGAAAACCCACCGCGATCTCTTCAACCCCGACTACGAGGACGAGGAGGGGTGGGGCTGGTCGGTGCGCACCTCGGTGATCGCGCTGGCGATCGCCGGCGTCCTCGTCGGCGTGATGTCGGAGGTCCTGGTCGGCTCGATCACCGAGGCCTCCGAGTCGGTCGGCCTGTCGGAGTTCTTCATCGGCATCGTCGTCGTGGCGATCGTCGGCAACGCGGCCGAGCACTGGGTCGCCGTCCTCGTCGCCCGCAAAGACAAGATGGACCTGGCGGTCAACATCGCGATCGGCTCGAGCAGCCAGGTCGCGCTCTTCGTCGCCCCGGTCCTCGTCCTCGCCTCCTACTTCATCGGCCCCTATCCGCTGGCGCTGGTCTTCAACGGCTTCGAGCTCGGCGCGATCCTGATCGCGATCCTGATCGCCAACTACGTGATCCAGGACGGCGAGTCGACCTGGTTCGAGGGGGTCCAGCTGCTCGCGGTCTACCTCGTCTTCGGCCTCGCCTTCTACTTCGCCTGACGGCGCGCCCGGTCGACGCTTGTCGCCCACAGGGCGACAAGCGTCGACCGCCGCCGTTAGCCTGCCGCGATGGAATACCTGCTTCTCCTCCTCAGCTTCGCGATCGTCCTCTCCGGCGCGTTGCTCTTCACCAACGCGGTCGAGTGGCTCGGCCACGTCATGGGACTGGGGGAAGGGGCGGTCGGCAGCGTTCTCGCCGCGGTCGGCACCGCGACGCCGGAGACGCTGATCGCGATCATCGCCCTGATCAGCGCCGAAGAGGGCTCCGAAGACGTCGCGATCGGGGCGATCGTCGGCGCGCCGTTCCTGCTCGGCACCCTGGCGATGGGGCTGATCGGCCTCTTCGCCTACCTCTACCGCGAGCGCCGCACCCAGGGCGTGGCGCTCGCCGCCCACGGCCCGACCCTGGAGCGCGACCTGCTCTTCTTCCTCGCCTTCTTCGCCGCCGCCGGGGCGCTCGCCTGGGGACCGCCGTTCGGCGTCCGCCTGCCGCTCGGCATCCTCTTCCTCCTCTCCTACGTCTTCTACGTCCGCCGCACGCTCGCCTCTTCGGGCGAGGTGCAGGGGGAGGAGACGCTCGACCCGCTCTACTTCGACCGTCGCGAGGACCGCACCCAGGGCGAGCCGCCCGCCATCCTCTGCGTCCTGCAGCTCTTGGTCGGCCTCGGCGCGATGGTCGGCGGCGCCCACCTCTTCGTCGAAGAGCTCCTCACGATCGCCGACAGCCTCGGCGTCGAGGCCCTGGTCCTCGCCCTCGTCCTCGCCCCCCTGGCGACCGAGCTGCCGGAGAAGGTCAACAGCTTCTTCTGGGTCCGCGAGGGCAAGGACGCCCTCGCCCTCGGCAACGTCAGCGGCGCGATGGTCTTCCAGTCGACGATCCCGATCGGCATCGGCCTCGTCTTCACCGACTGGAGCCTCAACTTCAACGCGATCCTCTCGATCTGCCTCGGCCTCGCCGGCGGCCTACTGGCCTACGAGAGCCTCCACCGCGGCAAACGCTTCTCCGCGCCGGCGGTGGTCGGGTGGTTCTGTCTTTACGCGGCGTTCATCGTGGTGGTGGCGGTTTAGGGACGGGCGGGGGTCCGGGGCGCCGGCGGCCGTCCGAGGGAGGTCCTGGGCTCCTCATGGGGGTCCTGGCAGGCTGTGACCCCCATGAGGAGCCCAGGACGTGAGGCTTGCGTGGGAGAGGCGTCACAGGGACGTCGCGAAGTCGGACTTCCGTGAGGATCCGGTCCGGGAGCTTCCACACCTCGGCCGGATCGTTGACGAAGATGCCGGGAACGTCACACCTTCCGGCCCTCGGAGGCCCTTTTCGGGTCCGATTCGAGGGGCCGATAACGCGCTGCGTACTTTGACCTTGCTATAGCACGGTCAA
>CALCIA010000301.1 GCA_937907435.1 uncultured Actinomycetes bacterium
TAGCACGGTCAATCCACGCAGCGCGTAGGTCGGTGTTGGACAACACGGGAGAAAGACCGGAGTTCCCGACGTCTTCGTGACGAGGTCTGACTCCCGTCACGGATCCGTGACCCTCCCGTCGCACTCCCGTGAGGCTCCCGCGCGCCTTCCTCCATGCCTTTCATACCCGCCACTCTCGCCACGGCCACAGCCTGCCCGGGCCGTGGCGAGAGTGGCGCGTCCCTTCCCGGGCGCCAGCTTGCGGGGCCTGAACCCTTCCGGCGCCAGCTTGCGGGATCACGGGCCCTTCCGGGGGTGCGTTCGCAGAAATGACCGGATAGCGGGCAGAAGTGCGAACGCCACCGTCCTCCTCCCGGGCGGGGAGAGCCGCGGGGGCGCCGTCCTCGCCCTACGTCGGGGCTGGGGCGACGGCCGCGGTGCGGGCTTCTTTCAGCACCCGGGGAGCGAAGTCGTCCAGCACCGCGTGGGCCGCTTCGCTCAGCGGGGGCTCCAGGGTGAGGAGGCCTTCCAGGTGGCGCTCGGCCCAGGCGATCGCGAGGCCGGGCGGGACCTCGCCGTCGCTCGCGCCGTCGAGGACCACCATCGGGCCGAGCTCGCGGTTGAGGCGGCTGGTCGGGCCGGCGGTGCGCTCGGGCGCGTCGGGCTCCGGGGCGGGCGGCTCCTTCCCCGCCGCGATCGCGCGGCCGAAGCCCTCGAACCAGTCGCAGCGCGCCCGCCAGGCCGCGTCGAAGGGACCGCACGCGGCGGCGACCCACGGCTCGTGGGCGTCGAGCGGCGCCAGCGGCGCGAGGCCCGCCGCGTTGTGCATCAGCCGCGCCGCCCGGCGCAGCCGCGTCGCCCCGCCGACCAGCCGCGCGAGCGCGTCCAGGTCGCGCCGCGCGGAGCCGTTCTCGGCGAGGTACTCGCGCACCGTGTCGTCCAGGCGCAGCGCCGCTTCGGAGGCCTCGACCGCCACCGGGTCGAGCGGCGCCGCCCGCGCCGCGCCGAGCATCGAGGCGATCGTCGTGTCGAGGTACCTCGCCGCCGACTCGTACGCCGCGCCGATCGATTCGCGCAGCACGTCGGCGGCGCCGCGCGGCCAGAAGAGGAAGCCGGTGACGAGCGAGACCGCGCAGCCGATCGCGACGTCCTCGATCCGCACCACGCCGACCGACCAGCCGACCGGGTCGAGCAGGTTGAAGAGGACGACGACCACGATCGTGAAGCCGGCCTGCCCGGCGGTGAAGGAGATCGCCCGCGGCGAGTAGGCGCCGAGCAGGACCGCGAGCGGCAGCGCCGTCCAGAGCAGCCAGGTGTGGGCGCCGATCGCGGCGACGACAAGGCCGCCGACGACGATCCCGATCAGCGTCCCGGTAAGCGCCTCGACCACGGTGGTCCCGGTCGCGAGGGCGCTGGAGCGCAGCACCGAGATCGTCCCCAGCACGACCCAGAACCCGTGCTGGGCGTCGATGACCCGGGCGACGAGGACGGCCAGCGCCAGCCCGACCGCGCCGCGCACGCTGTTGCGGAACCAGACCGAGCGCATCGAGTAGCGCGAGCCCGCGATCCGCCGCCCCTCCCGCAGGCCGACGGGCAGCGGCGCCAGGGTCGGCTCCGGCGGCGCCTTGCCGCCCGCCGCCTGGATCGCGTGACGGCCGATCTGCAGCGCCGCGAAGGCGAGCCCGCGCAGCCGGTAGGCCTCGTTCAGCTCCGCGGTGACGCGCCGGGCGTCGTCCTCGGGGCGGCGGCGGGCGATCTGCGCGAGGAAGGCGCGGCCGATCGCCCGGTGCGCGGCCGCGAGGCCCGCGAGCTCCGCCCCGTCGTCGCCGGGATCGTTGGCGCGCAGGCGCTCGGCGGCGCGCCGGAGGGCCGCCGGGACCCGCGTTTCGACCGCCGCCCGCTCGGACGCGAAGCCCTCGCTGACCGAGCCCGGCGCGGGCTGCTCGCGGGCCAGCGCGTCGAACCAGTCGAGGTCGTCGACCAGCCGGCCGAAGGCCGCGGTGCGCCCGCCGACGCCGGCCGGCCGGTGCGGCAGCGCGACGAACGCGTTGCGGGCGGCGACCACCGCTTCGTAGGCCTCGGCGGAGCGCTCGGCGAGCCGTTCCTCTTCGGCCTTCGTCGCCGGCTCGGCGCCGAGCGTCGCCCCCATCCCCTCCAGCAGCGCCGCCAGCTGGTCGAGCGCCGCCGCGCCCCCGCGCCGCAGCCGGTCCGGCGGCCGGCTCGGCCAGAGGCCGAAGATCGCGATCAGCGAGAGCGCCCCGGCGACGCCCCACCCCGCCAGCCGCTCGGGGATTTCGCCGGCGTCGGCCCCCACCATCGCGGCAATCACGAAGGTGAGGATCAGGACCAGCGAGGCGGCGGCGACGTAACCGTCGACGATCCCGGCGAAGAGGACGGCGAAGGCGACCAGCAGCATCACCACGACCGCCAGCCAGGTGGTGTGCGAGCAGAGCGTGCCGAGCGCGATCGTCAGCGTGCCGACCAGCAGCGTCCCCAGGTAGGCGAGGAAGCGCTCCCGCAACGTGCCGCCGAAGTCGACGAAGACGAGCATGCCGATCGAGCCGAAGGCGCCGAAGAGCGCCATCTGCGGCAGGTCGAACACCTCGAGCCCGAGCGCGAAGGCGGCGGGGACGACGATCGCCGCTCGCACCGCGTTCTTCAGGGCGAAGCGCCCGGGGTCGGAGATCGTCGGCTTCACCCGGCGAACATACTTCGGCTGTCGATGCCTGACCAAACCACCCAGTCGAACGGCGGGCGCACCGCCTGGGCCCGCAACCTGGCGACGCCGGTGCGCGACTTCCTCGGCACCGAGACCGGCTCCGCCGTCGTCCTCGTCGGCGCGGTCGTCGTCGCGCTGCTCTGGGCGAACGTCGACTTCGGCAGCTACAGCGAACTCTGGGACACGCACCTCTCGATCGAGGTCGGCTCGCACGGGATCGCCAACACGCTGCGCGAGTGGGTGAACCAGGGGCTGATGGCGCTCTTCTTCCTCGTCGTCGGGCTGGAGGCGAAGCGGGAGATCGACCTCGGCGAGCTGCGCGAGCACAACCGGCTCTGGTACCCGGCGCTGGCGGCGCTGGGCGGGATCGGCGGCGCGGTCGGCATCTACCTGCTCTTCAACGCGGGCGGCGCCGGGGGCGGTGGCTGGGGCGTCGCGATGTCGACCGACACGGCGCTGGCGCTGGGCGTCCTCGCGCTGGTCGCGCCGACCGGCTCCACCCGCCTGCGCGTCTTCCTCCTCACTCTCGTGGTATTCGACGACCTCGCGGCGCTGGCGATCATCGTCATCGCCTACACGGGCTCGATCGACGCGGTGGCGCTGGCCGTCGCGGTCGGGCTCTTCGCGATCCTCGGCCTGCTGCGCTTCCTGCCGACGATGCGCGGGCCGATCGCGGTCCTCGTCGGCGCCGGGATCTGGGTGGCGATGTACGAGTCGGGGATCGACCCGGTGATCGCCGGCCTCGCGATCGGCCTGGTGACGAGCGCCTACCCGCCCTCGCGCCAGGAGCTCGAGCGCGCGACCGACCTCACCCGCGAGTTCCGCGAGCAGCCGACCGCGGGCGGCGCGGTCGAGGCGCGGCGCAGCCTGGTCCAGGCGATCTCGCCGAACGAGCGCCTCCAGTACGCGCTCCACCCGTGGACCAGTTACGTGATCGTGCCGCTATTCGCGCTCGCCAACGCCGGCGTCCACATCACCGGCGGCCTCCTCTCCGACGCGGTGAGCTCGCCGATCACGATCGGGATCGTCGCGGGCTACGTGGTCGGCAAGCCGCTCGGCATCTGGCTCCTGCCCTGGCTGGCGATGCGGGCGCCGGTCCGCAAGCTGATCGACGGCGGCAAGCTGACGATCACCTTCCCGGGCCTGCTCGGCACCGGCACCGCGGCCGGGGTCGGCTTCACCGTCTCCTTCCTGATCGCCAACCTCGCCTTCACCGGGCCCGAGCTCGACCAGGCGAAGCTCGGCGTCCTCGTCGCCTGCGTGATCTCGCCGCTCGTCGCCTTCGCCGTCTTCCGCGGCACCCGCGCCCTGATCCCGCAGTCGCGCCGGCTCGAACAGCTGCGCCGCACGGCGGAATCGATCATCGACCTCTCCGAGGACGTCGACCCGGATCGCGATCACATCCGCGGCGACCCGGACGGCGCGGTCACCCTGGTCGAGTACGCCGACTTCGAGTGCCCCTACTGCGGCCGCGCCGAGCCGACGATCCGCGAGCTGCTCGACATGCACCACGGCGGCGGCCTGCGTTACGTCTTCCGTCACCTGCCGCTGCAGGACGTCCACCCGCACGCCCAGCTGGCGGCGGAGGCGAGCGAGGCAGCGGCCGCGCAGGGCGCCTTCTGGCAGATGCACGACACGCTGATGGCACACCAGGGGGAGCTCGACCTCGACGACGTGCGCCGTTATGCCGACGAGCTGGAACTCGACGCCGACCGCCTCGAAGACGAGGTGCGCACGCGCGTGTACCTGGAGCGGGTGGCCGAGGACGTGGAGAGCGCCGACTCCTCCGGCGTCTCCGGCACGCCGACCTTCTTCGTCAACGGCCGCCGCCACCACGGCGTCTATGACATCGAAGCGCTGACCGCCGCGATCGCCCGCGCGCGAAAGATCGCCGAAGTCGAAGCAAAGGCGCTGGCGGCGAAGAAGCAGGCCAAGGAAGAGGCGAAGCGCGAGCGCGAGCGGGCCGGGCGACCGTGATGGCAACCTGGGACGACGTCGCCGCGATCGCCCTCGGCCTCCCCGAGGTCGCCGAGGAACCGACCTTCGGCAACCGCGCCTGGAAGGTGCGCAAGAAACTCTTCGTCTGGGAACGCCCGCTGCGGAAGAAGGAGATCGAACAGCTCGGAGCGGCAGCGCCCGACGGCGAGATCCTCGGTGTACGGGTGCCGGATGAGGAAGCAAAGCAAGCCCTGCTCCAGAGTGAGCCCGAGATCTACTTCACCACTCCGCACTTCGACGGCTACCCGAGCGTCCTGATCCGCCTGGAGCGAATCCCGCGTAAGGATCTCGAGGAAGCCATCGTCGAAGCGTGGCTGTGCCGAGCCCCCAAACGTGTCGCGAAAGCCTGGCTCGACGCGCGCGAGGGATAGGCGGCGGACTTTCACGGGCTCGGGGCGGGGAGGTTGCCGCCGGGGGAAGGGATGGGGACCCGCAAGCTGTCGCCCGATTAACGGACGCGCCCCTCTCGCCACGGCCCGGGCAGGCTGTGGCCGTGGCGAGAGG
>CALCIA010000302.1 GCA_937907435.1 uncultured Actinomycetes bacterium
CTGCCCGGGCCGTGGCGAGAGGGGCGCGTCACCTCCCCGGGCGACAGCTTGCGGGTCCCCGTCCCTCCCCGGGCGCCGCCCAGCACCCGGCGTCCCTCCTAAGCCGCGCCGCCCACCAGGTCGCGCTCGGGGTCGATGCCCCAGCGGCCGCCGACTTCGGCCAGCTCCGGGCTGAGGGGCCAGCGGTCGGCTTGCTCCTCGCCCTCGAAGCCCGGGTTGGCGCCCTTCAGCGCCATGCAGCCGGTGTTGTCGCCGATCGCTCGGATTGCGGCGACATCGTCGGCGGAGAGGCGGAGCTCGGTGGGGATCGCGGCGAGCTCGGCGCGCTCGGACTCGATCGTCCGCGCCTCCGGCCCCGCCTCCTGGATCAGGGTCGGGGCGACACAGGCGACCGCGGGGTGGGCGAGGTTCCACTGACAGGCGAGGCCCATCGAGGTCAGCTCGGCGCGCTCGGCGAAGGGACGCAGGCGGTCGAGCTTCTCGAGGCCCGCCTCGATCCAGCCGTCCGGGCGGAAGGCGCGGTGGTCGCCTTTGACAAGTTCCATGCCCGGCCGCAGCCCATCCCAGAAGAGGCCGCCGAAGTCGACCACGCGGGTGATGACCTTGACCTCGTGGCGGGCCGCCGCGTCGAGGACCAGCTCGCCCGGCCAGGGCTCCAGCGGGTTGAGGATGATCATCGTCCAGTCGATCCGCTCGCCGAAGCGCTCGAGGCAGGAGATCAGGTCGAGGGTGAAGCCGTTGGCGGGGCCGGGCGCGACGCCGATCCGCGCCGTGAGGCCCGCCTCGCGCAGCGCCGCCATCCCGTCCCAGACGACCTCGGAGGTGTAGCCGATGCGGTCCGGGTTGTGGAGCAGGAGCAGGTCGAAGCTCGATGCGCCGATCCGCTCGAGGGCCTTCTCGGCCGCCATCCGCAGGTAGGAGGCGTAGCCGTCGGGGCCGCGCAGGCTCGGATCGGTGAAGCGCGGGAAGCCTTTCGGCCCGTTGCGTTCGCCCACGTAGAAATCGTGGCCGACGGCGCCGACCAGCGAGTAGTCCTCGCGGGAGACGCCCGCCAGCGCCCGCCCGAGGAGCGAGTCGGCCTCGCCCGCCCCGTAGGCGTCGGCGGTGAGGACCGTGTCGATCCCGTCCGCCGGGCGCAGCAGCGCGGCGAGACGATCTTCCTCGATCGTCTCGCCGTAGTGCAGATAGCGGCCGCCGCTCCAGGTGCCGATCGCGCTGCGGCCGGGCTCGCTCACTTGCTGCCTCTGCTCAATGCTCGGAGTCGTGGTCGCCCGAGTCGGCCTCGTGGCCGTGGACGCCGTCGCCCTCGGTTTTCGCTCCGACGCCGACCTTCGGTCGCTCCGCCTCGTCGAGCGGCGACTTGTTGCTCGGCGGGATGATCTCCAGCCGCAGCGGCTTGTCTTCCTCGTCGCCGGAGGCGTCGCGGGTGAACATCACGGTCGAACCGGGCGTCATCGGGCCTGCCCGCAGGACTTCGTCGGCGAGCGGGTCCTCGATGTAGCGCTGGATCGCCCGACGCAACGGGCGGGCGCCCATCGACGGATCCCAGCCTTTGTCGACCAGGTAGTCCTTGACCTCCTCGGTCATGTCGAGCTGGAGTTCGTGCTCGGCGACCTGGACGCGGACCCGGTTGATCATCAGGTCGATGATCTCCTTGACCTCGTCCTTCGCCAGCTTGTGGAACACGATGACCTCGTCGATCCGGTTGAGGAACTCCGGCCGGAACACCTTTTTGAGGTCGCCCATGATCCGGTTCTTCATGTCGTCGTAGGACATGCCGGTCTCGTCGTCGGAGACGGTGAAGCCGATCGAGGTGTTCTTCGAGATCTCGGCGGCGCCGATGTTCGAGGTCATGATCACGATCGCGTTGCGGAAGTCGACCGTGCGGCCCTGGGCGTCGGTGAGGCGCCCATCCTCGAGGATCTGCAACAGGATGTTGAAGACGTCGGGGTGGGCCTTCTCGATCTCGTCCAGGAGCAGCACCGAGTACGGCTTGCGCCGCACGGCCTCGGTCAGCTGGCCGCCCTCGTCGTAGCCGATATAGCCCGGGGGCGAGCCGACCAGGCGGCTGACCGCGTGCTTCTCCATGTACTCGGACATGTCGATCCGGACCATCGCCTCCTCGTCGCCGAAGAGGAAGTCGGCGAGCGTGCGGGCGAGCTCGGTCTTGCCGACCCCGGAGGGGCCGAGGAAGATGAACGAGCCGGCCGGCCGCTTCGGATCCTTGATCCCGGCACGGGAGCGGCGGATCGCTTTCGAGACGGCGGTGATCGCGACCTCCTGGCCGATCACGCGCTTGTGGAGTTCCTCCTCCATGCGGATCAGCTTTTTGGTCTCGGCCTCGGTCAGTTTGAAGACCGGGATGCCGGTCCACATCGAGACGATGTCGGCGATCTCCTCCTCGCCGACGACCGGCCGTTCGCCGTTCTCACCCTCCGCCCACTCGTCTTCGAGCTGGCGCTTGCGGGTGGTCAGCTGACGCTCCTGATCGCGCAGGTTGGCGGCTTTTTCGAACTCCTGCGCCTCGATCGCGGCCTCCTTTTCGCGCCGCGTCGTCTCGATTTCCTCCTCGAGATCGCGGTAGACCGGCGGCGTCGACATCGACTTGATGCGCAGCCGCGAGCCCGCCTCGTCGATCAGGTCGATCGCCTTGTCGGGCAGGAAGCGGTCGGAGATGTAACGGTCGGCGAGTTCGGCGGCCGCTTCCAGCGCTTCGTCGTTGATCGTCACCTTGTGGTGCTGTTCGTAGCGCTCGCGCAGCCCCTCGAGGATGCGGACCGTGTCCTCCGGCGAGGGCTGGTCGACCCGGATCTGGGCGAAGCGGCGCTCCAGCGCCGAGTCGCGCTCGAGGTACTTGCGGTACTCGTCGAGGGTCGTCGCGCCGATCGTCTGCAGCTCGCCGCGGGCCAGGGCCGGCTTCAGGATCGAGGCGGCGTCGATCGCCCCCTCGGCGGCGCCGGCGCCGACCAGGTTGTGGAGCTCGTCGATGAACAGGATGATGTCGCCGCGCTGGGTGATCTCTTTCATCACCTTCTTGAGGCGCTCCTCGAACTCACCGCGGTACTTCGAGCCGGCCACCAGGGCGGCCAGGTCGAGCGTGTAGATCTGCTTGTTCTTCAGCAGCTCCGGCACCTCGCCCGAGTTGATCTTGGCGGCGAGGCCCTCGACGACGGCGGTCTTGCCGACGCCCGGCTCACCCAGCAGCACCGGGTTGTTCTTGGTGCGGCGGGAGAGGATCTGCATGATCCGCTCGATCTCGGTTTCGCGACCGATGACCGGGTCGAGCTTGCCCTCCTCGGCGAGGCGGGTCAGGTTGCGCCCGAACTGGTCGAGCAGTTTCGAAGATTTTTTGCCCTCCCCCGAGCTGCCCGAGCCCGAGCTGCCCTGGCGACGACCGCCGGGACCGGAGAGCATCCGGATCACCTCGTTGCGGATCTTGTCGCTGTCGGCGTCGAAGTCCAGGAGGATGCGGGCGGCGACGCCCTCGTTCTCGCGGACCAGGCCGAGCAGGATGTGCTCGGTGCCGATGTAGTTGTGGCCGAGGCTGAGCGCCTCGCGCAGCGCCAGCTCGAGCACCTTCTTGGCGCGCGGCGTGAACGGGATCTGCCCCGAGGTGACCTCCTCGCCCGAGCCGACGATACGGACGACCTGCGAGCGCACCCTTTCCACGGTGATGTCGAGGGACTCCAGGACGCGGGCGGCAAGACCCTCCTCCTCGCGGAGGAGTCCGAGCAGGATGTGCTCGGTGCCGATGTAATTGTGCTTGAGCGTCCGCGCCTCCTCCTGCGCTAGGACGACTACCTGACGAGCCCGCTCAGTGAATCGCTCGAACAAATCCAAAACCTCTTCTTGGTCGCACCCGGAAAGCCGGGGTTGAAGACGGCGACGCCTTGTCCATCATCGGATGACGCCGTTTCGTCCCCTAACTCTACCGGGCGCGTCAGTCCGGCTTCGTGTGCATCTCGCACGGTAGTAGCGGCCTTTCTGAGGCAAATCCCCCGAAAGTTGGGACGATTTTTGTTTAGTGGCCTGAAAAGCCGGATCGGCGGGGGTCCGACGGGGGGTATTGGAAGGGATGAGGGGCCGCAAGCTGGCGCCCGGGAGGGTCCAGGCCCCGCAAGCTGTCGCCGGGGAGGGTCGCGCCCCTCT
>CALCIA010000303.1 GCA_937907435.1 uncultured Actinomycetes bacterium
TGACGTTCCCGGCATCTCTGTGACCGATCGGGCCGAGGTGTGGAGACTCTCCGACGGGATCGTCACGGAAGTCCGACCTCCCCCGTCCCTGTGACGCCTCCCCACGGAAGCCCGACTTTGCGACGTCCCTGTGACGGCTTTCCCACGAACGCCTCACGTCCTGGGCTCCTCATGGGGGTCACAGCCTGCCAGGACCCCCATGAGGAGCCCAGGACCTCCCTCGGACGGCCGGCGGCGCCCCGGACCCCCGCCCGGACGGCCGCCCGCCCCCTAAGGCGCCGCCGGCACCACCGCCAGCGGCCCAGAACCCTTCTCCAGGTCCGCCGTGTCGAACGAGGGCGACGAGAGGCGCTCGGTCCTCGGCATCGCCTCGACGAACACCTCCTCGGTGTCGAGGAAGTTGACCTTCGCGGTCTTGTAGTGCATCGGCACCACCCAGGACGGGGCGAGGTCCCTGGCGATCGCGGCCGCGGTCGCGCCGTCGATCGTCGGGCCGCCGCCGACCGGGAGGAAGAGGAGGTCGATGCCGTCGAGGTGGGCGCGCTGCTCGGGGCGCAGGGCGGGCTGGCCGAAGTCGCCGAAGTGGGCGACGCGGAGGCCGTCGAGGTCGAAGACGACGATCGTGTTGGGGCCGCGTTCGGTGCCCGCCGCTTCGTCGTGCTCGGAGGCGATCGCGACCACCTCGCCGAGCGGCGTCTCGTGCGTCCCGGCAAGTGATCGCACCAGGGCGGGCTCGCCGTCGAGCACCTCGACCCCGTTGTGGTCGCGGTGCTCGTGGGTCACGATCAGCAGGTCGACGCCGGCGGGCGACTGGATCGCCGGGTAGCCCCACTCGATGCCCTTCCAGCCTCCGACCGCCCCGGGATCCCACGGGTCGATGAAGACCGTCGCGTCCTCGCCGGCGAGCGTGAACGCCGACTGCCCGTGCCAATCAACTCGCATGTGACTCCTCCAGTTCTCGGACCGGGCCGGCCGACACGCCGCTCGGCGCCTCACTCGGCTCGGTGTGGGTGTAGCGCCCGCCGCGCATCAGCGACGCGGCCGCGGCGATCAGGCAGGCGACGATCGCGAAGCCGAAGGCGGTGTCGAGCCCGTTGCTGAACGGTCCCGAGATCAGGCTCGGGAAGAAGCTGTGGCCGGTCAGCACCGCCTGGGCGTGCTGCGGCAGTTCGTGCAGGGTCTGGGCGCCCAGCAGGTGTTCGATCGGGTTTTCCCCGAGGAAGGCGGCGAAGAGGACCGAGATCGGCGGCGTTTCGCCGACTTCGTGGGCTTTCGCGGCGGCGATGCCGTGCGCTTCGAGGCCGGTGGTCATCGCGTGCGGCAGGCTCGACGCCAGCCCGACGATCAAGAGCGTGAAGAAGATCCCCATCGAGATCACCTGGGCGGAGTTCTGGAAGGTCTGGTTCATGCCACCGCCGGCGCCGCGGTCGCCGGGCGGCAGGCTGTTCATCACCGCGGCGCGGTTCGGCGAGGCGAACATCCCCATCGAGATCCCGTTGAAGGTGAGGATCGCGGCGAAGACGGGATAGGAGAAGTCGACCGGCAGGAAGGTCAGCGCGGCAAAGCTGGTGGCGGCGCCGATCATCCCGCCGGTGGCGAAGCCGCGGGCGCCGAAGCGGTCGGAGAGGTAGCCCGAGGCGGGCCCGGCGATCAGCATGCCGATCGTCAGCGGCAGCATGTAGATGCCCGCGATCAGCGGCGCTTCGGTGTAGTCGTAGCCGTGCAGCGGCAGCCAGATGCCCTGCAGCCAGATGATCAGCATGAACATCAGGCCGCCGCGGGCGATCGCGGCGAGGAAGGTCGAGAGCGTGCCGAAGGTGAAGGCACGGATGCGGAAGAGCGGCAGGCGGAACATCGGTTCTTTGACCCGCCGCTCGACCATCACGAAGGCGACCATCGAGACGAGGGCGCACCCGAGCAGGGCGAGCACGCGCGGGCTCCCCCAGCCAGTCGGCGACCCGCCGTAGGGGCGGATCCCGTAGGTGACGGCGACCATCGCCAGGATCAGCGCGAGGGCGAAGGTGACGTTGCCCCACCAGTCGATCGAGCCGGGGTTCGGGGTCGAGAGCTCGTGCAGCTTGAGGTAGGCCCAGACGGTGCCGAAGATGCCGACCGGGACCGAGATCAGGAAGACCAGCCGCCAGTCGATCGGCGCCAAGAGGCCGCCGAGGATCAGGCCGATGAACATCCCGCTGACCCCGACGATGTTGTTGATCCCCAGCGCCATGCCGCGCTGGTTGGCGGGGAAGGCGTCGGTGAGGATCGCCACCGAGTTGGCGAGCAGGCAGGCGCCGCCGATCCCCTGGACGATCCGGAACACGACCAGGAAGAGGGCGCCGTCGGACCCCGTCATCCAGTCGATCGCCAGCATCAGCGAGGCGACCGTGTAGATGACGAAGCCGAGGTTGTAGATCTTGACCCGCCCGTACATGTCCCCGAGGCGGCCGAGGCTGACGATCAGGACGCTGGTGACGACCAGGTAGCCGAGGATCATCCACAGCAGGTAGAAGCTGTTGGAGGGCAGCAGCGGGTCGAGGTGGATGCCGCGGAAGATGTCCGGCATCGCGATCAGCGTGATCGAGGCGTCCAGCGTCGCCAGGAGGATCGCCAGGGTGGTGTTGGAGAGCGCGATCCACTTGTACCGGTCGTCGTGGGAGGCGCCGTGCCCGTTGGCGGTCGCTGCCGTCATCTCTCTATGTTACACAGGCAACCTGTGCAGTTTGCCTGTATGTATGCGCTAAGGTTGGCGGGTGCCGACGCGCACCGACATCGCCCCGCTCGCCGCCGACCTGCGGGTCGCGGTGGGACAGCTGATCCGCCGGCTGCGCGCCGAGAACCTCTTCCCGCTCACCCAGACCTGGGTGCTCGGCCGCCTCGACCGCGAGGGTCCCGCCAGCGTCTCCGACCTCGCCCAGGCCCTGCGGGTCCGGCCGCAGTCGATGGCGCAGACGGTCGGCGACCTCGAGGGCGAGGGGATGGTCGAGCGCAATCCCGACCCCGGCGACCGCCGCCGCGCCCTGGTCAGCCTCACCGAGGCCGGTCAGGCCCGCATCGCCGCCGACCGTGCCGCCCGCGAGGGCTGGCTGGTGAAGGCGCTCGAAGAGCTGCCGGACGCCGACCGCGAGACGATCGAGCGCTCGGTCGAGATCCTCGCCCGCCTCGCCGACGCGGACGTCTGACCCCTTCCGCTGTTCCTTATGCCGGAATGGTCGGGATAAGGAACAGCTGGCCGTTGATCAGCGACCGGTGGAGCCGAAGCCGCCGTCGCCGCGGGCGGAGTCGCTGAGCTCGGCGACCTCGACCGGCTCGGCGAGCGCGACCGGCGTCACCACCAGCTGGGCGATCCGCGCGCCCGCCTCGATCCGGACCGTCTCGGCCGGATCGGTGTTCAGCAGCAGCACCCGGATTTCGCCACGGTAGCCGGCGTCGATCAGGCCGGGGCTGTTGACCAGCGTGATCCCGTGCTCGCGGGCGAGGCCGGAACGCGGGAGGACGAGCCCGGCGTGGCCCTCGGGGATCTCGACCGCGATCCCGGTCCCGAGGCTCCAGCGCTCGCCGGGGCCGATGTGGGCCTCCTCGATCGAGTAGAGGTCGAGTCCCGCGTCGCCCGGATGGGCGCGGGTCGGCAGCACGGCATCGATGCGGAGTTTCGTCACCTGGAGGTCCATGGCGCGCAGCCTAGAGAGTCGCGGGGGCTCAGGCGACCGCGAGGTCGGTGAAGCGGTGCAGCTCGGCCGAGGGCACGCGGGCGTGGACGAGGACGCCGTCGGCGCGGTCGGTCCGCTCCAGCTCCCCCGCCACCTCGTGCAGCTCGTGCAGGCGGCCGCCCTGGCTGTAGGGGATCAGCAGCTCGACCTCGGTGAGGGTCTCGGCGAAGGCCCGCTCGATCCGCTCGCGCAGCTCCTCGAGGCCCTCCCCGGTGAGCGCCGAGACGAGCACCGCGTCGGGGTGCGCGATCGCGACCTCGTGGCGCTCGTCCTCGTCCAGCAGGTCGGCCTTGTTCAGGACCAGGAGGCGCGGCTTATCCCCCGCCCCGATCTCCTCCAGCACCTCGTCCACCGCGTGCATGTCGACCATCCGTCGCTCTTCGGTCTCGGAGGCGTCGACGACGTGCACGATCAGGTCGGCCAGCGTCGTCTCCTCGAGCGTCGCCTTGAACGCCTCGACCAGCTGGTGGGGCAGCTTCTCGATGAAGCCGACCGTGTCCGTGAGCAGGTAGTCGCGGCCGGAGAGCTCGAAGCTCCGCGTGGTCGGGTCGAGCGTCTCGAAGAGGCGGTTGGCGACGCCGACCTCGGCGCCGGTGAGCGCGTTCAGCAGCGTCGACTTGCCGGCGTTGGTGTACCCGGCGAGGGCGACCCGGGGGATCTGCGAGCGTTCGCGCTCGGCGCGCATCACGCCGCGGTTCCGTTCGGTGCGACGCAGACGCCGGCGCAGCTCGGCGATCCGGTTGCGGGCCAGCCGGCGGTCGGTCTCGATCTGGCTCTCACCCGGGCCCCTGGTGCCGATGCCGCCGTCGATCCGCCCCGCGCCGAGGCGCTCGAGATGGGTCCAGAGGCCCCGCATGCGGGCCATGTTGTACTCGAGCTGCGCCAGCTCGACCTGCAGCTTGCCCTCGGCCGAGTGGGCGTGGTCGGCGAAGATGTCGAGGATCACCGCGGTGCGGTCGATCACCGGCACGCCGAGCGCCGACTCGAGGTTGCGCTCCTGGCGCGGCAGCAGCTCGTCGTCGCAGGCGACCAGGTTGGCGCCGTCGGCCTCGATCTGCGCCTTCAGCTCCTCCAGGCGGCCGCGGCCGAAGTAACGGTCCGGGTCGGGCTTCTGGCGCTGCTGGGTGGCGACGCCGGCGGTGGCGACGCCCGCGGTGCGCAGCAGCTCCTTCAGCTCGGCCAGCGGCTCGCCGCGCTCGCGGCCGTCGACGATCCCGATCGCCAGCGCGCGCTGACGCGCCCGTCGGTTGACGACCCCGGCACCGTTCCCCTTCTGCGCTGCGTACCGCGTCTCGATGACACGGCCGTTCTTCGATCCACTCACTCTGACCCATTGTAAGCGGCCGCCCAGGCCGTTTAGGGTGGGTCCTGTGAAGGTCTTCGTCACGGGAGGGACGGGTTTCATCGGCGGCGCCGTCGTGCGCCAACTGCGCGCCCGCGGTGACGATGTCGTGGCACTCGTGCGCAATCCCGCCAAGGGCGCGGCGCTGGAGGAGCTCGGCTGCACTCTTGTCCCCGGGGACCTGAACGACGAACCGGCGATCCGCTCCGGCATGGAGGGCTGTGACGCGGTGATCCACGCGGCTGCCGTCTACGAGGTCGGCATCCCGGCGAGCGAGCGCCGGTCGATGCAGGAAGCGAACGTCGGCGGTACCGAACGCGTCCTGGGCGCGGCCCTGGAGGCCGGGATCCCGAAGGTCGTCTACGTCTCCACGGTCGGCATCTTCGGCAACACCCACGGGCGCGTGGTCGACGAGACCTACGAGAACCCGGCCGACAACTTCACCTCCGAGTACGAGAAGACGAAGTGGGAAGCCCACCAGGTCGCCAAGCGGCTGATCGGGGAGGGGCTCCCCTGCGTGATCGTCCAGCCCGGCGGCGTCTACGGGCCCGGCGACGAATCGGCGACCGGCCGCCTGCTCGACCAGTTCCTCGAAGGCAAGATGCCCCTCATCCCCTTCCCGGAGCTGGGCATCTGCCTCACCCACGTCGAGGACATCGCCGCCGGCATCCTCCTTGGCCTGGACAAGGGCAAGCCCGGCGAGGCCTACGTGATCAGCGGCCCCGTGACGACGGTGCGCGAGGCGATCAGCGTGGTCGCCGCGGAGACCGGCCGGAAGGCCCCGAAGCACGCGATGCCGACGGCCCTGATGAAGCTGATGACCCCCTTCGGCGCCCTGGTCGGCAAAGTCATGAACCAGCCGCCCAACCTGCGCGAGCTGATCGCAAGCGCGGACGGCGTCACCTTCTGGGCCAACCACGACAAGGCGACCCGCGAGCTCGGCTACGAACCCCGCGGCCTCCAGGAGGGCATCCACGCGATGCTCGAGGCGGAGGGTCGGCTGCCGACGGGCGGCGCGGGGTAGCCGGTTGGCCGTAGGGGCCGCGCGGTCGGGGAGGGATGTGGCCCTTGACGGCTGGCGCACGGAAGAGCGCCAGGCGAGTTCGCACTTCTCCGCGCTATCCGCGGATTTCTGCGAACTCACCCAGACGACGATGGGCCGTCCACCTTGTCGGCTGTTGCCTGGGTAGGGACCCGCCCCTCTCGCCACGGCCCGGGCAGGCTGTGGCCGTGGCGAGAGGGGCGGGT
>CALCIA010000304.1 GCA_937907435.1 uncultured Actinomycetes bacterium
CGCGGTCACCCTCCATCTGGACAAAAATTCCACCAACTTTCAAGACGCCCACCGTCAACGTGTCCTGGTCGAGGAATTGGGTGGCGATTCCGCGTTGGACACAGTAGGCCTTGACGAAGTCGTGGAGGTCGAATCGCTCGTCTTCCGTCTTGAATCCACGCCACGCCGCCCACCGTGTCGGGTAGCAGATGAGCACAACATTCGGGATGCTTGATGCGTGAAGGGAATCGATTGCGTTCGTGATCAGGCGCCTGAGCTCCAAAGCGCCTTCGCGTGAACCGAGCGCGGGGTCCGGCTCCGGGCACGCGGTCCATCCCAGGTTTCCAGGCTGCGGCACGTTCAGGGGGAGTCCGAACGCCGTCTGGAAACCCTGGAAGGGTAGGAGGTAGTCGCGTTCCGTCTTCAATGGATCCTTCGAATGGTAGAAGCTGTCGATGAACCTGCTAAAAGCGTGGGCCTCTGGCGCGGGGCAGATGACACCGACGTTGACCTGATCGGCCAGACCGCGTTGCGTGAGCGAGTAGTCGAAGGGATGGTTTTCCAGGACCCCTCGGATGGGATGCGTATCCTTAACGGTTAGGGCGGCGTTTCTTCGATCCGCGAACACGAGTTCTGGTTCTTCCAGTAAGAGCCCCTTCTGCCTCACGACTCGCTCGATTTTGGGTGCTACACCGGCACCACGAGGCTGTTGGGGATTGCCGATTCCGGCAAAGATCGGAGCTTTTTGTATATGAAAACGGAAGCTCGAAGCGACGCCGTGCGGGAACTCGACTGTCGTCGTGCCGCTCGCAAAGAGCGTGTTTCGCCAAGAATTGACCGCCTGATTGAACTTATTGTTGTGCTGATAGCCGAGTAGCCGCTGCTTGACCTGTTTTTCGGCCTCAAGGCTCAGCATTTCGCCTGACTCTGTCCGCACCAGCAACGTCGGCGATATGAGTAGTTGCTGTATTGCACCGACCCTCCGCAGGGTAAGCACGACCGACTGGAAGACGTGACAGCGGGTTCCAGCCGAGTTTTCGCGTTGGTAATGCTGATCGTCCCAGAGCACTCTTTTGCCGGCGATCTTGAGTCCGGTAACCTGGGCCAGCGACTGCACCAGCGCCGTCAGTAACAAGTGCGTGACCGCGCCATCTTCAAAGCGGAGTTCGCGCTCGTCGATCGGTGTCCGCTCGACGTTCCCGCGCAGATTATCGCGAAAGGCATCCTTGATGCCGTCGATCGTCCCGAAGGCGAGGATCTTCCCTCGTAGTGGAACCGCGACAACCGGACGTCCTTCCGTCTTCTCCCGTAGCCATCGCCAGACGCCACTGTCGGGGAGGCCGTCCAGCTCGAATTCGAGAACTTCGGTCGGGCATTCGATCGGGAAGGAGTTGCTCTTGATGATCGTCTTTACCGGCAAGCGATCAGCCGTAAATGCCGATCGGCGCGACAGGTTCTGCTGGCCTGCCGCCTCGGAGATCGAGCGTGCTTTCGTGATCCGCTCCCCATCGAGGCAGTGAAACGCGAGCCGAGTCATCAGGTCATCGAATCCCTCGGCTTGAACATAATAAGCTGCCCTTCCGCGGCTTCTGGCCGTCTGGATCAAGGAGGCGACGACTTTCGGAGGGGCCGATTCGCCGTGTCCGCACCAGAAGAGGGTTCCTGTGCCCGGTCTGGAATAGGCATCGCTCAGCGCCGACATGATCGATTCATCGCGGCCACTATAACCGCACACGATGAGGTGAAACTGGCTTAGCTCTTGGATCAGACCGTCTTTCAGCACTTTCTCCTGACGCTGTAGCTCCTCCTCGGTGTTCATCAACGGGTCGTATCGATAGTCACCGTGGAGGGAGACGCAGAGAAGTTCCCCCGCCCTCGGTATGCGGGGGAGACGCCCCTGACAATCGATGCCCACCTCGACTGGGGTGATCCCGAACGATGTTCCCGCCTTGGCGGTCAGGCCGTCGAAATTGGTCGTCCATACCGACTTGACGATCCCCGCCTCCGCGAGAAGACAGAGATGCTGATACCCGGTGTGCGGGCGCGCCGCCGCGACGGTTCGCTGGAAGAAGAGGCGACGATCCTCAGGGATCGGGTAGCACCGCTCGATGTAGTGAGAGTACTCACTCGGATCATCGAGCTTCGGGTGGCCGTTCGACTCTAGCCACCGCTGAATCCGTTCCTGGACGCTCGGGAGAGATAGTTCGGAAAACTGGTCGCGAAGGGCCGGGTTATTCGTGAGAAAGATATCACGTTTCCATTCCCATATGCACCGCCCGGCACTTGGAACCCCGGAACTGATGGATGCGCCGGCTCCGAGGAGGATCGCGTGAGGGGAAGCACGATTTACGCCGATTGATCTGACGAGAGCATCGAGTTGCAGTGTGTGCGATTCTGTCATAGTCGCGATTTTCTCGTCAGGAGTCTGGCGTAATGAAATTTCAACTATTTAGCACATCCTCAAGCTTTGCGGCTTTGACGAATCGTGCGGGCTTATCTGTCACGGCCAAGGCTTTGAAATGCGCTTCGCCGCATTTGATCTTGGCGCCTTCGCGGTCGCGCAGGTCGTCGGTGAAGAGGCTGCTCTTGGTCTCCACCACGAAGTAGAGCCGCTCGGTGCCGTCGTTCTCGATCAGCACGGCCCAGTCGGGATTGTAGGTGCCGAGCGGGGTGGGAACCTTGAACCAGCCGGGAAGTTTGGCGTAGACCTTCACGGCCTCGTTCTTTTCCATCTGCTCGGCGAACGACCGTTCGACGCCGGAGGAGTCGTAGACGACGTGCTCGTGGACCGATTTGGTGGCCTCAAGCATGTTCTTGAGGTAGCCGCTCAGCTCTTCCTGCTCGAACAATTCCTGGGCGTAATAGACCTCGTCGCCGATGCGTTGGTACTTGATGCCGTCGACCAGCGCGAGCCGCTTGGCGCGATTGATCGCCTCGGCGGCCAGGTCGATGAACTGTTGCGGGTTCCGCTTGAAGTCGTCGAGTCGCGTGCTTTCGGTGAGGATTCGCACGAGGCTCCGGCGCGTGAGCTGGGTCTTGTCCTGGAGGTCGGTGAGCAGGTCGGGAAGCTCGATGTCGCTTTCGTCGAGGACGATCGGGGCGGACGCCGACGTTTCTTTGGTTTCGACGCCGGCCTTGCCGATCGCCAGATCGGCTTTCCGCCATTGCAGGCGGGTCTTGGTGATCGGCGGCGAGTCCGCGATCGCCTTGGCGCAGGTCTGGACGAGGGCGTCGTTGTCGAAGACCACGCGATATGTGGTCTTGTGCTTGATGCGATCCCACAGGGCCTTGAACCGTTCGCCGTGGAGCACCGCCTGGCGCGTCTTCACCGTCCGTCGCTCGTCCGCGTTCTTGACCTCCAGCCGTCCCGCGAGCTTGCGGAGCACGTCCTTGACCTGGGGAAGGTGGGCGGCGTACGCCTCGGGGAGCTTGAGGCTGTCGTCCTTGAGGACCTGCTTGAGGCTGTCCTGCACTTTGCCCTTGGCGTCCACCAGACCGGCTTCCTTGAGGTGGCCCCAGATCGCTTCGGACTGGGCGACTCCGAGCGCCGTGGTGCGGCCCGCCGCGTCGGTGACGGGGATTGCGGCGAACTGATGCTTCTCGACAATGCCGAAGCGAATCCCCGTGTCCTGCTCGATCTCCTTCTGGAGGTTGTCGGCGAACTGTTCGTAGCTTTCCGTGGCGACGACGGTGAGGGTGTTGACGTCGAAGCCGTGCAGCCGCTCGCCATGCTGGTTGACGCACAGGCGCAGGCCGCGCCCGATCGTCTGGCGGCGCTCCCGCTCGGTGCCGATCTCGCGCAACGCGCAAATTTGGAAGACGTTCGGGTTGTCCCAGCCTTCACGCAGGGCGGAGTGGGAGAAGATGAACTTGAGCTTGGTCTCGAAACCGAGCAGCTTCTCCTTGGCCTGCATGATCAGATGGTAGGCGCGTTCGGCGTTGTCGCGGTTCCCCTGGTTGTTTTCCGCGGTGTCCGACCACACGCCTTTCTTGTCTTGCGAGAAGTAGCCGTCGTGGACCAGGGCCGCGTCGGACTGGACGTCGACTTCCTTGAACAAGCTCTGATAGTCAGGATGCTTGGCGAGGCGGCGGTATTCTTCCTCGAACATCTCGGCGTATTCGCCCTTGCGATGTGCCCCCGCATCGTCGTACTTGCGGTAACGATCGACCCGGTCGATGAAGAAGAGGCTCAGCACCTTGATCCCGAGCGGGGCGAGCCGCAGCTCCTTGTCCAGGTGTTCCTTGATCGTCCGGCGGATCATCTGACGCTTCAGGGCGGCGTCATCGACGGCGCCGATCGCCTGGCCAGGTTGAAGCCATTGCTCACCGCCGGGCACCTTCACCTCGATCAGTTCCTTGCCTTTGCCGCACTGGATTTCGCCGATCCGGCAGTTGGCGTAGACCGCCCGTCCGGTGATCTGCTCCAGATCGTCCTGGTCCTGCACGGTCTTTTCGACGCGGGCCACCCCGTTGCCGCGCTGGACGTCCAGCTCGACCTTGGCGGAGATGACCCCGCGTTTGTTGGTCGCGGCCAGGAAGCGCAGATACGGCTTGTTGTGATCCCCTTCCACGCCGGCCGAGGCGACTTCGATCTGCTTGACCAGCTTCCGCTCATAGGCGTCCACGGCGTCGAGGCGGAAGACCATGTGGTGCTTGTCGGCGTGGGTGGCGGAATAGCGGAGCGTGCAGAGCGGGTTCATCATCCCCAGCGCTTCCTTGCCGCGTCCCTCCAGGCCGCCGTCGACGCTCTGGGGCTCGTCGACGATCACGATCGGCCGAGTGGCCCGGATCAGGTCGATGGGCTTCTGATAGCCGAAATCCTCGTTTTCCTTGTAGAGGTTGTTGACGTCCTTTTTGTTGATAGCGCCGACCGTCACGACCATGATTTGGACTTGCGAACTGGTAGCAAAATTCCGTATCGGGCCAGGCTTGCTCGAGTCGTATAGGAAATACTCGAACGGGGTGTTCGCGTAGAGGCTCCGGAAATGCTCTTCGGTGATTTGCAGGGTCTTGTAAACGCCCTCCTTGATCGCGACCGACGGCACCACGATCACGAACTTGGTGAAGCCGAAATCCCGGTTCAACTCAAAGATCGTCCGGAGGTAGACGTAGGTCTTGCCGGTGCCGGTTTCCATCTCCACGGTGAAATCGCCGGAGGCCAGTGCGGCGGAGGGCTTCAGGCCGTTGCGAAGCTGGACGTCGTTGAGGTTGGCGAGGATCTCGTCGTCGAGCAGCGACAGGCGGTTGCCGATGCCGAGATCATTTTCCAGGCCGGCGAGGGCCGCCTGGCCGGCCCCGAACTCCCGCGTCACGGTGAACTCGGTCCGGCAGATCTCCTGGCCCCGGAACAGGTCGCAGACCGACTGAATCGCGGCGCGCTGATAATCGAGGTTGGCTTCAAAGTGCAGTTTCATGATGGGGTTCGACCGCCCTTCTTCGGAGCCGAAGTCCGCTTGCGCTTCGCCATCCTTACAGGCTCCTCACGTTCTCAATCCCATGCTGCTGGAGAATGGCGGTCAGGTTCGTTTTCGCCACGTCGTCGGCGAACGCGCTGTCGCGGAAGACGAGCTGGGACTCTCCCGCCGGAGCCAGCTCCGTGTGCCAGGCGACGATGCCGTGGGCGAGCGGCTCCACGTCGTCGCGGCCGATCTTCGGGTCCAGGCAAACCAGAAGGCTTCCCAAACCGATGCTGTACACAGCCTTGCCCGCGATAGCCTTCTGCTCGATTGGCACGGTGAGGTCGAGGCCGAGCTTGAGCAAAAGCTCGAACAGGATGTCCTGCTCGGAGCGGTCGGCCTTCAGGTGCTCGACGGAATCGAGGAGTGTTTGGGAGAGGTCGTCGCGATCCGGGTCCCAGGCGCGGATGTTGCTGGTGTCGAGTTTGAAGACGCGGAATCCAAGGTCTCCCGCGAACATCGGATTCTCTGTCCTGATGTTTGAGGAGGCGCGTCGCACTCGCTCTTTGGTAATCTCCGCAATGGTTGAGAGCGATCCGTTGTCGGAATTTGGAAGCGGTTCCGGCAATTGAACCAAGATGCAACGGCGGTTTCCCCCGTCTGCTGCATTTTGAGACATGACGCTATGCAAAGTTGATCCAGAACCAGCGAAGAAGTCGAGCACCAGGGATGCGTCGTCAGGTTTAGTCGCAAGTTGCAGCATGCGATGAATGAGCCGAGTCGGCTTTGGGGTCTCGAACACGGCGTCAGAATTCGGAAAGGCGACAGCGCTGATAAGTTCTTTCTTTGCTTCCTGAGTATGGCCGACTTCTTCATATGTCCAGAGGGTCTGAGGGACTCTCCCGGCTTTGACCTCCGACAAGAATCTCTTGATGGCAGGAACGTTGTTTCCGTCGGCTCCCCACCAGATGCGACGATCACGGTCCATTTCATCGAACTTTTCTTTCGAAACCCGCCAGTAATTACCGGGCGGCGGTCCGTCGATAACTCGTCCTGATGGGGAGGTAATAGGATAAGTTCCTTCTCCGTAGTAATTCCTCGCCGACAGATCGCCAGGCTTCCACGGACCCCGTGGGTCGTTGTCCTGATTGGTGTATCGTGCTTCCATCTCCTCCGTTCGCGGCAGGAGATGGGGCGTCCAGATTTCTCCATTTCGGGCATAGACCACGATGTAGTCATGGTCTTCCGAGAAATGTCGGGCGGAGTTTTTCGGCGAATAGACTTTCTGCCAGATCACTGATGCGATGAAGTTCTCCTCGCCAAAAACTTCATTCATGATTGTTCGTAAGTTGTAGCATTCGTGATCGGATATGCTGATAAATATAACCCCATCGTCGCGCAGCAAGTTTCTCGCCAGCTTCAATCGCGGGTACATCATGTTCAGCCAGTCCGTATGGAACCGGCCGGACGCTTCCGTGTTGGAGCTGAGCTTGTGACCCTCGCCGTTCACCTGGCCCGTCAGTTCCAGGTAGTTCTTGATGCTGTCCTGGAAGTTGTCGGGATAGACGAAGTCTTTGCCGGTGTTGTAGGGCGGGTCGATGTAGATCAGCTTGACCTTGCCGGCATAGCTCTTCTGCAGGAGCTTGAGCACTTCCAGGTTGTCGCCCTCGATCATGAGGTTTTGGGTGGTGTCCCAATCGACGCTTTCCTCCGGGCAAGGGCGCAGCGTCCCGGCAGAGGGGGTCAATGCGATCTGGCGGGCGCGGCGCTTGCCGTGCCAATTGAGCCCGTACTTCTCCTCCCGCTCGTCGACCGCGCCGCCGAGTAGCCCCTTGAGCACCTCGAAATCGACCTTGCCCTCGGTGAAAGCTTCGGGAAACAACTCCCTCAGCTGCTCGATGTTCGCGGCGACGACGTCGGCGCTCTTCGACCCGGGATCGTTGGCGGTGATTTTTTGCATAGGACTCAATGCTTAAAGGTTTTGCGCGGCCAAGGCAAGCGCGCCTTCGAGGCGGCGGATCTCCAGATTCAACTCCACGCGGCGGTTGACCTGCGTTTCCTTCTCCGCTCGCGCGCGGAGGCTCGTGATTTCCTTCTGAATCCGCTCGTATTCGACCAGCGCGGCCCGACGTTCGGCGGCGGCCTGCGCGGTCGGAGCGAGGGCGAACCGGCCCGACAGCCGCGCGGCCTGGAACGCCTCCACGCTTTCCATCCAACCCTGATAGATGGCGCACAAGTGTACCCGAGGCTGGGCGGCCAGGGAAAGGCTTTTGAAGAAGGCCCCCGCGGATTCATCGGTCACGCCCGCCGGGGGACCGCCGAGTCTCGGAGAGGCGACCACGAGCCCGTCCATGACGGTCTGCCCGGCCTCATTCTGGGCGAACCGCTTGTGCGCCAGGGAGACGATGATCTCCCCGTCCTGCGACGCGAAAAGCAGCACGGGGTAAGGGATCGCCCGGTGGACGAGTTCGGTCAGCCGGTGGCCCCTGGCCGACGGGCGCAGGGCGATGCTGAGGACGGCGATTTCGAGGTACTCGCGGATCGGGTCGCGGTATTCGGGCACGCCGATGTTGCTGGGCTTGAGGGCGGCGAGCCAGCGCAGCTCCTCGATTCCGTCCTGGATGTGCCGTCTGTCGGTCGCGGTGGGGACGCCTTGCTCCATCAGCAGCTTCTTGGGGACGCGCTGATCGACGCGCGCCTCCGTCGGGACGGCGAGGGAGTCGAAAACCCGTTGGATGCTCATGCCGGCGCGGCCTCCGGCAGCACGACCAGGAACGCCACGACCTCGAAGTCGTTGATCCCCTGGAATTCCCCTTTCTTCGCGTGCGTACCCCCCGGAGTGAAGAGGCTGGTGACGGCACGCTCTTCCTTCTTGCCGACGATGGCGGCGACGGCGGCGCCGAGCAGCTTCTGGGTCGCGGCCATGTGCTCGCCGTCGCGGGTGGCGCGGTCGAACCGGCCGCAAGCCTCGGCGTCGGGCTGGTCGCGACCGCTGCAGAGCTTCTTCAGGCGGTCGAGCACCTGCTTGGCCTGGATGAACGAAAGCAGGACGCCGCCGTCGTCGCCGACGTGAACGAGGTAGTGCGGCGCGAGTGGGTATCCCGGCTCGATGGCGGCCAACGCCGACTCGCCCTCGGCCCTCAGGCAGAAGATGACGCCCGGCGGGATCGCCGCTTCACCCGCGCCGTTCGTGCTGGCGACGGCGAAGGTGCCGAACGGCAGGGTCTTCAGTCGCTCCTGGTGATCCTTGAGGAATCCGGCCAGGTCGATCCGGAAATCGTTGAGCGTCAGGTCGGCGATCGAGACGCCGCTGGAGAGGTCTTCGAGGTCGATGACCGCGTCCTGGAGCTTGAGGAGCTGCTTTCGGCGGTACTCCAGGTCGTTCATCTGGTTGCCCGACTGCTGCTCGATGATGTTCTCCTCGCCGGTGGCCGAGATGTCGAGGAGGACCATCCGGCCGCTGACGCGTTGTTCGAGGTTGATGTACTCCTCCAGCTCCATGTTCGGCCAGAAGTTGACGAGCTGAATCCGCTCGTTGGGCGAGCCGATGCGGTCGATCCGGCCGAACCGCTGTATGATGCGGACCGGGTTCCAGTGAATGTCGTAGTTGATCAGGTAGTCGCAGTCCTGGAGGTTCTGGCCTTCGGAGATGCAGTCGGTGGCGATGAGCAAATCAAGTTCGCCTTCGCCGGCCAGGTCCGCGGGGCGCTCCTTGGAGCGCGGGGAGAAGGCGGTCAGGATGCTGGCGAGGTCACGGCGGAGCCCGGGAAGGGTCGTCTGGTTCCCCCCTTTGCCGGTGACGAGCGCCGCGTGCAGGCCGAACCGCTCCAGCGCCCACGGCGCGAGTTGCCCGTAGAGATACTGGGCCGTGTCGGCGAAGGCGGTGAAGACGATGACCTTGCGGTTGTCGGGGTTGAGCGGAGCGTTGACCTTCCGTTCGATGATTTCCCGGAGAGCCGCGAGCTTGGCGTCGCGCGCCGCCCCGACTTTCCTGGCCGCCTCGTTCAGGCTGGCGAGTCGGTCGCGGTCCTCGGCGAGATCCTGCCGCCAGCGGACCAGATCGACGTCCTGGAGCAGGACCCGCACCTTGCGTCCGACGAGCAGGCTCTCGAAGGTCGGATCGTCCACGTCGACGTCCTCGATGTCGATCTCCTCGACGGCGTCGGCATGGGCGTCGATCCGCGCCAGGATGTTCTCCACGTCGGCGAGCTGCCGGCTCACCGTGAGGACGAACGAGGGGACGGCGCTTTCCATCCGCTTGAGGATGTTGACACGCATTAGGTGGACGAGGCTTTCCTCGCGGTCGGACTGCCGGAAGACGCTCTCGCCGCCGCGGATCTGGGTGCTGTACTTCTTGTCGTAGGCCGCCTGTTTCTGAGGCAGGACGTAGCGCAGCGGCGCGTACGCGCTTAGGTTCAGCCGGCGGATCTCGTTGTTGATCTCGTGGATGGAACGGAATTGACCGGCGGAATCCACGTCGGGCTTGATGTTGATCGGCTTCAACCGTTCGGGGAAGGTGCCGGTTTCGTGGGTTCCGTAATATTTCTCGATATGTTTGCGCGAGCGTGCGATCGTGAGCAGGTCGAGGAGCTTGAAGTAGTCGAAGCCGAGCATGTCCATCAGGCGCGCGGGCTTGCGTTCCTCGTCCTCGGTGGCGAGCCAGCGGTTGAATTGGAGTTGCGCCTGCCGGACGGTAGCCTCGATGCTGGAGATCCCGTGGCCGGCGAGCGCCGCGTCCTCGCCCTCGGTGACGAAGGCGATCTGGTTCTTGAGGTCGGCGAGGCGGTTGTTGACCGGCGTGGCCGAGAGCATCAGGACGCGGGTCTTGACCCCTTCCTTGATGATCCGGCGCATGAGGCGGTCGTAGCGGGTCTCTCGCAGGTTGTGGGCCGACTTGTTGCGGAAGTTGTGGGACTCGTCGATGACGACCAGGTCGTAGTTGCCCCAGTTGACGTGCGAGAGGTCGATATCGCCGGAGGAGCCGCCGTCGCGTGAGAGGTCGGTGTGGTTCAGGACGTCGTAATTGAAGCGGTCGACCGCGAGGATGTTCCGGCGGTCGTTCGCCTTGTAGAGCGTCCAGTTGTCGCGGAGACGCTTGGGACACAGGACGAGCACGCGGTCGTTACGCAGCTCGTAATACTTGATGATCGCCAGCGCCTCGAAGGTCTTCCCGAGGCCGACGCTGTCGGCGATGATGCAGCCGCCGTGGCGCTCCAGCTTGTCGATAGCGCCGACGACGCCGTCGCGCTGGAACTTGAACAGCTTCTTCCAGACGTTGGTGTTGCGGATGCCGGTCGCCGATTTGACGATGCGCTCTTCGTCCAGCTCCTCGCCGAGATCCTTGAAGAGATGATAGAGAATCAGGAAATAAATGAGGGAAGGCGATTTGTGGGCGACGAACTCGTTCAGGAGCGAGGAAAGCCTGCGTTTCGCGTCCGGCGAGGGGAGAAGGCTGTTCCAAAGCCCGGCGAACCAGGAGCCGAGGAGGGCGCACTCCTCCGCGTTTTCCGAGGACTGGATCAGGCCGAACTGATTGCCAGGGGTGATCCCCAGCCCTTCGGTCGTGAACGTGCAGTTTCCGACGATAACCCGATCGTCGGCTGATTCGGGGGTTCTCGCGATCAGGGTCGCCTGGGGGATCATCGCGGCGACGCGCCTGACGTCTGACGTCCGGTCGATCCAGTGGGCGCACTGCTTTGCCAGCCATCGCGTTTGCAGGCGGTTTCGGAAGGGCCGATCGGCCGCGGTTCCCAGCAGGGAAAGGTCAACCGCTTCGTCGGCCGGCAGTACAAGGCGGCAGCTTGCCAGGCCGTTCAGCAACTCCCGGAGTTCGGCGAACGCAAAGAGGGAAAACGTGGGCGATGCGACATCGAGCGAGGAGCGAGGCGCGAGACAACGCTTCAGTTCATCGACGACCCGGTCATTGCCGCTGTTCTTGATAAGCTTCATGGATTCGACTCCGGCGCCACCCGCCGATTCATTGATTCGAAGCCTTCGGCGAGTGCTTTGATGGACCGGATCAGGTCGTCAAAGCGATTCACGGCTGTACCTCCCGGCCCGGGTCGCACGAAAATTCGGCTTCGGCCTCCTCGATGCAGGGAAGACCTGTGGCGAGCGGCTCCCCCAAAGTGGACTGTGGAGATCGGGGCCCTTGATAGCAATCAACGATCTGCTCCATTCATCTTCCTAGATATCGACTTCGGCAGCTTCCTCGGCCTCGACCTCCGCCTCGATCTCGGTTTGCAGTTCCTCCACAGCGACGCGCAGATCCTGGTAGATCGGGATCTCCCTCCCGAGCACCTCGAAACTAACCGCGATGGCGTATCGCGCCGACGAGTCCGGGTCCTTGCTCCACCCCCGGTGGCCCACGACGGCGATGCAGAAGCTCTCCGGCAGGGAGTTCGATTTCACGACCGCCCAGTCTTTCTGGACGGTGCCCGAGTTCCGCTTCACGCCGCGGATCGTGCCCCATATCGGGTTCTCGTGCAACATCCAGGGGATGTTCGTGCCCCTGGCCAGGCCCTCATCCTCCTGGTCCTTGAGCGCCCGTAATCGGAAGGACTCGATCGCCTCGCCGAGCTTGCTGCTCTTCCAGTCGACCCAGGTTGAGAGGTAGCGTCGCAGGTTGCGCCGCGTGCGCCGGGGCTGCGCGGCGTAGGAGAGGGTCACCTCGATCAATATGTCATACTCGTCGGCCTGGGATCGCATGGCGGCCGGGATCGGCACCTGGAAGATGTGGGCCTCACCCGCCCTGATCCTGAGCTCGCGGTCGTTGTACCTGGGGTCTTTGCCGGCGATGAGCGTCGTCCGGTAGTCGCTGTTCGTCGCGGCTCGCTCCAGGTCGGGCACGCCGTACCCGATTCGCCGGATGATCTCGGCCTGCGTGTCGCTGCTCGCGTCCTGGGCCCAGGCGGGCCATCTTGCGGACTGGACGATCAGCGCCCGGTAGAGCAGGCAGGGCTCGTCGGGTAGCGCGTTCTGGAGTTGGGCCGCGATATGCGTGACCTTCGGGGCGGCGAAGGACGTGCCGACCGTATCGCGGTCGTACGCCGGACCGGGCGGGTGCATGGTCGATCGCACCAGTTCCGGGTAGCACGGCTTGGCATGGTCGGGCGTGCCGACGTCGGGCGGCGTGTTCGCGGTGCGGAGGTTGTCGCCGCCGAACTCGACCACCTCGGGCTTCACGATCCCCCAGATGCCGAACCCCGCTCGGCTGAACGCCGAAGGGTGAGCGGTGTCGGCGGCGATGCTCCGCCATCCGCCGCCCTCGAACATGCCGTAGGCGACCGAGCCGACGGTCAGGGCCTGGAGGCTCTGCGCGGGATTCGCCACGCGGCAAGCGTCCTCAAGAAGGTAGGCCGGATACTCACGGCCCGCAGCCAGGTGCTCGCGGACCCCCAGGATGGGGGCCGGCAAGGAGGGTTGGAGATTTCCGGCGCTCTGGACGACGAGGATGTCGTATCTCTCGGAGAGGGCGTCGATCTCCGCGGCCCAGGCGGACATGTGCCTCAAGCGACAAGGCACGTCGGTGTTGATCGACTGGTTGAACAGCCGCGTATGGCGAGGGCCGTTGTAGTATCGGTCGACCACGGCCCGCAGCGCGGCCGGCGGGAACAGCTCGACCGGCATCCGGTTGCCGTCGTCGAGCACGCGCGCGTTCTGAATCCAGCAGGGGAACTCGTACTGGCCGCCGCGGGGTATCGATTCCCTGTAGAGTACGGCGCCGGCCACGCGCGTGCCGTGCCCGCCAGGCGGAACGAAATCGCCGACGTCGCCGGCCGGACGGCCGGGCAGGAAGCACCGCGAGCTGGCTCGGTCGATCGCGGGTTCGAGCAGGACGTGCCCTTCCTGGATGCCGCTGTCGATGATGCAGACCGTGGGCGCGTCCGGCGGAGGAGGAACCAGCGTCACGTCGGGCGGCGGGGCCTCTTCTGCGGCTGCCGCCCGCTGGGGCAGTTCGATGTCCTCCGGCTCGACGACCTCGAAGATGTAAGGGACGTTCAGGACGAGATCGCGGAGTCCCTTGCCGGGCAGCTCGACGCGTATCGTGAAACTGTCAGGCAGCTCGACCGCGTCGACCGGCTGGTCGTCGATGATCGTGATGATGCGGCCTTTGTAGTGCCCGATGAAACGGTCGATCTCTTCCTCGCGGACCGATTTGACGTCATCCCACGCCTGATAGGCTGCGGCCCTCGCCGTCGCCCAGTCCGCCTCCTTCCTGGCCCAGTCGGCGTCGCTGTCCCGCTTGCCCCGGTTCGGCACCGGGGGGATCTCGCGTGCCCCGAGTCCCCCGACGCCCACGTCGACGATGTATTTCTGGGCGTCCTGGATGGTCGGCCAGGCCTGGTACAGCGCCTCGGACAAGATCCGCTTCAGCCGTTCTTCCTGGGTCGGGTCCTCGTAGAGCTTGTGGATGCTCGCGATCGTGGCCGAGCCTCGCGTGTCGGTCGCGAAGTCGTCGATCATTTCGACCAGCTTGGCTAGGTCGAGGTCCCCGGAGGCGACGATGACGAATCCGTCCTCCTGTTCCGAGACGATCTCGAACCCGAACTTCTCGCGCAGGAGGTCCAGGTCGAGGTTGGGATCGACCTTGAGCAGGACCGGCATGCCGGCGGGGGCTACGGGCAGATCGTCCCGCTCTCTCAGGGTCTGGCGCGCCTTCCAGGCCCCGGTCGCGGCGCCCGCCGCACCTTTGAGCGTCCCGGCGTGGGCCCCGTAATTCCTGCGATTGTCCTTCGTCTCGTCCGCCCGTTCGCCTCCGCCGCGGATCAGGGCCGGGCCCCGGTGGCGCATCAGGAGAGGAAGGTGCTGGAACTGATGGTCGGGTGGCATGGTTTAGACGCGCGCCCCTTCGCCCTTCCCGGGCCGTAATTCGCCGATCGCGGCGCGGAGGTGCGATTCCTCGACGACCTTCT
>CALCIA010000305.1 GCA_937907435.1 uncultured Actinomycetes bacterium
ACAGCCTGCCAGGACCCCCATGAGGAGCCCAGGACCATCTCGGACGGCCGCAAGCGCCCCGGACCCCCGCCCGTCCCGCGCCGACCCCAATCCCTACCCCACCGGCGTCGACTCCAGCACCGAATCCAGCAAGCCGGGGTAGCGCGCATCAATATCGTCGCGGCGCAAGCGGCTCATCTTGCTCGTGCCCTCCTTCCACTGCTCGACCAGGCCCGCCTCGCGGAGGACTCGGAAGTGGTGGGTGCGGGTCGATTTGGTGATCGCGGGGGCGAAACTGCCGCAGGGGCGCGGCACTTCGCTGGCGGCCAGTTCGGCGACGATGCGGCGGCGCTGCGGATCGCTCAGCGCGTGCAGGACGGCGGAGAGGTCGATCTCGTCGCGGTCGGGACGTTCTAAGGTCATGTCCTAAATGATACGACGATCATCGAACTTTGTGGTACGGTGATCGTCGAACTATGAAGAGACTCCAGAAAGACGCACTTCTTCTCACCATCTGCCTCGCGCAGTTCATGGTGATCCTCGACATCTCGATCGTCAATGTCGCGCTGCCGGAGATCCGTACCTCGCTCGGCTTCTCCGACACCGGACTGCAGTGGGTCGTCAACGCCTACACGCTGACCTTCGCCGGCTTCCTGATGCTGGCCGGGCGCGCCACCGACCTCCTTCCCCGCCGGCAGGTCTTCCTCGTCGGCGTCGGCCTCTTCGCCGCGGCCTCGCTCGGCTGCGCGGTGGCCGACGGCCAGGGCGTCCTGGTCGGCGCCCGCGCGATCCAGGGCTTCGGCGCCGCCGTCATCTCCGCCGCCAGCCTCGCGATCGTCACCAGCTCCTTCGCCGAGGGCGCCGAGCGCAATCGCGCCCTCGGCCTCTGGGCGGCGATGGGCGGCATCGGCGGTGCCGCCGGGGCGCTGCTCGGTGGCGCGCTCACCCAGGCCTTCGACTGGCCCGCCGTCTTCGTCATCAACGTGCCGGTCGGCCTCGCCGTGCTGCTCGCCGGCCGCCGCCTGATCCCGGTGCAGGGCGCCGTCGCCCACGAGCGCAAGCTCGACGTCCCCGGCGCGGTGCTGATCAGCGCCGGCCTCACCGCGGTCGTCTACGGCATCGTCCGCACCGACACGCTCGGCTGGGCCTCGCTCGGCGTGCTGGTGCCGCTGGCGCTCGGGATCGTCCTGCTCGGCCTCTTCGCCTTGGTCGAGGGCAAGCTCGCGGCCGACCCGCTGATCCCGCTCGGGGTCTTCAAGATGCCTGCCCTGCGCGCCGCCAACCTGATCGTCGCCCTGCTCTACGCGGCAACGTTCGCCATGTGGTACTTCGTCTCGCTCTTCCTGCAGGAAGTGAAGGCCGAGGACGCGCTGGTCGCCGGCATCTCCTTCCTACCGCTGACGCTGTGCTTCTTCGCCGGCTCGGCCACCGCGCCGAAACTGGTGGCGCGGCTCGGGGTGCGGGCCACGCTGACGCTCGGCATGGTCGTCTCGATGATCGGCTTCCTGGTCCTCGCCACGGTGCAGGCGAGCAGCGCCTACGAGGTGGCGATCCTCCCGGGTGGAGTCCTGGTCACGCTCGGCGGCGGCTGGTCGCTGGTGCCGGCGACGATCGTCGCGGTCAAAGGCGTGCCGGCCGCGCAGAACGGGCTCGCCTCCGGGGTCGTCAACACCTCGCGCATGGTCGGTGGCACGCTCGGCCTGGCGGTGCTGACGACCCTGGCTACCTCCCGCACCAACGACCTGCTCGGCGGCGGGACGACGCAGCTCGGTGCGCTGACCGGCGGCTACCGGCTCGCCTTCCTCATCGGCGCGGGGCTCTGCCTGCTGGGTGCGGCGGCCGCGGTCACCCTGCTGCGCGGCCGTCCCGAGGCGGTCCCCCAGGCCGCCTGACCCTCAGGCGCACCGGCCCCGACTTGAGTTCGCAGTTATCCGCGCTATTCGCGGATAACTGCGAACTCACCCGCGGGGTGTAGGGTCCGCGGCCGTGGCACCGAACCCGCGGCCGATCCCCCGCTTCATCGCCGACACGAGTCAGGAGGCCATCGCCGGCGGCCGCTTCGCCGCGCGCCTGCGCGAGGGCTTCGTCAGCGCGGTCGAGGCGATCGGCGACCTGCCCGCCGGGGCGGCGGTGCCGGAGGAGGTCGACTGGTTCCCGGAGCGCGCCTGGGGCGGCCGCGTCTGGATCCCCTGCTCGGCGCGGACCGAGAGCGAGGAGGGCACGCTCGAGCTCTTCGGCCACGTCTCCTACGCGCTGCCGATCGGGGAGGGCGACCCGACCGACTTCCGCGCCACCGCCGACTTCACCGACGTCCTCGCCGAGGACAACCCGGACTGGAACATCGACCTCAACGACGACGTGATCGGCCGCTGGCGCGGTGAGAACGGTCGCGCCGGCGCGGTCACCCTGGTCTGGGGACGCCCCCTCGTCCGCGGTGCCGTCGCCGCCACCGCCGAGCTCGACAACGAGACCGTCGACCAGGAAGAGATCAATCGCGACCGCTTCACGCTGATCGCCCTCGACGCGCTCGAGGCCTACGGCGACGACGTCTTCATGGAGGTCAAGCTCTGGAGTCGTCGCGCACTGGAGCTCGCCTCCGAGAGCCTCTACGCCGAGCCCGAGGACGAGGACACCGCGCCGGCGGGTTAGACCGGCACGATGAGCTCGACCTCCGTGCGCAGGCCCGACGCGCGCGTGAGCTTCTTGTCGAAGGTCAGCAGCGGCGCACCCGCTGCCTCGGCGAGCGCGACGTAGAGACCGTCGTAGAAGCTGACGTTCTCACGCAACTGCCAGGCGCGCTCGACCAGGAAGCGATGCTCGACTCGCTGGAGCCGCATCTCGAACAGGTCGTCAAGCGCGGCGTGCGCCTTGCGAGCCGTGAGCACCTTGGCCCGCACCTGTCGCCGCAGCGCGTTCCCGACCTCGGCATCGACCAGGGCGGGAGCCCAAGCCCAGCGCTCCCGCCCGATCGCGCCCCGCGCCTCCTCCACGAACTCTCCCCCGGTCAGGTATTCGACCAGGACCGAGGCATCGACGACGTTCATCAGTCACCTCGCGCTTCGCGGATGTAGCGGACGGTTTCGGCCGACGTCCCTTTCGAGCGCCCGCGCGCCTTGACCCGAGCGTCGAGTTCCTCGAAGCTCAGCAACCCCGACGTCGCGCCGAGTTCGCGCTTGATCAGGTCCGAGAGGGAGATCCCCTCCGCGGCGGCCCGCGCCTTCAACATCCGGTGCATCTCGTCCGGCACGTTTCTTATCTGGATCATCTTGGACATGTCGACCACATTAAACCGAGTGGCGGACACGTCTCTCAGGTGGTTCGCTCTCATGCACTCCACCTTGCCTCCAAAACACGCACTTGTGGCGCGCACAAAGCAACTTCTTAGTCACAGATCGGCGCCATAAGCCACAATTCCGCCCGAGCCCCGATAGCTCAGCTGGATAGAGCGATCCCCTCCTAAGGGATAGGCCGCTGGTTCGAATCCAGCTCGGGGCACTGTCGGACCGGCCTGCAGAGCCAAATTCCTGAGTTCGTCTGACTCCGCTTCCGGGGCCGGATCTGGACCAACCCGTCTCAAGCCTGGACCACCCCTCCATCGGGACCGCGGTGATTCGGCCTGCAGAGTCAAATCATGATCGCAGGCCATTCCCCTCCCGAAGGGATAGGCCGGTCGTTCGAAGCGATGTCGTTCACGGTGAGGAGAAGGGCTCGGGCGAGGCGCGGGTACCCTCGGGCGTCTCGCGCCAGCGCTCGTGCAGGCTCACCTGGAGGAGGGTGGAGCGAGGCGGGGGAGTCTTCGCGGATGTGGAGGGCTCGGGCCAAGGCCGGACGGCCGCATCTCGCTCGTCAGCTCACCGCGGCCGGCGGGGAGATGGCCGACGAGGCGATCGACCCCCCCGCAGGAGGCGGTCCAGGAGCACATCTTCGATCCGCTCGACGATCGCGACATCGCAGCGATCCGGCGGATCTGGACGAAGCTCGGCGCGGCGCAGCGGCCGCGCCCCTAGGCTGGCGACGACTCGTCGTCCCAGCCCGGCAGCTCCCGATAGCGCTCCCAGGACCGAAGAAGAGGCATCAGGTCGCCATGGTCGTCCGCGACTTGATCCTCTCGCTCGAGCCGAGCGTCGGGAGCCCGCTCCAGCATTCCCCCGATGATCTCAATCCATGCCTCGGCAAGAGGTTCGTCTCGCGCCGACGACGTACCCTCACCAGGTCTCAGAACGGCTAGCCCGAAGGGGGGTTCCAAGCCGAGCTGGTGAATCTCGTCCGCGGCCTCGGTCAGCGACGACATCACATCAGGGTGCGAGCTTTCGATCTTGAGTTTGGTGGTCAGACCAGCCTCCGACTTGAACACCGCTCCGACCGGGTTGCATCGCAGAAGCCTCGCCAAGCTGAGCGTCGATCGAAGGGTGTGCACCTCGATCCGCTCATGGTCGGGATCGTCCTCTTCGAGGTCTTCGCCGGCCGCTATCTGTAGATCGTCGTCTTCCACGAACTCGTCGATCTTCAACTCGACACGGAAGGGCAACTCATCCCATCCGGCGGCGTCCAAGACGATCTCGAGAAATGACTGCGAATGTAACATGACGCTCGAGTCCGGGGTCCAAAAGACGAGAAGTGCGCCATCCAGATATCTGTCGCACAGTGCAGGCATCAACGGCAGGAACCTAGTCCCGTCGGATATCGGGCTGAGACCCCATTGATATGAGAGAGGGAAGCGGTCGGTCCCCGAGGTGATGGCATGAGCCACGACGTCCCTGCCGATCGACCGCAAAAGGATGTCCTCGAAGTCCAAGGTCCGGCTGGCCAGTTCGTACCGATTCAATGAGATGCCCAGCCGATTCAGGGTGTCGAAGGCCGCGATGCTCGGGCATCGCAGGAGTCGCGTCATCGCCGGGGCGGCCCATTCGTATGCCTCGGCCATCGAGTCATCGGCCGGCTTTCGGATGACGAAGCCGTTGTGAGCGATTCGGTTGCCGAACTCCCCAGAGGGGACGAATCCATCGAGGACGAAATCCTTTCGCGGGAGGCTCCAGAACACGGCATCCAGATCGGGAACCTCAAGAGACCTCCAAGTGAAGGGCAGCTCATCCCCCGGAAGGGGGACCTCGGCGACCCGATCCACGGGCGTGATGGTGCCTGATGAATTGCGAAAGATGAACTTCACCTCAGGGTCGCTAATCTGGTAATGGATGGCAATTTGCTCTAGGAAGTACGTGTAGCGTTCTTCGTAGTCTCCTTCCCATCCAAATGGCAGAGGCAGGGTGTCAACGCGAAAAGGGATGGAAAGTTCGGTACCGATCGGTAGATCCGAGGTCCAGTTCATCTCCACCAGGTCGTCGTCCATCGTTACCGCGAAGGTCACTCCGCGCTGCGCACCAGCATGCCTGGTGGCCACTCGGACTTCGGTTCCCAGAAGGAAGGATGCAAGCACCCCGATACCGAAACGACCCGCCTTCATCCAACGGACAGCAGCCACCTCGGTCTGGCTTTCGTCCTCCTCGAACGATTCCCTGAAGCTACTACCGGCGGCGAGGAAACTAGAGACGATGGTCTCGGGGGTCATCCCGACGCCCCGGTCCGCAACCGTGAGGACGCCGCGACCACCCTCCAACTGCCTGACTTCGACGAGCACCTCGGCACCTAGGTCGCGGAGGTCGCCAGGCGGATCGGTTCCGAGCCGCTCCGACCGGCGCGCCAATTCCCGGACCGCGTCGATGGCATTCTGCAGTAGCTCGCGCCCGGCCACGGCGGGCTCCTGACCATACAGGTCACCGACGACCAGACGAAAGAGATCCTCAGCACTCCGCAGACGAGCAGTCACCGGGACGAAGGCGAGCTCGCGGTGCAGGGCCGGTTCATCGAGATTGGAGTTCACACGCTCAAGAGTCAACGTCAGAGCAGCAAGAGTTGACGCTCCATAGGTTTCCCGCAGGACGGCCGTCGTCACGTCGACTTCTCGCTGCAGCGCTTCCAATAGCTCCCGAAGTTGCAGGTGGATACGCAACGTGTGAGCGGGCGTGATCGTGACCCGCGCCGCCCTCGGGTCTTTCGTGTCCCACGAGATGCCGCTGACGGCTTGGTGCTTCTTCCACTCGTCGATGCTCAGGGGACTCTGCGGGCGACGAAGGTGCAGGAGGAGTGGGGTCGCACGGCCTGCCTCGATCTGGAGATAGTCGGCGACTCGGAGAAGTCCCATCGCATAGTGGACGACAGCGCCATCGGGGCGAAGATCCCCCGGGGCCTTGTGCTCCAGATAGTCGAACGCCACGCGCAGATCTTCGTTGTGTGATCGTGCCGTCGAGCCGATGTGGTCCGCCAACGTCGGCATCAGGTCCTTGAGCGCCGGGAACTCGGTGGATGGAATATCCGGAAGACCGTAGTGGGCGATCTCATGGGCCAGTCGTGCGTGATGACGTCGGAGGAACTCGCCGACCAGTAGATAGTCGGCTTGCGTCCAGGTCTCGGGCGCCAGGTCCTTGTCGCCCCATGCAATGGATGGCGCTTCGGCAAACCCCGGGCCGAGCAGTCGCTCGAAATCGGACTCGGAAAAACGCTTCGCCTTCTTGCGGAAGTCTTGCCAGGTCTCGGGCCACGGAAGATCCGGGGGTCGACTTCGCTGCGGTTCGTCGAACCACGGCAGTGGAGTGAAGTCGGTACCGTCGGAGATCAACGCCACGAAGCTCGGCGCCCTGAGATGCATGGCGAGGTCGTGTAGGTAACAAGCCGCGACGATCAGAGCACCATCCGGCGGTGACAGCAACTCACCCTCCAGCACGTTTCCCGGAATCAGACGAACGACTGATTCCATGACTCCTTGGACGTGCTGACTGCCGTGATCGGTGTACGCCGGGAAAAATGGAAGCTTGTTGTCTTTGAGGATCTCCTCGCATTTCTCCGCGAAGGCAAGGGTCGGACTCTCGAGATCAGAGCCGCGAAGAAGATCGTGAAGCTCGACGGGGATGGTCGCTGCCACGGACGGGATGGTATGCCCCAGGGACAAAGGCCGACATAACAGTTCACAGGAGCACGCAGGGATCACCCCGCCGGCGACATGGTGACTGCCGGCTAACCTCGCGCTTCACCTGCCGAACGCCCGCGACCGTCTCCTCCGCTACCGCAGCGCGCTCGAGTCGCGCTTCGGCCCCCAGCCGTCGGACCGACTGATCTTCCAGGCGCTCGGCGAGGGCGGACCCGTCTGGGGGTGGCCGCGAGGAGGAGGGCAACGGATTCCGCTCGCCTGGACCAAGAACTTCTACAACCGGTGGGTGGACAGGGTCTGGGTGCCGGCGCGGGGCGATTCGCCGCGCGGGCGCCCGACGCTCCGCCCGGCCTCGCAACGATGAAACTCTACGACGGCCGCCACACCGCGATCTCGATGGCCCTCCACTCCACCCTGGTGATGAGGCCGGCGGGCATGAACCTGCATCCACAGGCGGCGATGGCGGGGCACAGCATCCAGACCTCGAGAGCCGCTACCGCCACATCATCGTCAGCTACATCGGCAAGCCGCCGATCGACCCTCGAGGGAGAGTGCGCCGAGGCGCGAAGGCGGGTCGAGGAAACTCCATCTCCGCTTCTATGAGGCGGCTGTCCGTCCTCCGGAGCACCGGCAGGGTGGCCCAGATCCGTCGGTTAGTGTCGCCTCGTGGCGGTTTATGTCCGATACCCGGTCGTGGCGCAGAGCCAGATGCAGGTAGAAATTCGACGATCCGCCTTGGCAAATCTCCTCTCCTAGGGATGGGCCGCTGGTTCGAATCCAGCTCGGGGCACTACGGAGTCGGCGGGACCAGGGCGTCGATCACGCTCCCATACATGCCGCGCTTGATCGCGGCGATGCCTTGGCGCGGTTTGCCGGCGAGGTCGGTGGCGAGGGTCACGGCGCGGTCCAGGAGGTCTTCCTCGGGGGCGAGGTCGGTGACGATGCCGGCGGTGAGGGCTTCGGGGGCGGTGAAGCGGTGGGCGGTGACCATCGCGCGGTGGGCGGCCGGTGGGCTGAGGCGGGCGGTGAGGAGGGCGTTCATCGGTGGGGTGAAGGGGAGGCCGAGGTCGGCCTCGGGGAGGCAGAAGTAGCCGCGGTCGGCGCGCATCAGGGCGAGGTCGAAGGAGAGGGCGAGCATCGCGCCCGCGGCGAAGGCGTGGCCGTTGATCGCGGCGACGGTGGGGACGTCGAGGGCGAGGACGCGGCCGAACAGGGAGTGGACGCGGGCGAGGATCGCCTCTGCCTCGTCGGGATGCGATCCCATGTACTCGAGGTCGAGGCCGTTGGAGAAGAACTTGCCGCTGCCGGTGAGCGCCAGCGCGGCGGGGGCGTCGTCGGCCTCGATCGCGTCGAGGATCGACTCCAGTCCGCTCAGCAGCTCCGGATGGAACCGGTTCTCGCCGCGGCTCATGGTCACGACGACGACCGGGCCGCGGCGGTCGACGTCGATGCCGGCGGGGAGGGAGGCAAGGTGGTCCATGGACGGGAGGATAACTAGAATCTAGGTATGGCGCTTCGGCACGTGATCCTCGGCCTCCTGGTCGACCGGCCTGACCACGCGTACTCGCTCAAGCACCGACTCTCGCCCGGGGTCCCCCGCGACCGGCTCGTCAACGACGGCATCCTCTACCCCTTGCTCGCCAAGCTCGAGGCCGAGAAGCTGGTGAAGGCCGCCGAGCGACCGGGCCACGCCGGGCGGCCGCGCCGCGTCTACTCGGTCACGCCCGCCGGGCGGCGCGAGTTCCGGCGCTGGCTGCGCTCTGAGGAGGACGAGGACGAGGCGCCGATCCACGCGCTCTTCGTCGCCCACCCGCTGGTCAAGCTCCTCTTCGCCGGCCACCTCCCCGCCGCCGCGCTGCGGGCCAAGCTCGACCGCCACGCCGAGCGCGTCACCGAACGCATCGCCGCGCTCGAGGAGCTCCGCCGGATCGCTCCCCCCGAGGCCGCCGGCGGCCTCGGCCCCTCGCTGCTCGACCTCGAGCTGCGCCAGCTGCGCGACCGCCTCGACTGGCTCGAGGGCCTGCCGGACGCCCTCGACTCCGGCGCTCGCGTCAGGGAGTCGGGCTGAGCGCCGACGGGCTGACCGCGGCCGACCGCACCGCCAGCGTCCCCTCGAGGATCGCCTCCTCGAGGCCGCGCGGCGAGCGGCAGTCGCCGGCGCTCACATAAGGGACCCCGGCGGACCGCAGCGCCGCCCCGAGCCGGTCCTCGGGGACGCGGCCGAGCGAGAGGACCACCGCGTCGACGGCGAAGGTGGTCTTGCGCTCCGAGGCGAAGATGCTGCGGCAGCGGACCTCGCCGCCGGTCGCCGAGTCGAGCTCCAGGCCCGAGGCGATCCTCACCCCCGCCCGCTCCAGGCGCGCCAGGTACTGGTGGCGGGCGTACTGGTGGACGGAGAAGCCGGGCATCGGGGCGGCGGTGATGAGCGTCACCTCGCGCCCCGCGGCGGCGAGGAGCTCGGCGGTGTCGAGGCCGGTCGGCTCGCCGCCCCAGTCGGCGACCAGGACGCGTCCCCCGGGCCGCGCCCCGGCGAGGACGTCCCATGCCTGGAGGACCTTGACGTCGCCGAGGTCGGGGGCCGCCGCGTAGGGACGGGCGCCGGTCGCGAGGACGACGAGGTCCGGGGACAGGGCGGCGATCGCCGCCGGGTCGGCCTCCGCGCCGAGGCGCAGCTCGACGCCGCCGCGGTCGAGCAGCATCTCGTAGTTGGCGGCCAGCGTCCGCGCCAGCTCCTCGTGCCCGGGCGCCGCGCCCGCCAGCCGCGTCTGGCCGCCGATCCGCTCTGCCCGCTCAAGGACGATCACCTCGTCGCCGGCGGCGCCCGCCTCGGCCGCCGCGGCGAGGCCCGCCGGGCCCGCGCCGACGACGACCACGCGCCGCCCGCCGCCCCGGAACGTCGGGTCGCGCCTTGCTTCGACGCCCAGGGCGGGCGCCGGGAGGGCCGGGTCGCGCCCGGCCGAACCGGCGTCGGGCGCGGCGAGGGTCCCCCGCCCGGCCCCACCGTCCCGTCCCGTCCCCGGCAACGTCAGCTCCCGCCCCGCCCGCGGGTTCTGGGCGCAGCGGATCGGCGTCTCGGCGTGGTAGTGGGCGATGCAGGCGTTGCAGCCGATGCAGCGCACCACCGAGTCGAGTTGGCCGGCGCGGACCTTGCGCGGCAGGTCGGGGTCGGTGATCAGGGCGCGGGTCATCCCGACCGCGTCGGCGGCGCCGCTCGCGATCAGCGCGTCGGCCTCGGCGGGCTCGACGATCCGGGTCGTCGCCAGCACCGGCACGCCGAGCTTGAAGGGCCCGGTCAGCCCCGCGACCGCGTTGCGCGGGGTCGGCGGCGGCGGCGCGATGCCGGTGCTGCGGACGAAGGTCGCCGAGTGGCCGATCGCGAGGTGGACGTAGTCGACGGTCCCGGCGAGGCGCGGCGCGATCGCCCGCGCGGCCTCCGAGTCGGCGCTGAGGCGGACCCCGAGCGCCAGCCCGGGCGCGGCCGCCCGCACCGCCGCGAGCACCTCGGTCACCAGCGCGGCCGGGTCGCCGTAACGGTCGTCGCGATCGTTGCACTCCGGGTCGAAGAACTGCTCCAGCAGGTAGCCGTGGGCGCCGGTCACCTCGATCCCGTCGAGGCCCGCCGCGGCGGCGATCCCGGCGCAGCGCCCGTAGGAGGCGACCAGCTCCTCCACCTCCGCGGTGCGCAGCGCCCGCGGCTCGGTCTGGAAGCGCTGGCTCGGCCGCGCGCTCGCCGAGACGACCTCCGCCCGCGGCGCCGAGGAGATCACCTCGCGCCCGCCGTGGAAGAGCTGGACGAAGAGCTTGGTCCCGTGCGGCCGCACCGCGGCGGCGATCCGCCGATACCCGTCGGCGGTCGAGTCGAAGTACCCGGCGAGGGTGTGGGAGGTGAGCAGCCCCGAGGGCGCCACCGCGACCGCCTCCATCACGATCAGCCCCGCCCCGCCCACCGCGCGCGCCTCCTGGTAGGCGACGAAGTCCTCGGTCGGCAGGTGGTCGGCGACCAACGTGGTCTGGTGCGAGGTGGAGACGATCCGGCAGGGCAGCGTCACCGGACCGATCTCGAGCGGCGCGAGCAGATGGTCGAGCGAGCGAGTTCCCACCTCGCCACAACTATCGTCGATCGAGGGTGGCCGAATGAAATGGTGAGGCTTCTGTGGGAGAGGCGTCACGGGGACGTTGCAATGTCGTACTTCCGTGAGGATCGCGTCCGAGACCTTCCACACCGCGGCCGGATCGGTCACAGAGATGCCGAGAACGTCACACCTTCCGGCCCTCAGAGGCACTTTTCGGCCCGGAATCGAGGGTCCGAGAACGCGCTGCGTGGATTGACCGTCCTATAGCACGGTCAATCCACGCAGCGCGGTCGTCGATGTTGGACAACACGGGCAGAAGGCCTGCGTTCTCGACATCTCCGTGACGGATCCCTATTCCGTCACGGTCCCTCCGTACCCGCGGCGTGCCGGCCACCGGCCGGACACACAGCGCGTAGGCCGACGCGCTAGACGGACTTCAGCTCGACGACCGGGATCTTTCGGTCCGTCTTCTGTGCGTATTCGGCGAACTGGGGCTGCTGCTCGGACTGGATCGCGTAGATCCGGTCCCGCTCCTCGCCGGTCACCTCCGCAGCGACGACTTCTCGGGTGTCGGCGCCGATCTCGATCGAGACGTTCGGTTCGGCTTTCAGGTTGTGGAACCAGCCGGGATGGGACGGGGCCCCCGCTTTCGAGGCGAAGATGAAGGTCCGCCCGTCCTCGCTCAGGTAGACGAGCGGCGTCACGTGCTCCTGTCCCGACTTGGCGCCGACGTTGTGCAGGAGCAGCAGCGGCATGCCCTCGAACATGCCCCCGGCCGACCCGCCGTTGGCGCGGAACTCGGCGGCGTGTGATCGATGCCACAAAAGCGAAATATCGTGATCCGATACTTTTTCTCCCCCGTGGCCTCTTCCTCGCGTTCCACCGGCCTGCCCCACCTCGGCGATTTCGACGTCAGCCGCCGCCTGCTCACGATCACCGCGTTCGCGGTGCCGATCGGGGCGTTCAGCGCGGGCGTCGCCTGGTGCCTGCTGCGACTGATCGGGCTGATCACCAACCTCATCTTCTACGGGCGGTTCGACACCGCGCTCGTCGCCCCCGGCGAAGGCCACCACTCCTTCCTCGTGATCCTGCTGGCGCCGATCTGCGGGGGGCTCGTGGTCGGCCTCGTCGCACGCTTCGGGTCGGAGAAGATCCGCGGCCACGGCATCCCCGAGGCGATCGAGTCGATCCTCACCGGCGGCAGCAAGGTGCAGCCGCGGGTGGCGGTACTGAAGCCGCTCGCCTCGGCGGTGACGATCGGCACCGGCGGACCGTTCGGCGCCGAGGGGCCGATCATCATGACCGGCGGCGCCTTCGGCTCGATCGCCGCCCAGCTCCTGCACCTGAGCGCCGACGAGCGCAAGACGCTCCTCGTCGCGGGCGCCGCGGCGGGCATGGCGGCGACCTTCGACGCGCCGCTCGCCTCGATCATGCTGGCGGTCGAGATGCTGCTCTTCGAGTGGCGGCCGCGCAGCTTCATCCCGGTCACCGCCGCGGTCGCCGTCGCCACCGTCATCCGCATCCCGCTGCTCGGCAGCGGCCCGATCTTCCCGATGCCGACCGGCAGCCTCCACCTCGACGCCGGCTCCTACGTCCTCTGCGTCGTCTCCGGCGCGGTCGCCGGCCTGCTCGCCCTGCTCGCGACCTCGCTCGTCTACCTCTCCGAGGACAGCTTCGCGCGCCTGCCGATCCACTGGATGTGGTGGCCCGCGATCGGCGGCGTGATCATCGGCATCGGCGGCCTGATCGTGCCGCAGGCGCTCGGGGTCGGCTACGACGTGATCGGCGCCGAGCTGAACGGCACCGCGACGGTGAACCTGATGGTCGGGATCCTGATCGTGAAGACGCTGATCTGGTCGCTCTCGCTCGGCTCGGGGACCTCCGGCGGCGTGCTGGCGCCGATGCTGATGATCGGCGGCGCGCTCGGCGGCCTCGAGGCGGAGATCTTCCCCCACGTCGCCGCCGGCTTCTGGCCGCTGATCGGCCTGGCGGGGGTGCTCGGCGGGGTCATGCGCTCGCCGCTCACCGGCGTCATCTTCGCCCTCGAGCTGACCCACCGCTACGAAGCGCTGCTGCCGCTCGTGATCGGCGCGACCGCCGCCTACGCGATCTCGATCCTCGTCCTGCGCCGCTCCGTCCTCACCGAGAAGGTCGCCCGCCACGGCGTCCACCTCACCCGCGAATACAGCGTCGACCCGCTGGAGGTGCTATTCGTCGGCGACGTGATGAGCGAGATCGAGGCAGCGGTCGCGACCGCCAACGGGGTCGGCGCGGGGTTCAACGAGGCGGAGGCGCGGCTGGACGGCGCGGCCACGGCGCTCGACGACGCGCCGATCGTCTACACCGACGACACGCTGCGCCACGTCGCCTACGTGATGGCCGACTCGGGGCGGACCGAGCTGCCGGTCGCCGAACGCTCCCGGCCCGAGGCGCCGGTCGGCACCGTGCGGCTCGAGGAGCTCCTGAAAGGGCGGCTGCACGACCTCGACGAGGAGCGCCACCGCACCCGCGAGCTGCGCCCGCTCGAGATGCTCGGCGTCGGCCGCGCCGCGACCCCGGCCGGGCGGCGATGACCCGCGCCGCGCGCCCCACGGCGCGGGACTACGAGGAACTGCTCGGCTTCCGCACCGCTTTGCGCCACTTCCTGCGCTGGAGTGAGGACAAGGCCCGCGCGGTCGGCCTCACCCCGGCCCAGCACCAGCTCCTGTTGGCGATCAAAGGCCACCCGGGCGAGGCGGCGCCGACGATCGGCGAGCTCTCCGACTACCTGGTCAGCAAGCACCACAGCGTGGTCGAGCTGATCGACCGGGCGGTCGACGCGGGCCTGGTCGAGCGCCGCCGCGACGAGACCGACCACCGCATCGTCCACCTCTTCCTCACCCCGCTCGGCGAGCAACGGATCGAGGAGCTCTCCCAGCTCCACCGCGAAGAGCTCCGTCGCCTGGCGCCGATGCTCGGCCTGACCCCGGAGGGGTAGCGACCCAAACCGTCGCTCCGCAGGCATCCCCGAGCCATGCGCGGCGCCGAGGGAAGGGATGGGGACCCGCAAGCTGGCGCCCGGGAGGGCTCAGGTCTCGCAGGCTGGCGCCCGGAAGGGTCCAGGACCCGCAAGCTGTCGCCCGGGGAGGACGCGCCCCTCTCGCCACGGCCCGGGCAGGCTGTGGCCGTGGCGAGAGGGGCGGGTGTGCGGAAGGTGTGGAGGGTCGTGCGCGGGGGCCTCACGGGAGTGCGTCGGGAGTGGCA
>CALCIA010000306.1 GCA_937907435.1 uncultured Actinomycetes bacterium
CCCCTCTCGCCACGGCCACAGCCTGCCCGGGCCGTGGCGAGAGGGGCGCGTCTCCAACCGGGCGACAGCTTGCGGGGTCCCGTCCCTTCCGGGCGACAGCTTGCGGGCCCTGAGCCCTCCCTGGTGAGTTCGCAGAACTCACCGGTATGCGCGGATAAGTGCGAACTCCTCGGGGTGGGTCGGGGGGTCGGTCGGTCCGCTCTTTACGAAAGGATCTCTTCCCATGAGCGAGCCAAAGGACTCCGAGATTTTGCCCCTCTCCCGCCGCAGGTTGCTCGGCGGCGCTGTCGCGGCGGGTGCGGCCGGGGCGCTGGTCGGCGTGCCGACGCTCGCCGGCGCGGCCGGCACGGGCAAGTCCGGCGGCGCGCACTCCGAGAAGCGGCCGGCGACCGTCTTCTTCAAGGAAGAAGCGCTGAACTTCCAGATGCTCTTCGCGCTCGGGGCGGCTGGATACGGGGCCGCCGAGGTCGGCGAGGTGCTTGCCACCTTCGACCGCATCCACGCCAAGGGCGATACCTACCGGGCGACCTACGAGGAGTTCCTGCGGCTCGGCCGCCAGACCCGCGTCCGCGCCGACAAGGAGGAGGCCGCGGGGCGGGCCGAGAGCGCCCGTTCGAGCTACCTGCGGGCCGCGATGTACCTCGACCAGGCGCTCTTCTTCACGCTCGCCTCGAAGACCCCGACCCGCCGGCAGGAGGGCGTCGTCTACGCCGAGATGGAGGCGGCCTTCGCCAAGGCGGCGGCGCTGTTCCGGCCGCGCTTCGAGCCGGTGCGGATCCCCTGGGACGCCGGCACGTTGCCGGGGTGGATGCTGAGCCCGGGCGGCAAGGGGCGGCGACCGACCGTGATCCTCAACAACGGCTCCGACGCACAGAACATCGACATGTTCGTCTACGGCGGCGCCGCGGCGCTGGAACGGGGCTGGAACGCGCTGATCCTCGAAGGCCCCGGCCAGGGCTCGAACCTCTTCCTCCGCAGCGAACCCTTCATCCCCGACTGGGAGCGGGTGATCACCCCGGTGGTCGACTTCCTGCGCGCCCGGCCCGAGGTCGACCGGCGGCGGATCGCGCTGATCGGCCAGAGCTTCGGCGGCCTGCTCGTCGCCCGCGCCGCGACCCGTGAGCACCGCCTCGCCGCGCTCGTCACCGACACCGGCGTCACCGACGCCTTCGTCAGCTGGCGGCGCCAACTGCCCGGCTTCCTGCTGAAGCTGCTCGCCGAAGGGCGCGCCGCCGATTTCGACCGCGCCTGGGACGAGATCCCCGCGAAACTCCCCGAAGCCGCCCGCTTCGCCGTCGCCAAGCGCTCCGAGATCTACGGGAACGGCGGCGGCTACGAACGGATGAGCAACGCGCGGCGCTTCGTCCTCAGCCAGGCCGAAGCGCGGCGGATCCCGATGCCGACCGCGATCACCGCCCCCGAGCTGGAAGCATCCTTCCCCGGCCAGCAGCAGCAGCTGCACCGCTGGATCGGCCGCTCCAGCACGCTGCTCGAGTTCACCGTCGCCGAGGGCGCCGAGTATCACTGCGAGCCGCTGGCGCCGCAGCTGCGCAACGAACGCGTCTTCGACTGGCTGGAGTCGAACGCGAGGCCGACCAGGGCCTGAGCTGCCTCCCTCCGGCGCGAGTGGTCCGGAAGACGCCACGTATTCGTCAGTTTCGGGGTGGCTTTCGAGCGGGTAGGCGGAGGACAATGGTGGGGATGGAGCGCTTTCTACTGCCCTTGTGCCTGGTCGCGATCGCGGCCTACGTCTCGCCTGGCCTGGCGGCGTTCTGCGGGGCCTCGCTCTTGGTCATCTGGGGACTCGTCGAGCTGATCGGCACCTGCGGCTCGCGCTTCTTCGGCGACGACCGGTCGCGGCGCGGCTGAGGGGGTCTGGGTCCCCTTCGGTAGGCCCCTGGGCCCCTTTTCTCCCGCGGGGAGGACTGACAGCGTTTCGCGTCCATGAAACGCGCGCGCAGACTCCTCGTCCCGTCCATCCTCGCCGTTGCCCTCCTGGCTCTCGCCCTCGCCGCGAGCGCCTCGGCCGAGGTCCGCGTCGGCGAAGCGACGGCGCCCGCGAACCCCTCGCTCAACCCCCAGGCTGACGTCATCGCCGCGAAGGCCGAATACAACTCGGCCACCGGCTCGCAGACCTTCACCGTCACGACGGTCGCGGCACCGTCACCCGGGACCGAAGCGGAACCGTCCGAAATGCAGATGGCGGCCGGACTGGTCACCACGAACACCTGCAGTCTCCTCGCGTTCAACACCCCCGCCTTCCCGATGTTCGCCTTCGAATACCAGTACGCGGAAGACATACCACCGGTCTGGCGGATCATCGAAAGCGCTGCCGCTGAACCAAAACTGCCCGAAACCCTCGGTGTGGCGGTGAAATCCACGGTCGGCACGACGACGACCCTGTCGGCGATGGTGCCGAAAGCCGTCGACGGGCCCTTCAACTGCGGGGTGGCCTACGTGAACGACCCGAGTTGGCCCAGGGTCCCGGAAATGCTGATCTTCCCGATCGCCGTCCCGCCGCCACCGCCGGCCACGCCCCCGGCACCGACCCCGAGCCTGGCGCCGGCGCCCGCCGCGCCCCAGCCCGCCGCGGCGCTCTCGATCGCCAAGGCGAAGCCGCTGAAGTTGAAGGTCGGCAAGTGGAAGACGGTCCGGATCACGGTCGCCGACACCGGCGGCGCGGCGACGGCCCCCGGCTCGCTGCGGCTGAAGGCGCCGCGCGGGGTCCTCGTCAAGCCGGAAAAGCAGAGGCTGCCGGTGCTGAGCGCCGGCGGGTCCTGGACGGTCACGGCGAAGGTGCAGCTGACGGTGAAGGCCAAGAAGAAGTCGACGGTCACCTTGACCGCCACCGCCGGGAGCCTCACCGCGAAAGGCTCCCTGGTCCTCAAGCGCTGACGGGTGAGTTCGCACTTTGCCGCGCTATGCGCGGCAAAGTGCGAACTCACTGGAGTCGGCCCCGCGCCGCTCCGCGCCGGCGCGCCGCGTCGGTGAGAATCGGCGCGTGGCCGTCGCCGTCCCCGCCGAGATCGAGCTGAGCGCCGCGCAGGCGCGGCGGGCGGCGATCGCGGCGCAGGGGCTCGCGGCGCCGCGGCCGCGGGGGCGGGTCGACGTGCGGCACCTGCGGCGGGCGCTCGACCGGGTCGGCATCGTCCAGCTCGACTCGGTCAACGTCTTCAGCCGCTCCCACTACATGCCGCTGTTCTCGCGGCTGGGGCCGTACCCGCGGGAGACGCTCGACCAGCTGACGGTCCACCAGGACGGGCAGAACGGGCGGGCGCGGCCGGACCGGCGCGAGCTCTTCGAGTACTGGGGCCACGAGGCCTCGCTGATCCCGATCGACATGCAGCCGCTGCTGCGCTGGCGGATGGCGCGCGCCGACCAGCTCGCCTGGACGGGCGTGGCGCGCGTCGCCAAGGACGAGCCGGGGCTGGTGCGGCGGGTGCTGGAGCTGGTCCGGGACGAGGGGCCGCTCCGCGCGGCGGCGATCGGCAGCCCCAAGCGCGTCCGCCGGGCGGGCGAGATGTGGAACTGGAACGCGGGCAAGAAAGCACTCGAGTACCTCTTCTTCTCCGGCCAGGTGACGGCCGAGCGGCGGGTCAACTTCGAGCGCCTCTACGACCTGCCCGAGCGGGTCCTCCCCGCCGCGGTCCTGGCGATGCCGACGCCGCCCGAGGCCGAGGCCCAGCGCGAGCTGCTGCTCTTCGCCGCGCGCCGGCTCGGGGTGGCGACGGAGCCCGACCTCGGCGATTACTTCCGCCTGCCGCGCAAGGAGTCGAAGGCGCGGGTCGCCGAGCTGGTCGAGGCGGGGGCGCTGCGCACGGTCGCGGTCGAGGGCTGGAGCGCGCCCGCCTACGCGCCGCACGACCTCAAGGTGCCGCGCCGCGTGCGGGGGCGCGCCCTCCTGACCCCGTTCGACTCGATGGTCTGGGCGCGCGAGCGGACCGAACGCCTCTTCGACTTCCGCTACCGGATCGAGATCTACGTCCCGGCGCCGAAGCGCGTCCACGGCTATTACGTCCTCCCGTTCCTGCTCGGCGACCGGCTGGTCGCCCGGGTGGACCTGAAAAGCGACCGCCAGGCGGGCGTGCTGCGAGTGGTCGGCGCGTTCGCCGAGCCTTGGGTCGAGGCGAGTGAGGCCGCGCGCGAGCTGGCCGACGAACTGCGGCTCGTGTCGGAGTGGCTCGGCCTCGGCGGCGTAAAGGTCGGGCGCAAAGGCGACCTGGCGACGGCGCTGCGAAGCGCGGTCAAGGTGGGTGGGGCGTGAGCACGATGGGCGGCGACGACCGACCGATGGCGGCTCGCCCCGCCCGCGGCGGGGCGCGATGAGCGGCGGCGACTACACCTTCGGCGACTCCGACCTCGCGGCGCGGCGGCTCGCGCTCGTCGCGGCGACCTTCGCGCGGACCACGCGCCAGTTCCTGCTGACACGGGCGGGCGCGGCGCCGGGGTTCGCGGTCGACCTCGGCTGCGGGCCGGGCTTCACCACCGAGCTGATCCGCGCGACGGTCGGCCCGGCCCGCATCCTCGGCGTCGACGCCTCCCCCGCCTACGTCGCCGCGGCGGCGAAGCGCCTCGCCGACGACCGCACCCGCCTGCTCTGCGCCGACGTCCTCGACCTCCCCCTGGAAGTCACCGACGCCGACCTGATCTTCGCCCGCATGCTGCTCACCCACCTGCGCGACCCGCTCGCCGCGATCGACGTCTGGCGCGGCCGCCTGTCCGAGCGCGGCGCGCTCCTGCTGGAGGAGGTCGACGGGGTCGCCACCGAGGACCCGACCCTCGCCGGCTACCTCGACCTGCAGCGGCAGATGCTCGCCGCCAACGACCACCTGCTCGACATCGGTCCCAAACTCGACGAAGGCCTGCGCGAGCACCCGGCGCTGCGCAGCAACGCGGTGGCCGAATTCTCCCCGCCCGCCGCGGTCGCGGCGCGGATGTTCGCGATGAACCTCGAGACCTGGCGCGACCGCCCCGAGGTCACCGCCGCCCACGAGCCCGAGGAGCTGAACGCCCTTGCCGCCGCGCTCGAGCGCATCGCCCAAGGCGAGGCCGAGGCGACGATCACCTGGCGCCTCCGCCAACTGGTCCTCACCGCCCCCGAGTGAGCCCCTTGACGGGCCGAGGAAGCGCGTACCCTATGTATGCCCTACACTCGATGCATGCCCGAGCTGAAAGGCACATCCAAGGCCGGCAGGCTGAAGACGAGCGTCTACCTGGATGCGGATCAGATCCGTCGGCTCACCGACCTCGCCGAGCACCTGGGGCGGTCCCAGGCCGAGATCGTCCGTGATGCGATCAGCGCCTACGACCCCGGCGGCAAGGGGGACCGAAACTTCGCGCTCGCGCGTGGCTTCGACCGCATCGATGACGATCCGCGGCCGATCTCGGAGATCCCCGCGGCGGACCTCCTGGACGGCTTCGGCGAGTGACGCTGATCTGCGACGCGGCGCCGCTCGTCGCGCTCGCCGACCGGGCCGAGCCGCAACGTGACCGTCTTCTGGAGCTGGTCCGCCACGAGCGCGGCGATCTGATCGTCCCGGCACCGGTCGCCGCCGAGGTCGATTACATGCTCGGGGTCCGCCTCGGGCAGGCCGCCCGCCGTGCCTTCCTCGAGGATCTTGCCGCCCGCCGTTTCGAGGTGGCGTGCCTGGCGCCCGGCGACTACGCCACCGTGGCAAGCCTCGACGCCCGCTATGCCGACCTCGAGCTCGGCCTCGCCGACTGCTCGGTGGTCGTCCTGGCCGCGCGCTTCGACACCCGCCGCCTGTTGTCCTTCGACGAGCGCGACTTCCGCCCGGTCGAGCCGCTGCAGGGCGGTGCCTACCAGCTGCTGCCCGCTGACGAGGGCTGAACGGACGGCGCCGCTTGACAGGACGGTACTCATGAGTACCATGCCCCGCATGACGAGCGACACGTATCGCCTCCCGCCCGGGCCGAAGACGCCGAAGCTGCTCAACGGGATCACCTTCCTGGTCGCCCGCAACGCGATGGTCAAGCGGCTCCAGCGCCGGTATGGGGATGCGCTGACGCTGCAGATGCCGGGGTTCGGGACGATGGTGCTCGTCACCCGGCCCGATCTCGTGAAACAGGTCTACACGGCGAAGGCCGACGTGCTGCACGGCGGCAAAAACCCGCTCGGGGAAGTGCTGGGCCCCGGCTCGCTCTTCTCGATGGACGAAGACCGCCACCTGCGCGAGCGGCGGATGCTGCTGCCGCCCTTCCACGGCGAGCGCATGCGGTCCTATGAGGCGATCATCGAAGAGGAGGCGCTGCGCGAGATGGCGGGCTGGCGCGAGGGAGTCGAGTTCGCCTCGATCGAGTCCTTCCAGACGATCACGCTGCGGATCATCCTGCGCGCGGTGTTCGGCGCCGAGGGCCGCGAGCTGGCCGAACTCGAACGGCTGCTGCCGCCGATGACGAAGCTCGGCCAGCGCCTGGTGACGATCCCGATCCTGCGCCGCGACTGGGGCCGGATCAGCCCCGGCGCCCGCTGGAAGCGGATGCACGCCCGCTACCGCCGGCTCGCCGACACCCTGGTCGACCAGCACCTCGCCGACCCCGACCTCGAGCAGCGCATCGACATCCTGGCGCTGATGCTGCGCGCGCAGCTCGCGGACGGCGGGGCGGTCGACAAGCCCGACCTCGCCGACGAGCTCCTCACCCTGCTGGTCGCCGGCCACGAGACGACCGCCTCGGCGCTCGCCTGGAGCGTCGAGCGCCTGCGCCGCCACCCGGAGATCCTGCGCCGGCTCGAAGACGAGGCGCGCGGCGAGGAGAACGGGCTGCGGATCGCCACCGCCGAGGAGGTGCTGCGGGTCCGCCCCGTCATCAACGCCACCGGGCGCGTGGTGATGAAGCCGTTCGAGCTCGGCAGCTGGCTGATCCCGCCCGGCGCGAGCATCGTCACCGGCATCGCACCGCTCCACCACGACGACCGCTTCCACGAGCGCGCTTCCCGCTTCGAGCCCGACCGCCACCTCGGCAAGAAGCCCGACACCTACGCCTGGATCCCCTTCGGCGGCGGCCTGCGCCGCTGCCTCGGCGCCGCCTTCGCCCAGTTCGAGATCGACGTCGTCCTCCGCACCCTCCTGCGCAACTTCGAGCTCCAGACGACGACCGAGCCCGGCGAGCGCGAAAGCTTCCGCGGCGTCGCCTTCGCCCCGTCGAAGGGCGGCGCCGCCGTGGTGCGCCGCCGCGCGCTGGAGCTCGACGCTCGGTCGCGTGTGGAGGACGGGCGCCGGGGGGTTGGGGCGGCGGCTTAGGGACGGGCGGGGGTCCGGGGGGCTGGCGGCCGTCCGAGATGGCGCGGGGGTGTCCTGGGCTCCTCATGGG